>DASRJA010000530.1:0-23662 GCA_035649695.1 Mycobacterium sp. | reverse complement strand
GCTGGCGATCGTCAACGGCCCGGTCGCGCGGCGAATCAGCTCACCGCGGTAGCGGTCGACGTCAAGCATCGGCACCGCGGCCAGGCCGATCGCGACGACCGCCGCACCGTCGGCCACCGCCCGCACCAGCGTCGCTGCCGGCGGATTCTGTGAGCCGGCCAGCATGCACGCCAGCACGACGGAGGCAGCGACGATCAGGGCTGCACCGGCGACCGCCCGTCGGCGCGTCACCTCTGGCGTCGCACCGCCCAAACCGCGCCACCGGCGACGATCAGGCCCGCCGCGACGAAGAACGGCCACACCGGAATTCCGTCACTCGCTGGGCTCGCCGCGGACGCCGACGGACCAGGTGTGCCCGTGCCGGACACTGCGAGCCGGAACGACCACGACCCGGAGACCACGTGCCCGTCGGCCGACGTCACCCGGTAATTCACCGTGTAGGTGCCGGACGGGCCGAGCGGCCGCACGCCGACACTGACGACGGCGCCGTCCACCTGCGGATCACCCGTCGACCACAGGTTGCCGTCCGGCCCGACGACCGTCATCGCGGCGAACTCGGGTTGCAGCGCCTCGCTGAACATCGCGCTGACCTTCTGCGGAGACTGGGTCAGCTCAGTGTTCTCGACCGGATCGGTCGCGACGCGGGTCGCGTGCGCCGAGGCGACACCGGCCGCGGCCACCGCACTGACGGTAAACGAGATGGCCAGGACCAATGCCGCGAGAAGACGACTCATGCTCGACAGGTCTTAGGCCACGCCGAGACGGGCCATCAGGTCGGCGTCGATGCCATCGAGCTGTTGGGCAATCGCTGCGTGTGCGGCGCGGCGGCGCGACGTCGGCATGTTTTCCGCCGCGGCGACGGCGGCCGACAGGTCACGCAGCCGTTCGGTGATCGCGGCGACGAACTGCTTGGTCTCGGCGTCCTTCGGCTTCTTCTCGGCGACCAGGCGCAGTGACTGCTCCGCACCGGCGATCCGAGCCGACAGCGCAGCGCCGTGCCCCGAGAACTGGCCGAGCTGGCTGAGCGGCACGCCGAGCCGGTCAGCACGGCGTTCGTCGAGGAAGCCACGCGCGGCGATGGCGGCGCGATAGAAGAGCGGAACCGCGATTGGTGCTAACAGCCGGGTGACGGTGAGCACACGTCGAATCCGCGTGGGGGAGAACAATTTACCTTCGCGGGCCGCCTTCAGCTGCGTCTCGGCGACCCTGAGCGCCGCCCTGTCGCTGTCGCGCTGCGCCTTGAGTTGGGCCTTGAGCGCCCTGGTCTCGGCCTTGTGTTGTGTCTTGATTCGGCGGGCTTCGTTCTTAGCGGCGAGCTTGGCCTCGAGTTTGGCCTTGGCCTTGATGGCTCGGGCCTCGGCTCTGCGGGTGGCGCGGGTTTTGCGCTTGAACAGGCTCATCCCGGCGGCCTCCCGGTCATCTCGTTGACGATTCATGACAAAGCAGTCATGCTGCGGTCCAACACTATCGTTCGGACTATCTGCGGCATCGATGTGCCCCGGTCAGGGGTACGTTCAGAGCCACAGCAAACCCGTGGCCCGTGGTTGTGCAAGAATTGCCGGAACTTGTGAATAGCCGGCCGGTGACGCCTTGAGGGGTGGTGACGACGTGGGTTCGCGTGTGCGCACCGCCGCAGCAGCCTGCCTCGTCGCTTCCGGGCTGTTAGCGGGTGGCGCCGGCGCTTCTATCGCCTTTGCCGATCCTCAACTTGCCGACGGCGGCCATGGTGGCAAGCACACCAACGACTCGTCGGACTTCGATCCTGACGACAAGAAGACCACACCCCATCCTGGCGACAAGGAAGACCAGGATCCGGCCGACCCGAAGCCCGAAGATCAGAAGCCCGAAGATCAGAAGCAGGACGACGGCGACGGAAAGAACGGCGATAACAACAACGGCCAGAACGGTGTCGGAAACCCGGGCAACGGCAACTGCGGAAACAGCGGTGGCAACGGGAACGCCCACGGCTGCGGGGGCGGCAACCCGACCGATCCGGATGATCCGACGCCTCCGACGCCCCCCACCAAGACCACTACTCCCTCGACAAAGCCGGAAGAGCCTCCACCACCGGAAGATCCGGGCGAGTGCGAGGAGAAGAACGACGACCACTGCTCGCCCGGGTGGCCGTGGCCGTGGCCGCCAGGCGAGCCGCCGGGACCCGGTGGCGGTGGTGGTGGCGGTAGCGCCCCCGAAGTACCGTCCGGCCGACCTGGGCTGCCGCCGCCTATGCAGCTTCCGCCCGAGCTCATGCCGCCCGCGACCGAACCGGGCGCGCCGTCGGTCATCGACGTCGTCCCGGGCGTCGGCGCAGCGGCCGTCGAGCTGCCGATTCCGCCCCTCACGTTGCCGGTCATCGTGGCGCTGCCCGCGGGTCTTGGAGCTGGAGGCGGCGGGGCCGGCGCACCCGCCGGACCGGCGTTGCCCGCCGCACCTCGCGGCGTGAACGCCGAACCACCTGCGGGCCGGGAGCCGCTGCCGGCCTCCGTGGGCAGCAACGTAGCGGTCCCCGCGGCGTCATACCGGGTCGGCTACTCCGAATATTTGCGGAGTGCGGGATTGCCGCAGGTAGCGGCCTTGGCAGTGCCCGGCGTTGCGGGCATGCTTGTACTCACCGGCGCCGGGGGATTAGTTGGATATCGCCAGGCGAAGGCGGGCTTTGCGGTACACACAAGTGGCACTGCACGGTTTGTGAACTGACAAGACTGCCCACCCTGAAAGGGCGGACAGCGCATAGTGGACTCGTCGAGAGGGGGTTTTTATGCCTGCCAGCCGCCGTGTCACCCGCGCCGTTGGTGCGGTGCTCGACCTCGCCCCACGACGCGGGGAAGTGTCACTGCCTCGCCTTGTCGATGCTGTGAGCGAGGACCGCGACCGGGCGATTGAACTCAAGATGGCCGATCTGCCCCCTGGGGTCTGCGGGCAGTGGCGCCAGTATGCCGATCGCGACGTCTTCTTGATCCAGAAGGGCCTACCAGCATGGGACCGCACTCTCGCCCATGAACTTGGGCACCTGGTGCTTGGTCACGAGGGCATCCCCGTCGTTCAGGCGGCCCGCGAAAACACCGAGATGGCCAGCTCTGACCTGATCGGCTACATGCTCAACCAGCGGACGGGGTGCATGGGTCCCGCGGGTGAGGACGCCGAGCAGGAGGCCGAGGACTTCGCGGCGCTGCTCATTTACCGTCTCGGACGACTACCGTCGGATCGCTCGTCCATCGTTCAGGTCCGACTCGGAGAGGCGTTTGGTTGATCATCTGGGTGATCGCTGGTCTGCTCGGATTGGCGACCGGCCTCCGCATCGGATGGGCCCTGGTCAACAAGCAGTCGCTGGTGAGCACCGCGATGATCCTCGCGCTCGGCAGTCTCGGGCTGGTGGCTGCGCTCAACTGGCAGCCGTTGACGCTGATGCTCGACACCCTGCTGCGCTGGAACAACATTTCGATGGGGTTCTCCCAGGTCGCGTTGATCGGCTGCGCGGCAGGCAGCTGCGTGATGATCACGACCGTGGCGTCGGAGCGGTCTCCGGCCACGATTCGCAAAATTGCTATCGCGCAATACAGCGTTGCTGGTGTCATCGCGGTCGTGAGCTTGGTGACCTTTTTCGCCGCCGACCAGCAAGAGGAGATGTCGCCAGAGGAGTACCTCAAGCGCAACCTGGGTTCTAGCGACGGGAGGGTGGCGTGGTTGCTGCCGCTGCTCTACGTCTTCTTGGCGCTGAGCCTGGTGTCGTGGGCCGGCATGCGTAACTCCAACCGCAGCCGGCGTGGTCGCGCGCTGTTCGTCTTCACGCTCGGCGTCGTGTTGATCGTGCTGGCGTCCGCGTTCTTCCTACTGCGGGCCGCGGGTAACACCCAGCTCCTCGGGGTCGGGGCGGCGGCCACTCTGCTGGGCTGCGCCATGTTGGTTGTCGCCGCAGGCTCCTTGTTGCCCAGCGTCGAAGACTGGTTCGGCGCCAGATACGAGCTGCGAATGGTCCAGCCGCTGCTCCGGGAGCTCGGTCGACGCCATCCGGATGTCGGCATCGGGGTCCGCCCCCGGGGCCCACTGGTGTTCCGGGTCGCCGAGCGGATGTCGCTGATCTCCGACGCGCTGTTCCTAGAGGCCACCGCGGCGGATGCCACGCCGAAGCGACGGGTCGACCGCGACGACGACGAGGTGGACGATGTGTCCGAACTCGAATCACCGTCGGTGCAGCCGCGCGAGCAGGCACGGACGATTGCGCAGTGGATCTACGACGGGCGAGAAGACTCGAAGAATGGCGCGAGCGCTAACTTCCCCGGACTTGGCTGGTTGCGCCAGCCCACGTCGTACTCGGATCGCGAATGGATCCTCGAGATCGCACAGCAGTATCGCCAGCTGGCGCTCTCGAACAATGAGAGCGCCTAAGCGACCGAATTTCCCAAATTCGCCACACGCCGCGTAACGGCGAACGGCGGGCTAATCGTCCAGGTGCTCCCGGCGACGAAGCTCATCGACCTTCTGGGCAATGTCCTGCTGGGCCTCTGCCGACAACCCGACGGTGCGCGCCGCAATACGGCGAACACCCTCGTCGCGCATATTGGCAAGCCACGTCAATTCCTTGTCAAGCTTCTCGTAGTACTCGTCGTCGGTGAAGTACGCGGGCTTGATACGGAAAAAGTTGGCAAGGGCGGCCATGGTCGCTGCCGAGGGGTTGGTGCGGTTGCCTGAGCGGAGCTGAGACAGGTACGGAGCCGACATCGTCACGCCTTCTGCCTTGAGCGCGGCGATGACTTCAGCCGACGTGTGCGGACCGCGACCTGGCGGGTAAACCGTGTCGAACAGGCGGTTTAGACGGGCGGCGAACGTCTTGCTCATCGATTTGACCTCCACATGCTGGACGAGCGGGTTTCGTAGGGCGGCGTATTTGCTGATCATCGTAGCGAGAGTTGTGCCAACAACCAAGTGCAAACCGCGGAAAAGTTAACCCGCCTTTTAGTTTTGTGTGGCCGCTACAGGTCTTAACGGCGTTGTCGGTAGGCCCGGCACCGACATCCTACGGTGCGGCGAAGCAAATAATAACGGTTGCGCGGCGATGACTTTCCTAGAACTTTGTCACTGTTCGTCACAGGAACACCGATGTTCCCCACTGGCAACTGCTCTCACGCGCCGCAAAGCGGAAACCCATGTTTGCTAGTTGCGTAGGCAAGCGGTCGGTGTTGACGGGTGTCGGTCCGTTCCTCGGCACGTGACGCGCGATAGCGAGATCATCGTTGGAACCTGGTCAGTCATTTGACCGACAGTAGCCAGTGGGTGATCTGCGCTACTGCGACGACGATTCGAGCGGCGGCCGGGCGACCGAATGCTCGCGACGGCTGCGGACGAGTGTCACGGTGGCCGCGGTTACCGCGGACACGGCCACAGTCCCGGTTACGCCGAGCGCGATCAAACGAAAGCCAAGGGCGCCGTCAAGGAGCAGCCACAGTCCGAAGAGCAGGAACAGCACACTCGCGAGACCGTGCAGAAAGCGCTCCGGCAACCGCTTGTGCAGGACGGCGCCGACCGCGATGGCCACTCCGTCGGCGAGGACCATGCCGGCTGTCGCACCGATCCAGACCCCGGCCCAGTTGTGGTCACTGGCCAAGGCGACAGTGGCGAGCATCGTCTTGTCGCCGAGTTCGGCGAGGACGAACGAGGAGATGACGGCTAGTAGCACGTGTCGCGGCTCTGCGAGCTTGACTTCCCGGCCATCGCCGCCTGCCCGGCCCTCCCGCCATGTCCACACCGCGAAGAACAGGAAGGCGATCGCCGCGGCGAAGGCGATAGGGCGCTCCGGCAGCGTGAGGCCAAGGAAGTGGCCGATCGTCACGGACAGCCCGTGCACCATGAACGAAGCGATGCCGACGCCAGACAGCACCACCCACCACCGGTGGCGTAGGGCGTAGGTCATGGTCATCAGCTGCGATTTGTCGCCGAGTTCGGCGAAGAACACCACAGAGAGACTGACCAGTGCGGCGGTGAGCATGGGAACGACCTTTCGACACGTCGCCGACGGGTCTTTGCTCGCGACCCGTCAGACTTCGGTCGAAGGTCTCGCCCACCGCACTGCGGTTCGCCGGCCGGGCTCTACGCCAGTATGTCGACTCGACGATTGGGGGCTACTCCCCTTCGCTGACTTCATCGACGATAGCGGCGTTTTCGCGGCAGCGCCACTCGGCGGCACGAGTTCGGGTGCCCGAATCGAGCGTTCAGGACAACGAATCAAATCGTTCGAAAACCCTTATGCCGCAAGCAGCATGGCCAAGATAGCTGTGTCGGGATGGCTGATCGGATCGACCCCGACACGGCTCACCATCGACGTCACCGTGCCGTCTGCTTCCGCCTCCACCCAGGCGGCGCGATGCTCCAAACCCAGATACGGAAGCCCGGGCAGCAGCACACATCCCGACGCGGCGCCCGTACATTCCGGAAGTGACGGCATGGTCTCCGAGGGCGGGTGCAGCATCAGCAGCGCCGGCGGCTGGTGCTCTGCGAAATACCCTGGCGGCACTGCTGATTCGCCAACGACCGGGCCCTCGGCGACCACCAATCCGACCGTTCCTGGCTCCGGCTGGTCGGGGAGTTCTTCGCGGGCACCGAAAATCGTTGTCGTGGTTAGCAACCCAGGAAGGGAAGCGACGCGAACGGCGACCATCAGCAGCTGTGCCCACTCCTTGGTCGAGTCAGGCCAACGACCGGATATCACGAAGCCCTTGAGTGATCCGCGTGAATGAAACGGGGCGATCTCGATCGCCCGACCAGACCCCATCTCCATCTCGCCTCCGCGCCATCGGTGTTCGGATACATCCGCGACACGCCTATGGGTCGATTTGACCAGAATGCGGCAGGTCAAACCTGGTAGCAAGCGGACACGGCCGCTAATGACCAACTTTCGACGGCCACGGCGTCAGCCGCGGCGTGCCCGGACCGTCCACAACACGCGGTAGGAGCCGGTCACAGGCACCCACCCGAATTGCCGCGAGTCGACGACACCGGGCGCGGACGGATTGTCCGAGCAGGCTTCGAATGTCGCACTGCGCCCGGCGCCGCGCACGTCGCCGACGCGCTTGACGAGCCAGCGCGAAGGCAACGTCGGATCGGGGAAGACCCGTAACTGGCCAGGCTGAGGGTCGCCACCACGCAGCGCCAGCAGGCCGTCACCGGGGCGCAGGGAAGGTCGCATCGAGTCCTCCACCACGGCGAAGCGGCGCAGTGGCCAGCGTCGCTGCGGATGGTTGCGGCCCACCCTCGAAGGGTAGGTTAAAGCCATGCTGCAACGACTTTTCACCAACGCCACCCCTGCCCATGCCCACTGCGACCTGTACTGCGGTGTCTATGACCCCGCCCAGGCCAAGATCGAGGCGCTGTCGTGCCTGAAAAGCCTTCAGAAGTACGCCGACTCAGACGATGAACACTTCAAGGCTCGCGCGATTCTCATCAAGGAACAGCGTGCCGAGGAGGTCAAGCATCACCTGATGGTGCTGTGGGCGGACTTCTTCACCAAGGAGCACTTCGAGCAGTTCCCCAATCTGCACCAGCTGTTCTGGGATGGCGTGCACGGGGCGGGTGACGTCAAGAAATCGCTCGACGTCGCCGTCGCCGAGAAGCTGCTGAAGACGATCGACGAAATCGCCGACATTTTCTGGCAGACCGAGAAGGCCAAGGGCATGGGCGTCTATCCGCCCGCCTGAGACCGCTCAAGTCGTCCACGCACAGAGCCGCCGGCCCTTGCCCGGCGGCTCTTTTGTATTTGGTCAGAACAAGACGATCAGGGCGAGGATGCCCAACAGCACCAGCGCGATGACGCCGGCGCGTAGACACGCCATCATTTGGGCGCGCGTGTACACGTTCGCGGAGGAATGCCATTCGGACGGCGGTATAGCGGATCCCGGACCCATCGGATGTGACGCCATCAAACCCTCCTGACCTGCACGATCTGTGGCCCTCCCCCAGTGAGATCTGTCACAAACTGCTCGTGTGACGCCGATCATAACCCCTCTTGTGGCGAGTGGAAAATCGACACCGGGGTCGTGGAACCACCGGTTGTGCCCTGTGGATAAATCCGCGGTTGGAGCTTCACAGATGCGGGGCCGCGAACGGCCCAGCAAACTCAGTGACGCGCGATGCAGCCGTCCAACACGTGCCGTTATCTGTCATCCAACCGAACTACAACTGGTCCGCGGCACCGGGATGCCCGGGCGGGAACTTAGCGTGGCAACTCTTTTCGCTCGGCGGCCCCGGGCCTGTTGATTGGCGGCCAGTTTGGGCACAAGGTTATCCACAGTAATTCCCAGCAAGCACACAGATTCACCGGTTCAAACGGGGTTCGGGCCGTTGAGGGGCTGTGGATGAAGCTGTGGAAATTGTGGATAGGCCGGAATTGCTGATGCTTCGTTTACCGGCCCTCTGGAGACACTGCATTGAAGCGCCGATGATGCGCTGTGTCCGCACGAACGGCATTGGCGAGGTCGCGGTCGCGCAAGCACTGACAGTTGGCGATGGGGATACGGCGGCATCTCATGGGCCGCCGCTAGTCTGGTTCGGGTGATCCCGCGCACGCGAGGAGCGAAATGATTCAGGTGTGTTCCCAGTGCGGAACGCGGTGGAACGTGCGCGACCGCCGACGGGTGTGGTGTCCGCGATGCCACGGCGCGCTGCTTGCGCCGTCGGGTCCCGCGCCCGGAGCGGAGTGGAGCGCCCACCCGGCAGCGTCACCGGCGGGACCTGGCGGCTTGGGCTCGCCGCCTGCAGGAGGGGGACGCCGGCCGGCGCTGCCGCCCGGATATCGCTGGATCGCGGTGCGACCCGGCGCGCCCCCGCCACCTCGCCGCCGCAGGGGTGCCCTCGGCCCCACCCCTCGCTACGCCGTCATCCCCAGGTGGGGCCTGGTGGACCAGTTCGAGGCGCCGGAACAGCAGACGGTCGGGCTGCGCACAGGCCCCTCCCTTACGGGCGTGCGTGCCACCCTCATCGCAACGATGGTGGTATTCGGTGTTGCGGCTCTCGTGCACTTGCTGCGCTACGCGCTGTTGATCGTCAACCGATCGATTTTGTTGAACAAGGTGGTGGCATTCACAGCCACCTGGTTGGGTGTGCTCGTCAGCGTCGTCGCGGTGTTCATGATCGTCGCCACCGCGGTGGTGCTGACGAACTGGCTGATCGCGCGGCGCGCCGCCGCCTTTGCCCACCACCGCCGCCCCGATCCACGCCCTGTGTGGGCGCTGCGCGCGGGTTGCCTTGTGCCGCTGGTGAATCTGTTTTGGGCGCCGGTCTTTGTCATCGAGTTGGCCGACGTCGAGGAGCGGCTGAAATGGCTGGGCCGGCCGATCACGGTGTGGTGGGTTGTCTGGATCCTCAGCACTGCGGTGTCGGGGTTCTCGATCGCAACCAGCTTTACCCAAGATCCGCAGGGCATCGCAGACAACACTGTGACGACGATCGTCGCCTACCTGATGGCGCTGGCGGCGCTGCTGTTGGTGATGAAGGTGTTCTTCGGCTTCGAGCGGCAGCCCGTCGAGCGCCCGGCCAAACGCTGGGTGATCGTGCGTGAGGACCAGAAAGACGACGCCCGAACGGCCGAGGAGCAACCCGAATCGGAGCCCGAGCGCGCGGCTCCGGTTGAGTCTGGCGGGCAAAACCCGGCAGCATAGCCGTATGAACTCGGACGACGGCACGCTCGGCCGCCATCCGTTCGTGGTGGCGCACAGGGGCGCATCGGCCGATCGTCCAGAGCACACCTCGGCGGCCTATGAGCTGGCCCTCAAGGAAGGCGCCGATGGCGTCGAATGCGATGTTCGGCTGACCCGCGATGGGCATCTGGTGTGTGTGCACGACCGCCGAGTGGACCGGACCTCGAACGGCACCGGGCTGGTCAGCGAGATGACACTGGCGCAGTTGCGCGAACTCGACTTCGGGGCGTGGCATCCCAGCTGGCGACTCGACGGCAGCCATGGTGACACCGGTCTGCTCACACTCGATGATCTGGTGTCCCTCGTGCTGGACTGGAACCGGCCCGTCAAGATGTTCATCGAGACAAAGCACCCCGTCCGCTATGGCGCACTGGTCGAGAGCAAGGTGCTGGCCTTGCTGCACCGGTATGGCATCGCATCGCCCGCGTCGGCTGACTTGTCCCGCGCGGTGGTGATGTCGTTCTCGGCGGCCGCGGTGTGGCGGATCCGGCGCGCGGCCCCGATGCTGCCTACCGTGCTGCTCGGGGAGACCTCCCGCTATCTCGGCGGCAGTGCCGCCACCACCGTCGGCGCGACCGCGGTCGGGCCGTCCATCGCGACCCTGCGTGAGCACCCCGAGTTGGTGGATCGGGCAGCGGCGCAGGGCAGGGCGCTGTACTGCTGGACCGTCGACCATTACGAGGACGTCCGATACTGCCGCGACGTCGGCGTGGCGTGGGTGGCGACGAATCACCCCGGCCGCACCAAGGCATGGCTGCAGGACGGGCTGACTGGCGCGGGCCGCGACTAGGAGCCGTTGTCGGCGGCGTCCAGAACCTCTTGCGGCACAGGCGAATCCGATGCAAGCGCGGAGAACAGCTGGCCCGCGACATCACTGTTCCACACCACGACGGAGCCGGAGTCGCCGCCGGTGAATTCCCCGATTGGCACGGTCGTGGTGGTGACGTCGCCCCGCAACGCCCACGCCAGTCGCGCCAGATCCCAGATGTGATCACCCTCGTTGACGGTCAACGCGCCGCTGGCCGCGTGCGCCATCGGATACCAGCGCAGTGGATTGAGCAGCACCGCTGGACTGGCGGCGCGATGCAGCAACGCCGACATGAACTGACGCTGGTTGATCATCCGATCGAGGTCCGCCCGCGGCGTGGCGCGGGTGCGGACGTAGCCGAGCGCGCTGCGCCCGTCGAGTTTTTGACAGCCTGCGGGAAGGTCGATGCCTGCGAGCGGATCGCTGATCGGCTCCGTCGGGCACATGGTCACGCCGCCGACGGCGTCGACCATGACCGCGAAACCGTCGAATCCGATCTCGGCGTAGTGGTCGAGCCGTAGCCCGGTGGCCTGCTCGACGGTCTGTGCCAACAGCGGGGCACCGCCCTCGGAGAACGCGGCATTGATCTTGTCCTCGCCGTAGCCGGGAATCGGCAAGTAGGAGTCCCGCGGGATGGAAACCATCGTGGTGGGCGTGCTCGACCCGATGGCGGGTACGTGGACCAGCAGGATGGTGTCGGTGCGGCCGTTGCCGATATCGCCGCCGGTGGCCAGCTCCGCCTGCTGCTCCGGCGTGAGGCCTTGGCGGCTGTCCGAGCCGACCAGTAGCCATGTGGTGCCCGTGCCGGTCGCCGGCCGTTCCGGGTAGTCGGCCAGTGCGGGGATGCGGTGCAACGACGAATCCATCCAGACTCCGCCGGCCACCACCGCGACGACGAACACGAATAGGAATGCCAGCACGATGCGGCCCCAATGCCGTTTGCGGCGAGGCTTTTTCGCTTTCGGCGGGGGCGGCGGCTGGTGCTGTTGTCGGGGTGGAACGGGTGGCGGCCTGCGCGGTGGCGGGGGAGGGGGTGGCGGTCGCCGCGCGGGAGTCGGCGGGTTCGGCGGCCAGCCAGGCGGCGGCCGGTAGTTCGGGTCACGCCGGATCACTTGCGACGGTTCCCGACGCACCCTGGGGTCGTGACCCCGGGGCGGTGGCCGGTTGTCGCTCACCCAATGAATCTACGACAGCCAGCCGAGGTGGCCCGACGCCAGCGCGTAGCCGACGTAGGCGACCGAGTCGATGATCCCGTGCGCGATGATCAACGGCCACAGCCGACCGGTGCGCCGCCACACGTAGGCGAACACCAGACCCATCACGACATTGCCGAGCCCCGCGCTGAAGCCTTGGTAGAGGTGATACGCGCCGCGCAACAGACTCGAGGCCAGCAGGGCGGTCACCGGGTTGACCCGCAGCTGGCGCAGCCGCGTCAGCAAAAACGCGACCACGATGACTTCTTCGGCCCAGCCGTTGGCGAACGCGGTGAAGAGCAGCACCGGTATCCGCCACCAGGTGTCGTACAGCTCGACAGGCTCGACGTGCGCGCTCAATCCCAGCGCCCTTGCGGCCACGTACAAGCCCAGTCCTGGTAGGCCAATCAGCGCCGCGAGGCCGAGGCCGCCCAGCACGTCCGGCCGCCAGCGCACCCTGCCGAGTCCGATCTGCGCGGGACCGAAGCCGCTGCGCCACAACAGGTATACGCCGAGCGCGCCCCATGCGACGAGCTGGAAGGCGACGGCAAGGTTCAGGCCGAGATCGATGAGGTCGAACGGTGAGCGACGGGGATTGAGCGCCACGCGCTGGCCGGCGAGGCCGAGCAGCACCGCCTCGATCAGGTTGAGAAACGCGGTGTAGGCCGACAGCCCGAACGACACGGCCAGGACGACGACGATCTCGATGCGGATGACACGCCGTTGCGGATCGGTCAGCTCGTCGGGCGGCCCTGTCACCGGAGATACGGTAGCGGCAGCCGAGCCCTAGAGTCGGCGGGCGCGCAGCCCATTGAGGAACGGGCAGCCCATCAATATGCGGATCGCCTGGCTGAGGCCGGTCACGTCGTCGACCGGTTTGGCGAACGGCAGCCGCACATCGTGATCGCCGTCGTCGCCCTCCACACGCAGCTGCACTCCGTAACGGTCCAGGCCCAGCGGCCGCACCCGGCCACGGCGCAGCGGCATCGGCAACCGGCTGGCCAGCCGGTCGACGACCTCACGGTGTGCGGACTCCATGTGCTTGAGCCAGCACGATTCCATCGCGCAGAACGGGTCGGGCCTGGCTCCGAGCAGGGCGCTCACTCCGACCGATTCCGCACCGGTGGAGTCCGCGACCACCACCGACTCGATCTCAAGTCTCACCAACGTCGACTCTGAATTCACTTGGAGCAGAGCGGGATTGGGGTCCTCCTCGGCGATGAGGTCGAGCAGCGCAGCAACTTCGCTGTCGGGGATGCCGTGCAGGCGCCCGCGGATCCAGACCAGCGAGCGCACCGGCTCGCGCAGCGGCAGCGGGGCGTAGTCGGTCATCTCCAACACCGCCTGGACCCCTTCGGCGCCCGCGGCCACCGTCATTCCGGCCAGCATGCCGTCGCGAGGGACCGTCAGCGCGAACGATCCGTCGTCGAGGAGGTGATGCACGGGGGTGGAGGTGGGCTCGGCGCCCTCGACCGCGAGCATGGCGCCGCCGGCCCGCACGCACGCGCTGCGTATCCGCTCGGCCGTCGTCGGTGCCGCTGCTGTCATCTCGCCGCCTTCCGCTAGTGAGGTAAGCCTTACTTAACTAGAAGGGCGAGCGAGCCGCAAGGCCTACCCAGCGACATCAGGGCCGGTCGGGGCCACACCCGATAGGGTTGAAACGTGCCCCACATCGCCTACCTCGGACCCGAAGGAACGTTCACCGAGGCGGCGTTGCGAGGAATGGTCGCCGCGAACCTGGTGCCTTTGTCCGACTTCGAACCGTTCCCGGCCAGCAGCCCCTCGGCGGCGCTGGAAATGGTTCGCGCGGGTGATGCCACTTACGCGTGCGTGCCCATCGAGAACTCGATCGACGGCTCCGTGCTCCCGACGCTGGACAACCTGGCCACCGGTTCCCCAATGCAGGTCTTTGCCGAGTTCACGCTCGACATTGGGTTCACGATCGCGGTGCGGGCAGGTGTCACGCGGCCTGCGTCGATCGCTGCGTATCCGGTGGCCCGTGCGCAGGTAGCGAAATGGGCTGCGGAGAATCTGCGGGAAGCGGAGTTCCACCCGGCGGACTCCAACGCCGCGGCAGCCGTCGATGTGGCGGAGGGCCGGGCCGACGCCGCCGTAACCACGGCTCTGGCAGCCAAACGCTACGGTCTCACGGCGCTGGCCACCGACGTGGTCGACGAGCCCAATGCCCGCACCCGGTTCGTATTGGCCGGACAGCCGGCGCCCCCGCCGAGCCGCACCGGCGCCGACCGCACCTCGGTGGTGCTGCGCCTCGACAATGTTCCCGGAGCGCTCGTGTCGGCACTGACCGAGTTCGCGATCCGCGATATCGATCTCACCCGAATCGAATCCCGGCCCACCCGAAAGGAGTTGGGCACCTATTTCTTCTTCCTCGACTGTGTCGGGCACATCGACGACGAGGCGGTCGCTGAGGCACTCAAGGCGTTGCACCGTCGTTGTGCAGACGTGAGATACCTGGGTTCCTGGCCGACGGGGTCGGCCGCCGGCGCCGCGCCGCCGCATCTGGATGAGGCGTCCCGATGGCTGACGCGGGTGCGGGAGGGCAAGCCGTGAGTGGCCGGCTGGTCTTGGTCCGGCACGGCCAGTCGCACGGCAACGTCGAACGTCGCCTCGACACCAGGCCGCCAGGGGCGGCGTTGACCGACCTTGGCCGCGACCAGGCCCGCGCCTTCGCCCGCGAGCTGATGCATCCGGCGGCGATGATCGCTCACTCGGTGGCGGTGCGAGCCGAGCAAACGGCTGCGGAGATCAGCGGCGCACTCGGCCTGGACACGCACGAATTCGAGGGCATCCACGAGGTCCAAGTGGGCGATCTCGAGGATCGCAACGACGACGATGCGATCGCCGAGTTCGAAACCGTCTACCAACGCTGGCACGAGGGCGACCTGGACGTGCCGATGCCCGGCGGGGAGACCGGCAACGAGGTGCTCGACCGCTATGTGCCGGTGCTCACGCAGTTGCGGATGCGCTACCTCGATGACGACGCGTGGCATGGCGACATCGTGGTGGTCAGCCACGGCGCGGCGATCCGGCTCGTGTCGGCCGTGCTGGCCGGCGTCGACTCCAGCTTCGCCCTCGACCATCACCTGCCCAACGCCGAATCCGTTGTGCTGTCACCGATTACCGACGGACGGTGGAGCTGCGTGCAGTGGTCGACGCTGACGCCGCCGTTCTACCCCGAGCCCGATGTGCACCCCGTAGAGGACGCGCTGTCCTCAGCCGACCCGATGGGCTGACACGGCGGCGTCGCAGGTGCAGCCGATCGCCTCACAGTCGATGCTGAACAGGTGCACCACCTCGGGGGTGACGCAGCCGTCCTCGGTGCATTCCGTGCGATACCAGGCGTGGTGAATGACGGTGCCGTGGCAGTGCTCGAGCCCTGCCAGGCAGTCACGGCATTCACTGCTCATAGGGCCCATGAAAGCACCGGACGCGGACGAAGCGTGGTTGCCGCGCCTAGCCCCAGCCGAGTTCATGAAGCCGGTCGTCGTCGATGCCGAAGTGGTGCGCGATCTCGTGGATCACCGTGATCGCGACCTCGTCGACGACCTCAGCCTCGTCCTCGCAGACCTCGAGCAACGCGTCGCGGTAAATGGTGATGGTGTCGGGCAGCGAGCCCGCGTACCACGAATCCCGTTCGGTCAACGCCACCCCCTGGTACAGCCCGAGGATCTCGGGTTCGTCGGGGTTGCGGCCCTCGACCAGCACCACGACGTTGTCGAGCGCGGCGGCGAGCTCCGGTGGAATCAGGTCGAGTGCGTCGGAGACCAGCTCGTCAAACCGTTGCGGGCTCATCCGCACGGTCACGCGGCTACTGCCCCGGCGGCGGTGGCAGCAGTAGCGGATCGCCCGGCGGAGGCGGTGGGCCGGGCGCGGGCGCGACCTCAGCCGGAGGCGGAGCGGGAGCCGGACCGGGAGGAGCGCCGGGCGGCGGCGGTGGGGCGCCCTCCGGTGGCGGAGGCGCATCCAGGGGCGCGCCGGGCGGCGGTGGCCCGTTGAGGAACGTGTTGCCCGGCGGGGGCGGCGCGGGGACCGTCGACGTCCCGGTCTGGCCCGTCGACTGCTGCCCGGGCATGTGCTGGGTCCCCGTCTGCTGGCTGCCGTGGTCGGTGGTGTCGCTGTTGGTCGCCTGCGAGGAGGAGGAGTACGAGGAGTCGTCATCCGGCATCTGGGGCTCCATCGCCGGGATCGGCGGCAGGTTCAGCCGCTCCTCGGGGATGTCGGGCGGCGGGATCGGTGGCTGGCCGTTGATCTGCAGCGGACCCTTGGCGCTGTTGAGCAGCGTCGACCAGCCGCCGTTGCCAAGCGTCGCGCCGATGCTGCACGACACCTGATGGCTGCCGGCCGACCAGCTCGGCAACGAGATGGTGCTGTAGATCAGCGTGAGCGTGGTGCTGCGCAGCTGGATCGGTGCCAGATAGGCGTCCGTCATCCGCGTACAGGCGTCTTTGATGAAGCCGTCCTGCTCGGGTTCCGGCGGCAGTGCCTGCGGAAACTTCTCCGCAAGATTGACCGCACCCGTGACCTCCATGGCGTGGGGGGCGGCGCAGTCGACCGGGATGTCTGTTGGCTGGTTGGTGCTCGGGTCGATGCCCAGGCAGGTGCCCGCGGGCCACACCTTCGATTGGTCGACGTCGGCGACCTTGCCCTTGAACGCCAGCTGCTGGTTGTTCGGCCCCGGCAGCTGCAAGCCGCACAGCATGCGTCGCTCACCAGACTGCCGCCACGCCTTCTCACCCGACCACAACATGCTGACGGTGAAGCGGCTGTTCGGGTCGAACCGGGCGCCGAGGTAGCGCTTGACGGCTGCCGAGCACTGCTCCTGGCTGATCTGCTGGATCCGGGCGGGCGACGGCGGTGCCGCGTCCGGGCCGTACTCGCTGCCCGGGAAGGTACGCATGTCGACCGACTCGGCGACTTCGAAACGGTGATCGCCCGTGCAATCGACGATCTCGCCCGCGTCCGGGGTGCGATCAGGCCAGTTCAGGCAGTCGCCGCTGTTGGCGTGGTTGAACGTGTCGTTGCCGCGGGGACCGAGGGAGATCGAGTTGGCGGTCAGGCCGTTGGAGCCGTCCGTGCTCGGCAGCGCGGTGATGAGCCCGGCGATGAGCAGACCACCGAGCGCGGTCAGCAACAGCGCGCGGCGGGTGGACGTAGCGTGGAAACTCTGCCACCACGCCACGCGGCGTCCGTCGTCGCTCTTGTGCGAGTCAGCGAGTAAATCCTCGCGCTCGGGTGCGTCCAACATCCGCTCCATTGTGACAGGCGTGTCAGGCGCTGTGACAAGTGATGCAGATGTAACGTTACGAGGTTGTGCCTGACGTGGGTCCCCCCGCCGAGGCCGGGCGCCAAAAAGTAGTGTTGCGGCCGTGATCGACCTCAAGGTGCTGCGCGAGAACCCGGACTTGGTGCGCGCGTCTCAGCGGGCCCGTGGTGAAGACCCCGGACTCGTCGATGCGCTCCTCGAAGCCGACGCCGCACGCCGGTCCGCGGTGTCGGCCGCCGACAATCTGCGCGCCGAGCAGAAGGCCGTTAGCAAGCAGGTAGGCAAGGCATCGCCCGATGAGCGACCGGCGCTCCTCGAACAGGCCAAGGCGTTCGCCGACAAAGTCAAGGCCTCCGAGGCCGAACAGGCCGAAGCCGAAAAAGCTTTTACCGCAGCGCATATGACGATCTCCAACGTGATCATCGACGGCGTGCCGGCCGGCGGCGAGGACGACTTCGTGGTGCGCGAAACGGTCGGCGAACCACGGGCCATCGAGAACGCGAAGGATCACGTCGAGCTCGGCGAGTCGCTGGGCCTGATCGACCTCGAACGCGGCGCCAAGGTGTCGGGTTCGCGGTTCTACTTCCTCACCGGTGCCGGTGCGCTGCTGCAGCTTGGCCTCCTGCAGCTCGCGGTGCGGCTGGCCACCGAGAACGGTTTCACCCTTGTCATCCCGCCGGTGCTGGTGCGGCCGGAGGTGATGTCGGGCACCGGTTTCCTCGGCGCACACGCCGAGGAGGTGTACCGGATCGAGGCCGACGACCTCTACCTCGTCGGTACCTCCGAGGTTCCGTTGGCCGGATACCACGCCGACGAAATCCTCGACTTGTCCGACGGACCGCTGCGCTACGCCGGCTGGTCGTCGTGCTTCCGCCGCGAGGCAGGCAGCCACGGCAAGGACACCCGCGGCATCATCCGCGTGCACCAGTTCGACAAGGTCGAGGGCTTCGTCTACTGCAAGCCGGCGGACGCTGAGGCCGAGCACGAACGGCTGCTGGATTGGCAGCGCCAGATGTTGGCGCACATCGAGGTGCCGTACCGCGTGATCGATATCGCCGCAGGCGATTTGGGGTCCTCGGCGGCCCGGAAGTTCGACTGCGAGGCGTGGGTCCCGACGCAGCAGACCTATCGTGAGCTGACGTCGACGTCGAACTGCACCACGTTCCAGGCCCGGCGGCTGTCTGTGCGCTACCGCGACGAGAACGGCAAGCCGCAGACCGCGGCGACGCTCAACGGAACGCTCGCCACGACGCGCTGGCTGGTGGCGATCCTGGAGAACCATCAGCAGCCCGACGGCAGCGTCCGGGTCCCCGATGCCCTGGTGCCGTACGTCGGGACCGACGTGCTGAAGCCGAAACGCTAGTCGTCAGACCGGACGCTTTTCCTCACAGACGATGTCGCCGTCGTCGTTCTCACGGCAGAAATATGGCACGAACGCCCGAAAGCCGACCTGACCGTCTTATCCGTGAAGCGGACCAATCTCAGATCCGCGTACTGTGCACCGTGCCTCGCCTTCAATTCTTCGAATTCCTCGGCGAAGCCCTTCTTGCTCTGTTTGCTCTGTTCGCTAGCCATATCGACGACGATGACAGCGAGTGCGGCGTGCGTAGTGCACTACTCGAATTCGGCTAGTCGTTCAGCAGCTCGTCGAGCCTCGCGAGAAATTCCTTGGGCCGCTGCGGGGTGAACGCGGGACTGGGTCGCACACCGGGCACGTCGAGCGTCACGAGTGTGGACTTGATCGGCCGCCAGACGTCCAACGGCATCCAACGGCGTGGGTCCGTGCTGCCCCAGATGCGGAACCGCTCCGTGATCAGCCCCAGGGATTCAGCCTTATAGCCCCGGATCGACCGCAGCGGGATGATCTTCGATGTACCCGACGGAAAGTGGTAGCGCCGCAACGTGATCGCCTCACGATCCAGCTGGACCAAGCCGTCGTCGTAGTACTGGCGCGGGGCCGTCATTTTCGCTCCGACCGCAGCTCGTGGCCCTTCGTCGTCAAGCAGCGGCCGTTATCCAGGTTCCACTGCCAGCCGTGCAGATTGCAGGTCAACGTGCTGCCCTCCACCACGCCGAACTTCGACAGGTCGGCCTTCAGATGCGGGCAGCGACGCTGAATCTCCCAGCCGTCCAACATGATTGACGCGGTGTCGTCATGCGCCTCGGCGAACCAGCCGTCGGCGTAGGCGATCCGCTCGTCGGTCAGGCACTTGAAGAACGTGTACAGGTACTCGTTGTAGCCACCGACCCGCCACGCCGAAAAGCGCGTCGACAAGAAGATGGTGTTCACCCAGTCCGGCTCGTTGTCCCGCAGCACCGTGCGCACCAGCTCCGGCGCGATTGCAAACCCGTAGCGGAACTTCTCGTCCGGAATCGGCTCGCGCACTACGCGTTTCGGGAAGTCCAGGACCACAGTCTCCGCGCCGAGGCGCAGCTCGACCGGATAGCCAATGCCGTCGCAGATCTGATCGCTCTGCAGCATGATCGGCTCGAGCACGATCCGCAGTGGCTCCAGCAAGGGTTCACCCGAAGCGGGTGCCCAGCTGGCCTTCTCCGCGGCCAGCACCGGTGCCATCCGCTCGGCGTAGTCGGCGATGTAGGCGGCTTTGCCCGTGGTGAGGATTGACTCTGGATCCGGCATCGGGTGGGTCAGCGAGTTCAATTGCGGCCCAGTGAAATCCGCCGTCGACCCAGGAATCATCAGCAGGCCGCCGTCGTGGCCGTGCGTTCGCATCTGGTCGAGGAAGACCGCCTGGTCGGGGAAGATGTTGGCGGGGTCGCCGTGGTCGTCGTTGAGGTCACGCAGTTCGGGATCGAGGAAGCACGGCGGCCCGGCCGACGGCACCACCCACGTCGCACCGACCTGCGCGATGTACTGACGGCAGCGGTCCATCTGGCGCTGACGCTTCTGGGTGCCGAACGCCTCCTTCGCCCGCGCGGGCATGTCGTAGACCATCGGGTACCAGATCGCGCCCGAGTACTGCAGCATGTGCACGTCGACATGGCCGAAGTCCGCGTGCAGCACGTCGAGATCAACGGGGCGCGCGTCATTCATGTTGAAGCACACCGTTTCTCCGTCATCGACCACCAGACCGGAGTCACCGATCGGGCCGTCGGCGGGGGCGCGCAGCGCGATGATCATCACATCGAGGTCGCCCTTGGGTCCGCTGACGCGGTGCTTGACCGAATCCGTCGTCTCGAAGAACCGCGTGAAGCCCACCTTCTCCAGTTCGCGCTGCAGGTCGGGCACCGGGTAGTCCGGCAGCAGCACGACCGCGTCCTTGTTGACGTGGTCGCGCAGGTTCTTCGGGTCGAAGTGGTCGCGGTGCAGGTGCGAGACGTACAGGTAGTCGACGTCGCCGAGCGCGGCCCAGTCCAGCTGGCTGTTATCAGGGAACGGGAACCACGACGCGAAGTACGCCGGATTGACCCACGGGTCGCACAGGATGCTTCCGGCCTTGGTGTCGATCCGGAAACCGGCGTGTCCCACGCTCGTGACCTGCACAAACACCCTTTCTTCCCGACGGTTGTGCCGGTCTGAGCTTAGCGGGACGAGATATCACCGGCGTTCCAGAGCCCTAGGTAGTACGCGATGCGCGTCGTGTCTGGCTCGACGCCATAAGCATCGAACAGGTCGCCTTCCCAGGAGCCGCCATAGTTCCACGACAGCGACAGCGTGGCCACCGCCAGGTCGGCCCACCGATCGGCGACGCCGAGGTCTCCGACGTCGACGTGCCCACAGCAGCGGCCGTCGTCATCGATCAAGGTGTTCGGCGCGCACGCATCGCCGTGGCAGATCACCAGCCGATCGGCCGGCAGGGAGTCGGTCACCCACGGCGGTGGGCCGAACGGGCAGTCGTCGACCGGCAGCGTGTCGTGCAGCATCCGCAGCCCGGCGCCTATCGCGCGGGCCGCGGTCCGCGGATCCGAGACCCAGCGCGGGTCGACAGCCGACCGGCCTGGCAGCCCCGCGGTATGAAGCCACCCGTCGCCGGACCCGATCACGCGGGGTACCCGGACATAAGCCGCCGCCCAGCGCAGCCGAGCCACCTCAGCCACCAAATGATGCGCCCACTCCGATGGCGCGACCTTGACGTACTCGCAGCCACCATCGACTGCGTAGGTGACGCCGCCCAACTCGTTGATCCACACCGCGACGACCGTCCGTCCGGCCGCGATGCGCTCGACGGTCTCCGGAACTGGCACGGGTTCGCTGGGAGCGGTCACCCGACTAGGCTGCCTGATGTGGAACCGGTATACGGCACAGTCATCCAGCTCGCCCGCCTGGTATGGCGGGCGCAGGGGTTGAAGTTCACCGTGACCGGCGTTGAGAATCTGCCCCGTACGGGCGGTGCCGTCGTCGCGATCAACCACACCAGCTACTTCGACTTCACCTTCGCGGGACTACCCGCCTACAAGCAGCACCTCGGCCGCAAGGTGCGGTTCATGGCGAAGAAAGAGGTCTTCGACAACAAGGTCACCGGGCCAATTATGCGCAGCCTGCGGCACATCGAGGTGGACCGTGACAGCGGTGCCGCCTCGTTCGACCACGCCTGTCAAGCGCTCAAGGAAGGCGAGCTGGTCGGCGTCTACCCGGAGGCCACGATCAGCCGCAGCTTCGAGATCAAGGAGTTCAAGTCCGGCGCGGCACGGATGGCGGTCGCCGCAGACGTGCCGATCGTGCCGCACATCGTGTGGGGCGCCCAACGCATCTGGACCAAGGGGCATCCCAAGAAGATGTGGCGCCCCAAGGTGCCGATCTCGGTGGCGGTGGGTGAGCCGATCATGCCGACCCTGCCGCCGACGGAGCTCACCGCGCTGCTGCACTCGCGGATGCAGCACCTGCTCGAGCGCGTGCAGGACGAATACGGCCCGTATCCACCCGGCGAGTACTGGGTGCCACACCGGCTGGGTGGGGGAGCGCCGACCCTGGCCGAGGCCAATCGGATGGACGCCGAGGAGGCGGCCGAGAAGGCCGCGCGCCGCGAGCAACGGACCGACCCCACCGGGGCGCCGGGGTAGCGGGTATGGAGCCGGTCTTCCGCACGCTCGAGATTGCCGTCAGCCTGGCGACCAAGGCCATCGGGACCAAGATCACCTACCAGGGACTGGAAAACATCCCGGATCGCGGCGGCGCGGTAATCGCGATCAATCACACGAGTTACGTCGACTGGTGGCCCGCGGCGCTCGCGGCCTATCAGCGGCACCGTCGAATGCGGTTCATGATCAAGACCGAAATGCAGGACGTCAAGATCGTCAACTTTCTGATCAAGCATTCCGGCACCATTCCGGTGGACCGCACCTCCGGGGGAGGTGCGTACGCGGTGGCGGTCGAGCGACTACGGGCGGGCGAGATCGTTGGTGTCTATCCCGAAGCCACCATCAGCCGCAGCTTCGAGCTCAAGGAGTTCAAGAGCGGCGCGGCCCGGATGGCGCGAGACGCCGAGGTACCGATCGTCCCGCTGATCGTGTGGGGTGCACACCGGCGATGGACCAAGGATCACCCACGAGATATGGGGCGGCGCAGCAAGATTCCAGTCACCGTCGCAGCGGGACCACCCCTCGATGCCGCCGAGACCACCGATGAGACGAGCGCCGCGATGCGTGAGGGGATGACTACGCTTCTGCGCACGGTGCAGGAGGAATACCCGCATCCCGAGGGCGCGTACTGGGTGCCGTGCCGGCTGGGCGGTTCCGCGCCGACGATGGACGAAGCCAAGGCGCTCGAAGAGGCCGAGCTCGCCGAGCGGGCGCGCAAGCGCGCCGAGCGCGAAGCGAAGAGTCACCGGTGACCCCTGACCTGATCGCCTCCGATGTGGACGGCACGCTGCTCGACGACGATGAGAAGATCACCGCCCGCACCCGCGACGCCGTGCACGCGGCAGTGGCGTCCGGCGCGCAGTTCGTGCTCGCGACCGGACGCCCGCCGCGCTGGGTGCAGCCGGTGGTCGACGCCTTGGGTTTCGCGCCAATGGCGGTGTGCGCCAACGGCGCAGTGATCTACGACCCGGCCACGGACCGGATTATCTCGGCCCGCACGCTGTCCGCCGATGCGCTGGGCGAACTCGCCGAGGTCGCCACCCGCGTCATCGACGGCGCGGGGCTGGCCGTCGAGCGGGTCGGGAACAGCGCTCACGATGCGGCCACCCCGCAGTTCGTCAGCTCGCCCGGTTACGAGCACGCCTGGCTCAACCCCGACAACACCGAGGTGTCCATCGAGGATCTGCTCAGCGCGCCCGCGGTCAAGCTGCTGATCCGCAAGGCCGGTGCGCGCAGCTCCGACATGGCCGCTGCGTTGGCCAAACATGTTGGGCTGGAAGGGGATATCACCTACTCCACCAACAACGGACTTATTGAGATCGTGCCGCTTGGCATCAGCAAGGCCACTGGTGTCGAGGAACTTGCCCGCCCGTTGGGTATCACCGCCGAATCCGTGGTGGCGTTCGGTGACATGCCCAACGACGTCCCGATGCTGCACTGGGCCGGCCTTGGGGTGGCGATGGGCAATGCGCATCCCGACGCGGTGGCAGCGGCCGACGAAGTCACCGCGTCCAACGTCGAGGACGGCGTCGCCCGCGTACTCGAACGCTGGTGGCTCTAGCGCGAGCAGACGCAAAAGTGCCCTATTTCAGGCAATTTTGGGCACTTTTGCGTCTGGTCGCCGAGACTAGGTCGGGTTGATCGGCGGCGT
>DASRJA010000529.1:0-2954 GCA_035649695.1 Mycobacterium sp. | reverse complement strand
GGCTGACGTTGGCCGTGCTGCCGAAGATGCTGGAGCGCGGGGACGGGATGGTCGTCAATGTGTCCAGTGTCGGCGGTAGGCTCGGGATCATTCACGAATCCGCTTACTGTGCAAGCAAGTTCGCGCTGTGCGGATGGAGCGAATCGATGGCCGTCGACCTGCACGGCACGGGGGTCTCGGTGAAGCTGATCGAGCCAGGACCCGTCGACACCGAGATCTGGGACCAGCCCGACAACGACGAACCCATCTACGACGGTCCCAAGTTCAGCCCCGAGGAGGTGGCTGTCGGCATCATTGACGCGTTGGGCAGCGATGGCTTCGAGCACTACGTGCCGGACATGAAAGCCGTCGTCGACCTCAAGAACGCCGACATCGACACCTACATCGCCGGCGCGGCAGGCATGGCCCAGTCATGAAGGCGCTGGTATTCGGGGTGCCGCCCGAGCCGTTCGAGGTTGCCGACGCTCTCGCGCGGTCGCCCGTCGCGCTGCGCGAAGTACCGGATCCTCAACCGCTGCACGACGATTGGGTGATCACCCGGCCGCGCCTGACCGGGATTTGCGGATCGGACTCCAAACAGATCTTGCTCGACTTCGGTGAGGGCGATACCGACAACGCGATGGCGGCATTCTGCTCGTTCCCCCAAGTGATGGGTCACGAAGTCGTCGCCGATGTCGTGGCTTTGGGTCCTGCGGCGCGCGGGCTGGAGGTCGGGCAGCGCGTCGTGCTCAACCCGTGGCTGTCGTGCGGTCCGCGCGGCATCGAACCGCCTTGTCCGGCATGCGAAACCGGTGACTACAGCTTGTGCTGGAGCTTCACCGACGGCGATATCAAGCCGGGTATCCATACCGGCGTTTCGGCCGACGTCACGGGTGGCTACGCCGAGTTGATGCCGGCCCACGACAGCATGCTGTTCGCGGTGCCGGAATTGGTGCCCGACGAGCTCGCGGTGTTCGCCGACCCGTTCTCGGTGTCGCTGCACGCGATCACCCGGCATCCGCCGCCGCCGTCTGGCCGGGTGCTCGTGTACGGGGCGGGCTCCCTTGGGTTATGTGCGGTCGCGGTGTTGCGCGCGCTGTACCCAGAGGTGGCGGTGGCCGTCGTGGCGCGGTTTGGCGCGCAGGCGGAGTTGGCCCGTCGGTTCGGAGCGGAGCGGGTGTTGGCGCATGAGCCGCGGTTGGCCGTCATCGAGGACCTCGTCGGGTGGGGCGGCGGCAGGCTGCGACAGCCGTTGCAGGGGTTGCCGATGGCCTATCCCGGCGCGATCGACGTCGTCTATGACACCGTCGGCAAGCCGGAGACGTTCGAAGTCGGCGTGCGCGTTCTCAAGGCGCGAGGGACGCTGGTGAAGGCGGGCGTGCACGCGCCAGGGCGGTGGGAGTGGAGTCCGCTGTACTTCAAGGAGATCAACTGGGTCGGGTCCAACGCGTTCGGTGTCGAGGAGGTGGACGGTCAGCGCAAGCACGCGATCGCGCACTACCTCGATCTCGTCGTCGACGGCCGAGTCGACCTGCGCCCCATGCTAACGCACACGTTCCGGCTGGAGCAGTGGCGCGACGCCTTCCTTGCGATCGCAAATCAGGGGGAGTCCGGCGCAGTCAAGGTGGCCATCGACTTTCGCTAGCTTGGCTCCGCTCGGATTTGCGGGGTGAGGGTGAGCCGTATACGGGTTTTCGCTGATGTTTGGGACTCGTGGCCTCCGCATGCTGGCTAGCATGAGCGGAACTGACTGGAGCGACGTAGTCATGAGCGAGCTACCAACCGGAACGGTGACGTTGCTGCTCGCCGATGTCGAAGGCTCGACGCGGCTGTGGGAATCACAGCCCGATGAGATGACCGCCGCCATTGCACGTCTCGACCACGTATTGACCGATCTGACCGCCGCGCACGAAGGGGTCAGGCCGGTTGAACAGGGAGAGGGCGATAGTTTCGTACTTGCATTCGCTCGCGCCAGCGATGCGGTGGCGTGCGCAGTCGCGTTGCAGCGGGCACCGTTGGCGCCGATCCGGTTGAGGATCGGACTGCATACCGGCGAGGTGCGGCTTCGCGACGAAGGCAACTACATCGGCCCGGCGATCAACAGGACCGCGCGCTTGCGTGATCTCGCGCATGGGGGTCAGACGGTGCTCTCGGGCACTGTTGAGGATCTGGTCGTGGACTCCCTTCCGGCCGACGCCTGGTTGACCGATCTCGGTACGCATGCCTTGCGCGACTTGCCACGGCCTGAACGCGTTGTACAGCTATGCCATCCCGACCTGCGCAACGAGTTCCCGCCATTGCGCACGCCTAAAACTGTTGGTACGCATAACCTTCCGGCGCAGCTGACCAGCTTTGTTGGCCGCCAGGCGCAGATGGTGGATGTGCGGACTTTGTTGGCCGACAACCGGCTCGTGACGTTGACCGGTGCCGGTGGTGCGGGCAAGACGCGTCTCGCCATTGAAATCTCGGCTCGCGTAGCGCCGCAGTTTCCCAGCGGCGTCTGGTACGTCGACTTGGCGCCGACGACATATGCCGAAGTAGTGCCGGTCGTGGTGGCCCGTGCGCTCGGCCTGCCCGATCAACCGGACACTTCGACGCCCGACACGCTGGTGCGGTTCGTCGCCGATCGGGAGACGCTGCTTGTGCTCGACAACTGCGAACACTTGATCGACGCGACCGCATCCCTAGCGACTAACCTCTTGGGCGCCTGTCCGGCGTTGCGGGTTCTCACCACGAGCCGTGAGCCCATTGGCGTGGCCGGTGAAGTGACGTTTCTTGTGCCATCGCTATCGCTTGCCGACGAAGCCGTTGAATTGTTCGCCGACCGGGCCCGCCGGGTGCGGCCCGATTTCGGCGTTACCGATGACAACGCCGCTACCGTGACCGAGATCTGCCGCCGGCTCGACGGCATGCCGCTCGCCATCGAGCTGGCGGCGGCACGGGTGCGGGCCTTGTCGCTCGACGAGATCCTTGGC
>DASRJA010000528.1:0-9490 GCA_035649695.1 Mycobacterium sp. | reverse complement strand
CCTGCGTTCGAATGCCTTGCCCGCCACTTGAACTCGGCAGTTTGCGATGGCCGAGTTGTAGCAGTACTTCGAGCCGCCGTCGGTGTCGGTGTAGGTCAGGCCGATGACGTCGGCCGGCTCGGTGATGATCTCGCCCTCGATCATCTGGTCCCCCACCCGCCCGCCGAACGCCCACGAGAACGGCTTGTACTTGCCATGCGTCTGCAGGCTGCCCAGGATCGAGCGAACCGCGAACTCCTGACCCGCGTGGCGGAACACGAACAGCGTTGCCGCGGGCGTCAATAGCGGTCCGATCGCGGCTCGTGCCGTCACGATCTCCAGGCTGGAGTCGGGCGCGTCGTCGAAGCCGCACACCTGGCCGAACGCGTAGGCCGGGGTGTGCCGCGTGCCCCAGTTGTGGTTGACGCTGCCGGTCCAGCCGTCGAGCACCAGCCGCGTCTCGTCGAGCTCCACCGCCCCGTCGAACTGGGCCAGCGGATGGCGCACCGTTGTCTTGGCCGTCGGGATGCGCGCCCTGTATGCGCGGTCGGTGAGGAGCTTGACCGCATCCTCGGATCCAGGAGTGATCCGCAGATCCCAACGGGCCGAACGGTTTCCGCCGGTCACGACGCCGTGCGCGGATCGGTCGTCGATCGATGTCGCGCCGATGCGCGCCGTCCAATTCTCGTACTCGTATGCAGCGGCATCGATCGGGTAGGGCTCCTTAAGGGCCCGGTTGCCCGCGCCATCGGGATCGAACACCATCACCCAGACGTCGGCCACCGGATCGCCCGCCGTGGGTAGCAACAGGGTTTCCCGCAGCCATAGCGCCTGCGGTTCTTCGGGGTGGTTGGCGCGGATGTAGCGGCTCTCGTAGTAGGGCGCCTGGGACTCCACGGGATCAGCATCCAATACTTGAGCGGTGATCGGAGCGCAGATTGCGGCATATGTGCTCGCGGGGATCGCCGCGGCGGAAGCAGTAGCACTCGTCGTGGTTTGGGTGATCTACACACGTCAGAAGCATGAACTCAATGAATTGCGGCGCCGGGTCGACACCAGAAACATGCTGCTCTCCGGCAGCAGGGAGGCCGTCAAGCAGGTCTGGCAGACCGCCAACATCCTCCGCAAGGACGGCCTGGGCGCGGCGGTCCGGTCGTCGATCGAAGATCTCGCCGACTGGGCTGAGGTGGAGCGACCGGATCTGGCGCGGCTGGCGCCGAGCGGCAAGGTGGCGATCGTGTTCTCCGACATCGAGGAGTCGACGGCGCTGAACGAGCGCATCGGCGACCGGGCGTGGGTCAGGCTGATCAGCAGCCACGACAAGCTGGTCCGCAGGCACGTCAAGAGGCACTCCGGCCATGTGGTGAAGAGCCAGGGCGACGGCTTCATGATCGCCTTCGCACAGCCCGAGCAGGCGGTACTGTGCAGCATCGACCTGCAACAGTCACTTCACCGGCGGCCCAACGGGATTCGGGTCCGCATCGGCATCCACATGGGCAAGTCGGTGCGTCGCGGCGACGACCTGTTCGGCCGCAACGTCGCGATGGCGGCCCGGGTGGCCGGACAGGCCGACGGCGGCGAGATTCTCGTCAGTGAGGTGGTGCGCGACGCCGTCAGCGATCACGACATCGCCTTCGATGACGGCCGTGACGTCCAATTGAAGGGCTTTAGCGGCTCGCACCGGCTCTACGCCGTGGCCACTTAGGTCGCCGTGTCGCCGGCCTTGGCCACCCGCTGGTGAAGGCGGGCGCGGATGTCCTCTGGCGTGTATGAGTTGCGCTTACGTTGGTCGCGCGCGACCAGCACGCCGCCCGCCACCACACCGGCGACACCGGCCAGTCCAACCCACTTCCATATGCCACGCATGCGACGAGTCTGCCTTAGCCTGCGGGGGTGAAAGAAAGCACGGTCTCGCTTGAGCGGGCGCTGGACGAGACCAGGACCGGCGATATCTGGCTGTTTCGCGGCACCTCCGGCCCCGACCGGGCGATCCAAACGATGAGCAATGCCCCGGTCAACCACGTCGGGATGACGATCGCGATCGAGGACCTTCCGCCGCTGATCTGGCACGCCGAGCTGGGCGACAAACTGACCGACATGTGGACGGGCGGCCATCACCGCGGCGTGCAGCTGCACGACGCGCGGCAGGCTATCGAGAGGTGGATGACCAACTACCATCAGCGCTGCTGGCTGCGTCAACTCACGCCGTTCGCCACCCGCGAGCAAGAGGACCGCGCGCTCAAGGTCGTTGCACGGATGGACGGCACGCCGTTTCCGACCACGGCCCGGCTCACCGGGCGGTGGTTCCGCGGCCGCGTGGCGGTCGCCGACTTCACGCGGGGAATTCCGTTCGTGCACACCAGGGTTCGTGAGGCTACCCAGCGCCGCAAGAAGGAGAAGCTCCAAGTCGGGTTGGAGACGGCGTATTGCGCGGAGACCGTCGCCGTCACCTACGAGGAGATGGGCTTGCTTTCGACGGAGAAGCACTTCAACTGGTTTGATCCCGGCGTGTTCTGGAGCGGCGACGAGCTGCCGCTGGCGCGGGGGTATCAGCTGGGCAACGAAATCGCCGTCGTCCCCGGTTAATTGGCGCTCAGAGGCGGGCGAAGCAGGGGTTGGCGTCCTCTTTCGGGATCGAGGCGTTCTGGCTGGAGAATGTTCCGACGACTCCGGTGTCGGTCACTTTGACGCTGTCGGCGTGGATTCCGAGCGGATAGTTGTCGTTCAGCTTCTTGGTGAGGCCGTCCAGCCCCGTCTGCACGACGTCCTTCGGCAGGAGGCCGTTGACGTCGACGACCTCGAGGTTCAGGTCGCCGTCGGTCACGACGGGCTTGGCGGTAACACTGCTGCCGGTGGCGTCCAGGATGATGGTGCCCGCGGCAGCGTCAGTGCTCACGCCCGTCACCAGATTCCCCACCCCCGGCAGGTTGGCGGCCACGGTGTCCTTGATGCCCGCAGACTTCCAGCTGAGCGTCGCGTTGAGCGAACCGATGGTGCCCTTGGAGTCCGAGGAATCCTGCAGCCGCACGTCTTTGACGGTCACCTGGGCCGTCATTCCCTTGGCGCTTTGAACCTGGTTTCCGGCGGTGGTAACCGAGATGTTCGTGTAGTGGCCGGTGATGTGCTGCCACAGGAAGGGCGGATTCACCCCGAACGAGATGGAGACACCGTCCTGGACGACGCATTCGGCGACCTCGGTCAGAACGCTGTCGGCACGGTGCCGGGCGTACAGCTCGGCGCCGGCCAGTCCGCCCACCACAAGTGCGACCACGATGACGACGACCAGCGCGATCGTTTGCCAATTGAGACCGCGGGCGCGGCGCCGCTTCTCGGGAGGCGATGGTGGCGGTGGTGGCGGCGGCGTCCGCCAAATCTGTTGGGTCGGCGACAAATCCGCAGGTGACTGCGGGCGAGCGATCCTGCGGGTGGCCCCTGCGTCTGCGGGTCGGTAGGGGCCGCGAATGTGTTCAGTCGGCGGCTCCGGGCGTCCGGGAGGCGGCGGCCGACGGCCCGCCGGGCCGGGCGGTGGAGTGGCCCTACCGCGCCAATCAGGGTGCCCGGGGCGTTGCGGCGGCGTCACTTGCGCGATTCTGCCTCATACCGTCGCTCAGTCCACGGTGATCTCGGCGAGTTTCGACCAACCGGTGGCATCGACGGTCTGGCTGATCACCTTGGGAGTGTGCGCGAGCGCCTTCGGTAGGTCGCGCTGTGCGGCCTTGAAGTGATCACTGTTGACGTGGGCTGCGCCGGCGTCGCCGTCGCGGAACGCCTCCACGAGGACGTACTCCGCCGAGTTGTCGAGGCTGCGCGACCACTCGAACCAGAGGTTGCCTTCCTCAGCGCGCGTGGCCGCGGTGAAAGGTGCGACGAGGTCGGGCCAGCGTTCGGTCCACTCGGGTTTTGTTTCGAACTTGACGACGATGAAGATCATTAGGGCTCCCTCCCGCACACCCATCATGTCTCAGCGCGTCGCTGGCTGCAGCGGTAGAGGGTTGCAGCGGCCTGGAACTGGCAGATTCCAGCTAGCTGCAGGTCCAAAGGAGTGCCAGCGTTGACGACACCCGCTTGCTAGAGCGCGATGATTTTCATAGACCAAACAGAGCGCTCCAGCAAAGGGGAAACATCATGAAGACAACGATCAAGTATGTCGCACCGTGGCTGGCCGCAGCAGCGATCGGTGGAGCGATTGCCCTCGCACCCATCGCTGGCGCCGCGACCCCGTCGACAGCCGGCGCCACGCCACCCGCCAGCGCGGGCACCGATCCACTCGTTCCGTACGGCACGGATCCACACTCTCCGTACGTGTTCGGCTACCACGTTTCGGACCACGACGAGGCCAACACCACGAACGGCCAACTGGACGTTCCCTTCTGAGACACCCCGCGCCGAACGCCGGACCCCCTCTGCACAGTTGCCACGCAGATGGGGTCTACGGCTTTAGGGAAAGATTGCTGGCGGAACCAGCTGATCTTTGAATTCCAGCTAGCAGCAACAGTTGAATGGGTGCAAGTGGTGGCGACAACCGTTTGCCATCAAGCCATGATTGGTTGTCCAATCATGGCTGTCTAGTCCGACAGGAGAACATCGTGAAAACAACCGTCAAGTACGCCACACCGTGGTTGGCCGCAGCTGCCATTGGTGCCGCGATTGCTGTGGCCCCCGTCGCCAGCGCCGCTACCCATCCGGCACCTGTGACGCAAGCGGTCACCCCTTCGCCAAACGCCGACACCGGCATCGATCCGGCCACCCCGTACGGCACCGACCCTGAGAGCCCGGCGATCTTCGGTTACCACAAGTGGCTCGGCGACGATGTGGACGTGCCTTTCTGATCCATCGCACGCGCTCCGCTTCAGCGGAATTCCGTGCCGTCACCGCGTGGTCGTGGTTGTCGGAGCCGGCGGGGACGCCAGCGACAAGCCCGCGTAGATCTCGTCGAGAATAGTGGCCAACATCGCCTGCGCCGTCGTCTTGCCGTCCGGCGAGAGAGTCAGATTCGTCCAAATGACCAGCGCCACATCGTTATCCGGGTCGTAGCCCATGAACGAATTGAAGCCCGGAAGTTCTCCTCCGTGGTAGAACATCGCGGCGTTTGGACCGAAACGTTGATATGAGATTCCGTAGCCGTATTTCTGTCCGTCGGGCGCGTCCGGATCCTCGGCCTGCAGGCTCGTCAACCACTGCTGGTGGTAGTCGGCGTTGAAGACCTTGCCCGAGACGAGCGCTTTCATCCACGTGGCGAGGTCATCCGCCGTCGAGATCGCTCCGCCGGCGGCGGTGGCGTACGAAGAGTTCTGGTTGGTGTAGTCGATCGGCTTCAACGTTCCGGCCCGCGCGGCGGCCTGCATCTGGGCGGGATACGGGTCGTCGGCGAGTGCGTAGTAACTGCCGCCGTACATGTAGCCGTGTGAGTAGGGCGCTGGGATGGTCGTGTCGTCCGTAGCGGGAAGTGACGTCTGCGCGAGGCCGACCGGTCCGAATAGCCGCTCGGCAAGCTGCTGGCGCAGCGGTTGTCCACCCACCTTCTCCGCGATCAGACCGAGCAGCGCGTAGTTGGTGTTGCTGTACTCGTAGGAGGCGTCGGGCGCGAACTGCGGCGGATGCCGGAACGCGATATCCAGTACCTCTTGAGGCGTCCATGCCTTGCCCGGGTTCGCATCCATCGCGGCGGCAAGCGCAGGGTCGGCCGAGTAACCGTAGAGGCCGCTGCGCATCTTCAAAAGCTCTGCGACGGTGATGTTTTCGCCGTTGGGCACACCAGGCACGTAGTTTGACACCGGATCGCTGAACTTCAGCTTGCCGTCCTGGGCGAGCAGCACGATCAGCGCTGCAGTCATGGTCTTGGTGTTCGAGGCGATCCGGAAATGCGTGTTCGGTGCTGGCGGTGTCTGCGCGCCGAGCTCGGTGGTGCCGTATGTAGCGCTGAAGTTGCCCTGCGGGGTGCGCAGCAGCACCATCGCTCCGGGGACCATCAGCTGCTTTGCGGCGGTGTCGACGACGGCCTGAAATGCCTTCGGATCGATGGTCTTAAGCGCGGAATTCTTCGATGGTGCGGCGCTCGTCGCGGTCGGCGTAGCCGAGGATGCGGTGGACGACTCGGTCGTCGACGAGCAGCCTGCGATCAACGCGACGACGCACGCTACGAGCCCTGCGATGCGCCTCGGATACATGGTCGTCACCACCGTCCTGGCCTGCGTGCATACGCTGGGTCGACGTCACACTACTCGCCGAAACCTGTGCCGGCAGGCAATGTCGGCAACCATCGTCGGCGAAACGCCGCGCCAAATCACCGGTATTCGACATTGAGGTGTTTTGCTACGGGTGAGTGCATGCGCGCTCGTTCGAGCTGCGACCGAGGGGCCGCCCGTGTTGACTGACTGGTATCAGCTGCAAGAGCTATGGACTATGCCAACGGACGACGAGCAAGAGCGAGCAGAACCGATCGAAGAACCGCCGTCAGAGGCGCCCCGGTCTCAGCGCATGCTTAGCGGCAAAGCGGCTGTCGTTGGGGTGGTGGCCGCGTCGGTCGCGACTGCGGGCGTGGTCGTTGCAACGTTGGTGATGGACGAGCCCGGCTCGACGCCAAGCGCACGGGCCCCCTTGCCAACTGCGGCGCAACCGTATCCAACAGCGGCGCAACCGAAGCCAGCCGCGGCGGGAACGACTCAGCCGGTCAAACCGGCCGTTGATCGAACGACCCTGCCCGCCAAACCGCCTGTCGCACCTCCCATCGCGATGGACGACAGCGGCTTCGTCAACTCCAACGCCCGGTGCGAAGGCAATCAGAGTGCAGTTGCCATCGGGCGCACCAATCGGTCGGTCGTCGTCGTGTGTAAGGGTCCCAACAACCGTTACCAGTACAACGGAATGCGCTTGAGCGATCGCGCCGCGCTGCAACTTGACGATGTGCGAGTGACAGCACAAGGATTCGAAGCGCGTGGCGACGGCGCCAAATACCTGATTTCCGCGACGGAGTTAGTCGCGATGTCTGGCGACGCAGTTCTTACCGACCCGATGCTCGAGTACCGGACTCCAAAGCCGAACCGCTAATCGGCGTCGACCATCCGAACCGCACACCCCCGCAGCTGCGGCGGGTAGCTCCTCGACCACTGACAAGACTCCACTTCCAAGTATTGGGAGTCTCCGGACATGCGAGGGCGGTTCAGGCTGGCCACGCCGATCGGACTGAAGAAACTCTATTGCGTTAACTCGACATTGACCGTGTTGTCAATATTGCGGAGTATTGACAATCTCGCCTCAGGAGCTTCCCATTTGCTCTAGGGTTTTGCGGAGCATCCCGGCGCGGAGGAGGCCAACGATGCACGTCATGCTTCGCCGATATATTACGACCGGGGTCGCCATCGCGGGAGCAAGCGTACTGGTCGCGACATCGGTGCACCTGCCGGCGCACAGATTGATACCTTCCCAACCCGCAATCGCCTTCAAGTTGCAGTTCCTGACAGCAGATCTGTCGGACGGCACCGGACCATCTCTTCTATGGCAAAATTATCCGACCCACGCGGCGGGTGGGGCGGAATCGGACATTGCCCGCCCGCCGCAAACCGCCAGCCTCGATCCGAGTAGGAACCCGGGTATTTTGAGCGCGCGGATATCCGGCCAGGTGAACGTGCCTGGCCCGTTAATCTCGGCGTCGTTAAATCTCCCTACGCTCAATTCTCTGGACGGCGACATTCCCGTCGTCGGCGCCGCGATTATCCGCACAATCGCTCTCGTCACGCAATTCATCTTTATCAACGTGCCGATAAATCTGGCCAACGTGATCGCGGCCGCCGTTGCGAATCCGAAAGACATTCCGGGGCTGCTGAGCTTCATGGTGCACTGTTTGCTATTACCCGAGCCGTACGCGGAGTTCGGAAACGAATACACGCTCCTTTACCGGCTGACTGCCCCGATCATCGGTGCCCTCGCAACTGTCTTACCTCCACCGATCGGCTCCGGTGCCAACCCTAAGACAGAGCCTGGTTTGATCTTGACCAGCTGGAAGACAATCAGCGACAACATCAAGTCCGGCCTCAGCGCCCTGCCAGAGGCAGTGTTTCCGGCGCCCACCTTCGGGAATGTTCCTCCCCCCATAGTCCCTATCACGCCGGAGGCAGTGATAGCGGCACCCACCGTCGACAGTGTTCCTTCCCTTATTGCCCCGGTGAACTCCAAGGCTGATCTGCGGGCCTCGCAGACCCAGCGAAAAGATTCGAAAACCGACACCAAAGGCAAGGGATCTGACGACACGCCATCGCCGACGGAGAACCCACGCACCAGGGCGGCGAACACGGACGCGACCAATACCGATACCAGCTCTGAGAATCACAAACACCCGAAAGGCGATCGACGCGACGAATCCCGGAATGCGAACGACGGAAACTCAAACAGCGGCAAGACGCCCGCCCGGAATGCGTCGCGCTGAAGAGGTGGAATCCGTCGACACGGATCTCGGTGCGACGCGGTAGGCCCGTCTCCGCCAGTCGACCGTGTCTAAATCCGACCCATTAGCGTTCGATTCGGCGCATCGTCGCCGACGACGCTGCAATTGGAGCGTCGACCGCTTCACCAGCTGATGTCGGCCGCCACATCTCGTAACCGTCCTCACCGACGATCAGCCCATCGGTAGCTTGCCGGGTTCCGAGGGCTTGCGCGTTTATCCGTGTCGGAACTCGACGACATCACCGTCGGCCATCACGTAGTCCTTGCCTTCCATCCGCACCTTGCCCGCGGCCTTGGCGGCGGCCATCGACCCGGCCCCGATCAGGTCGTCATACGACACGATCTCGGCCTTGATGAAGCCCTTCTCGAAATCGGTGTGGATGACACCCGCAGCCTTCGGCGCGGTGTCGCCCTGGTGAATCGTCCACGCGCGCGACTCTTTTGGCCCCGCGGTCAGGAACGTCTGCAGCCGCAGCGTGTGAAAACCGGCCCGCGCCAACGCATCCAGCCCGCGCTCGGTCTGGCCGATCGATTCCAGCAACTCGGCGGCCGACTCGTCGTCCAACTCTTGCAGCTCCGCCTCGATCTTCGCGTCAAGGAATACCGCGTCCGCAGGCGCGACCAACTCCCGCAGCGCCGCCACCCGCGCGTCATCGGTCAACACGGCCTCGTCGGCGTTGAAGACATAGAGGAACGGCTTGGTAGTCAGCAGGTTCAGTTCCCGCAACAGCGACGCGTCCACCTGCGCGGCGAACAGCGTCGTGCCGCCGTTGAGAATCTCCTGCGCTGCCACCGCGGCCTCGTGCGCCGCGCGCCGGTCCTTGTGGGTTCGGGCCTCCTTCTCCAGCCGCGGCACCGCGCGCTCGAGCGTCTGCAGATCCGCGAGGATCAGCTCGGTCTCGATCACTTCGATATCGGACTTCGGATCGATCCGGCCGTCGACGTGGGCTACGTCGTCATCGGTGAAGACCCGCACCACTTGGCAGATCGCGTCGGCCTCGCGGATGTTGGCCAGGAACTTGTTGCCCAGACCTGCGCCTTCCGATGCACCTTTGACGATTCCGGCAATATC
>DASRJA010000527.1:0-2594 GCA_035649695.1 Mycobacterium sp. | reverse complement strand
GCGTCGTACTGCCGCCCGGGGTGACGCTGATATCGCTCATCGAGCGCAACATCGCGAACGTCGGCGACTCCGTCGCCTACCGGTACCTGGACTTCACCCGCTCGGACGCGGGCCAGCTCAGCGAAATCACCTGGACGCAGCTCGGCGTTCGGCTGGAAGCCATCGGTGCGCGTGTTCAGCAAGTCACCTCGCGGGGTGATCGGGTGGCGATCCTGGCGCCGCAGGGCCTGGACTACATCGCCGGGTTCTTCGCGGCGGTCAAAGCGGGAACCATTGCGGTGCCGTTGTTTGCACCGGAATTGCCCGGCCATGTCGAGCGTCTGGAAACGGCCCTAAACGACGCCAAGCCGACTGTCGTCCTGACCACCACGGCCGTCAAAGATGTGGTGGACGGGTTCCTGGCTGCGATGCCTGCGCACAGCCCGCACGTCATCGCCATCGACGAGATACCCGACTCAGCGGCGGAGGCTTTCACCCCAGTGACGATCGACGTCGCAGACGTCTCTCACCTGCAGTACACCGGGGGCGCGACGCGGCCGCCCGTCGGCGTGGAGGTCACCCACCTAGCGGTCGGTACCAACCTCTTGCAGATGATCCTCTCGATCGATCTGTTGGATCGAAACACCCACGGCGTCAGCTGGTTACCGCTGTACCACGACATGGGCCTATCGATGATCGGCTTTCCGGCGGTGTACGGCGGCCACTCGACACTGATGGCACCCACCGCGTTCATTCGTAGACCGCAGCGGTGGATTCATGCTTTGTCGGCCGGCTCACGCGAGGGCCGCGTCGTCACCGCCGCGCCGAACTTCGCATACGAGTGGGCCGCACAGCGCGGCCTACCCGACCCGGGCAGCGACTTCGACCTGAGCAATGTCGTGCTGATCATCGGGTCCGAGCCCGTGAGCATCGACGCGATCCGGACCTTCGATAAGGCGTTCGCGCCCTTCGGTTTACCACGATCGGCGTTCAAGCCGTCCTACGGTATCGCCGAAGCGACACTGTTCGTCTCGACCATCGAGCCGAGCGCACAGCCGACCGTCAGCTACTTCGACCGCAACCAGTTGGCCGTCGGTCGAGCGGTGCCCACGGCGGCCGACAACCCCAACGCGGTGGCGCACGTGTCGTGCGGCCAGGTTGCCCGAAGCCAGTGGGCCGTCATCGTCGACCCCGACACCGGTGACGAATTGCCCGACGCCAGCGTCGGCGAGATCTGGCTACACGGCAACAACATCTGTCGCGGTTACTGGGGCCGGCCCGACGAAAGCCGCCGAACCTTCCACGCCAAACTGCGGACCCGACCGGGCGATTGGCTGCGCACCGGGGACCTCGGGGTGCATCTGGACGGCGAGCTCTACGTCACCGGCCGAATCGCGGACCTCATCGTCATCGACGGTGCGACCCACTATCCGCAGGACATCGAGGTCACCGCAGCGGAGGCGTCACCGATGGTGCGACGGGGCTATGCGGCGGCCTTCACCGACGACAGTCAGCATCTGGTGATCGTCGCCGAACGCGCCGCGGGTACCGCCCGTCACGATCCGCAACCGGCAATCGAGGCAATCCGCAAGGCGGTCTCGCAGAAACATGGACTGACGGTGTCCGACGTCCGTTTCGTGCCTGCGGGCGCCATCGCGCGCACCACCAGCGGCAAGCTGGCCCGATGGGCATGCCGCGCGAGCTACCTCAGCGCATCTTGAAGTTGGGCGCTCGCTTCTCCTTGAACGCCAACGGGCCTTCCTTGGCGTCGTCGGAGACGAACACCTCGATGCCGATCTTGGTGTCGATCTTGAACGCGTCGTTCTCGTGCAGGCCCTCGGTCTCGTGGATGGTCCGCAGGATCGCCTGCACCGCAAGCGGTCCGTTGTTGTTGATCACCTCGGCGATCTCCAGTGCCTTCTCCAGCGCTGAGCCGTCCGGTACGACGTAGCCGATCAGGCCGATCTCCTTGGCCTCGGCGGCCGTGATGTGCCGTCCGGTCAGCAGCAGATCGCAGGCCAGGGTGTAGGGGATCTGACGGGCCAACCTGACCGCGGAGCCGCCCATCGGGTACAGGCTCCACTTCGCCTCGGAGATGCCGAACTTGGCGCTCTCGCCCGCGATGCGGATGTCGGTGCCCTGCAGGATCTCTGTGCCGCCGGCGATCGCCGGGCCCTCGACCGCCGCGAGCAGCGGCTTGGTCAGCCGCCTGCCCTTGAGCAGGGCGTCGATGCGTGACGGGTCGTAGCTGCCGTCCTTGAAGGAGTCGCCCGGCGGCTTGGCTGTCGCCGCCTTGAGGTCCATGCCCGCGCAGAAGTAGCCGCCCGCGCCGGTCAGGATGCAGCTGCGGATCTCCGGATCGTTGTCGACGCGGTCCCAGGCCTCGACCATGATCGAGAGCATCTCGGTGGAAAGCGCGTTGCGCGCCTCCGGCCGGTTCAGTGTCAAGATCAAAGTGTGTCCGCGCTGCTCAATGATGGCGTCGGGGCCTTTTTGAGGGTCGCTCACGGGTGTCCGCCTTCCAGCGTCGATGCCACAGACTTGAATGAAAATGTAACACGTTCTAGTTTAGGTCTCGTGGCCCTGAACATTGCCGATCTCGCCGAGCACGCCAT
>DASRJA010000526.1:0-9270 GCA_035649695.1 Mycobacterium sp. | reverse complement strand
CCATCGGGATCGGCAGCATCGGTGCCATGGCCACGGGTAAGTGGTGCAGGCTGTGGTTGTGGACGAGGTCGAAATGCTTCGCACCAGAACGCCCTAATTGCAGCATCAGCGACAGGTACGCGTGATGCTCGGCCATGAACGTCACCGCCGGCATACACGCATCGGAGCGTGCTGCCTCAGAGAGCTCGAGGGGACGCACCGCCAGCGTCTCGCAGCCGAGCGCCGGGTCCGATCCCGGCGCGGCGAACAACGACACCTCGTGTCCGCGGTCGGCCAGCGCGCGGGCGAGATGCCACACGTGGGCTTCCAGCCCGCCGGGGAACGGTTGGCGGATGGGGAAGCGGCTGGATCCAATTAAGGCGATCCGCAAACCGGCGCTCACGAAACCGCACCTTCGTAGAGTCGGTGGTGGGCCTCGGCGATTCCGTTGCGCTCGGTTCGACGCTCGGCCCAGGTGGCGCGCGGCGCCGCGACACCGGCCCGCCAGCGCCGATAGGCAGCGTGCACAGCACGGCGCAGCGACGAGACGTCGAACCGGTCTTCGGCGAATTCGAATACGCCGCAAGGACGTTGCTGGTGGTAAAACCCGCAGCTGGGCACGATGACGGCAGTCCCTAAGTCGAAGCAGGCCTCCAGCCACCCGGAATGCGTGCCGAACCGGTAGGGAAGCACCGAGACGGTCAGTGAAGCCAGGTACTCCCACAATTGGTCGTCGGAAAAGTACGGGTGCACCCGGACCGATACATGATCCGAGCGACCGTAGCTCAGTATCGCGTTCCCCACTTCGGGCGCGAACCAGTAGTTATCGGAATCGAAAATCTCGTCGTGGACGTCGACACGTAGTACTGCACCGGGCAGCTCTGCAAGTGCGACGACCAGCGCGTCGATGACCGGAAGCGGGTCCATGTTGGCACGCAGACTCTTGGCGTGCACACCGACCACGAAACGCTCACCGTGATCGCGGTTCCGTCCGATGGCGGCGGAACTCAGTAGATGCGGGTGAGGAAGCACGTGGGCAGATCGGTTCCACCGCCGACTGATTGCCCGTGCGGCTCCCGGTGTCAAGGTGATCACGGTGTGTGCTGCAGCCAGCAGCACATCTTGCTGCTCTGCGTGTGCATCGGGTTGGTCGTGATGTGGGTTGCGCAGGTCATGCACCGTGTACACGAGCGGCTTATCGTGCTCTTTCAGCTCCTGTACGACCGCCGTCAGCACGTCGGGACCGATGGCGTCGAAACCGAAATGAACGTGAAACACGTCGAACCGGCGGTGGTTGTCGCTGACCCACCCGGGTTCGAGCATCAGCGGCGGCCACCAGCCGCCCGGCACGGTTTGACCGTCCGCAGGCACCGGATCATCCAGCCGCACAACGGGATCCGCGCCGCTAGGTCGCGACAGGTGTTGAACGTAGATATGCGAGGCTGGCACTGAGGCGATGCGCAACGACAACCTCCCACAATCGGTCTTACGGCTCACTCGATCGGGTCGGACAACCTATGCGCGTGTATACGTTTGCGTCTGCCTGTCTGAGCGGCAGTTCCCCCGGCGCTGGAGGGATGCTGCGGACGTAATACCCGACGGTGGCGTGTTGAAACGGGAAAGATGTTCATAGTGGACTCCCACGAGCGGCTTCGGCGTGCTGGGATCAAGCGCGCACTCGAGTACGCGCTTCGGCCGAAGGATCTTGAACCTGAGGGCCGACGCCGGCGCCACCGCCTGTGAATCCGGCGAGCGCTCGGCCGACTTGTTCGCGCCCCTGTCCGACCATCTGATCGCGGTCGAGCCGAACAAGCAGCTCGTCGACGCGTCCTACGCCGCGCGACCGGCGACCGCCCTGCCCCGCGACGTCAGGATGATCCGGCAGATCCGATCTGCCGGGCCCAGACTGCGACGTAGCAGTGCGGGGGCGCGCATGATCAGTTCCGCTGATCGGCGGTGGCCGGGCGGTCAACGCCGATTTGCCGACGACGGCGGGCTTTCGAGGACGCTCCGCAGTTCGTGCGCCCAGAGGACGTGGCGGGTCGGTCCATTCCGCGCGGGCCGGATCTCGACGCGATCGTCGAGGCCGTGACGGGCCTACTGGAGGCCGGGTTTGACCGACATCGCGCTGGTGCAGCTCCGCGGCGACGGCCAAGACCTGTTCCTCAAGGAAACGGCCGTCGACGGCTCGAAGACACTGGCCGGCTCGAACCCGGCCGCCGCGAAGAAGAGCTTTTGGTCATCCGGGCGGACAAGCCATGACCGAGAACGAACCGACACCGTCCCCGCTGATGCCAGCCGGGCCGGCGCTGGTGCACGGGCCGGTGCGCATCGAGATGGCCGACGGCAGCGTGGTGGAGTCCGATCGGTCCATGGTCGCGTAGCGACGAGTGTCCCGCTTGCCAACAATCCATCACGCGCGTGGTGAGCCGGTCTTCGATGGAACACTCACCGAAAATGATGTGGTGCACAGTTTCGGCCTCCATCCACCCGATTGATCAAAACATCCACCCGGGCATCTAGCTGGTAGGAACCACAGAACGCCTTGGACACGCCTGTTTCTCGGGCGCGACTGCGCGTGAAATTGTCTCAGAGCACCGGCGGACGGCGATGCCTCCACGGCGCAGCCGCCTCGAGCTGTGCCGCCACGCGCAGCAGCAGATCCTCGCGCCCGAGCGCCGCGACGAGCTGGACGCCGACCGGCAGTCCGCTTGCCGTCAGCCCAATCGGCAGGCTGATGGCCGGCTGGCCGGTGACGCTGAACGGCGCCGCGAAGCACCAGATGCGTTCGAACCGCGGCAGGATCGACAGCGGGTCAGCGGGTGGCGGCAGGAGCTCATCGAGAAGGGCGGGCGGCTCGCCGGCAGCGGGCGTCAGAAGCAGGTCGAAGTCGCCTGCCCACCAAGCCGACACCTCGGCCGTGTACGCGCGCTGCCAGGTTTGGCTGGCAGAGTAAGAAGCGTCGGTCAGGCTGGCGCCCACGCTCGCGAGCGCCCACGAATAGGGCTCGACATCGGCCGCTGTCAGCGGCCGTCCGATCGCGGCGGCGAGCCCATCGAGCATGTGCTGAAACTCCCAGCCAACCGATCGCAGGTGGTGCGTTGCGAACTCCTCGTCAAACAGGCGCTGCGGTTGGCGCGGTTCGACATGGTGGCCGAGCGCTTCAAGCAGCCCAGCCGCCTCGGTGACCGCGGCGACACAGTCGCGGGCGACCGTCACCCCGATCGCCTCGACCGACTCGACGTAGCCGATGCGCAGGGGGCTCGGTGCATCTGACATCGTCGTCGCGTACGGCACAGTCGGCGGCGGCAGCCGGTAGGTGTCGGCCGGATCGGCACCGCCCACGGCGTCGAGGAACGCAGCGGTGTCGCGCACGCTGCGGGTAATCACGTGCTCGACGAGATTGGGGTCAGTGATCGGCAGGCTCGACGTGCGTCCGCGGGACGGCTTGAGCCCCACGACCCCGCACCACGCCGCGGGCAGCCGGATCGAGCCGCCGATGTCGCTGGCGTGCGCCGCCGGCACCAGCCCCGCCGCGACGGCGGCGGCCGCACCGCCGCTTGATCCCGCGGTGGAGCGCTGGATGTCCCACGGGTTTCGGCACGCGCCGAAGGCAATCGGCTGGGTGGTCGGTTGGCAGCCGAACTCGGGCAGCGCCGTCTTGCCGACAGTGACGAGGCCGGCGGCGCGGAAGCGGTCGCCCAGAATGGTGTCGGACGGCGCCCGCCAGTCCAGCGACCGAAGCAGCCCGTTGCCCATGTACAGCGGCAGGCCGGCCAAGCATGCGCCGGCGTCCTTGAGTAGAAACGGCACTCCATAAAACGGCCCCCGCGGCAACGCGGGATCGGCGGCGTCGGCGCGCCCGATGTCCGGCAGCGGCACCACGACGGCGTTCAGCTCGGGGTTTGCGGCCTCGATGCGCGCAATCGCGCCCTCTACCACCTCGGCGGGCGTGACCTCGGCGTCGGCAACCAGATCGCGCAAGGCAACCGCATCGAGCCAGCCCAGATCGTTGGCGGCCACCGCGAAAGCCTATGCGATCTGCGGACTGCGTTTCGGTGTTGTGCGCCGAATTCCGGCGTGCCAAGGGCGTGGCGCCGAGGCTGGGAACGCTGAGGAACTGCCGAGTATCGCCTCGGTGCAGCCGCTGGCAGCGATCGAGGGCGTCCGGCGGCAGTGGTCAGAGGCCGCAAAGGCGTGCGTCATCGACGGCAGCCACAAGAACACCTTCGCCCGACCTATCAGGCTCGCCAGCACTGGCAGCTAGTGTCGTCGGAGCCGCGAAAATCCCAGTGCACCAAGGGCTCCGACCACTGCTGCGGTCAATGCCCCGCGCACACCGAGCCCTTCGTGCTCCCGAACACGCACCGTGATCTGGGCAGGTGCGGGAGGCTCGACCGGTTCCTCCGCCAGGTTTTCGGCCGATGTTGCGGCCCAGGCCGTCGCGAACAGGATCAGCCGTGCGGTGATGTAGGCGAACACCATCAGGCCCAGCACCGGACCGAACGTCGCACCGGCCGGACCGGTCACCACAGCTCGCAGATAGATCGAGCCCACCTGCTTGAAGATCTCGAAGGCCACCGCCGCCAGCAGTGCGGCCCTCATCGCGCTGCGGAATGTCACCTTCTCCCGAGGCAATCGCGCGATGACCCAGATGAACAGCAGCCACGAGACCAAAATCGACACCAAGAGAGACGCGACCCGCAGCGCGAGACTGACACCCGGAACATCTTGTAGCCCAACCAATTCCAGGATCCGTTTCATCACTCCCGAACTGCCCAGCGCCGTCAGCGCGATGGTCACGACTATCGCCACGAAAAAGCCCACGATGGCAGTCAGATCGGACAGCTTGGTGCGAAGAAATCCGGGCGGCTCATGGCGCATGAGACCCCACATCTGGGTCAGCGCCTCACGCAGGTTCGCCATCCAGCCCAGCCCCGCCCACGCGGCGGTGGCCAGGCCGATGATGCCGACCGAGGTGCGCGAGTCGATCGCCGACTCCATCAACTTGACCAGCTGTTCGGCGAAGTCGCCGGACACCGCCGACTTGATCTTGTCCTCGATCTCGGCGAGCAGATCCGGCTGGCTCGCGAGGACGAAGCCAGCGATCGCGAATCCCACCATCAGCAACGGGAACAACGCGAACACCGTGAAGTAGGTAATACCGGCCGCGTAGAAGTCGCCCTTGCTGTCCTTGTAGCGCTCCTGCGCCCGCATCGCGTGGTCGAACCAGCCGTACCGCGCCCGCAATCGATCCAGAATCCCCGGTTTGGCCGGCTCCGTCATCCCGGCCTCCCGAGAGTGTTACGCGCGTGGCGCTAAGAACCCTAACCGGTCATATACCCGCTTGAGCGTCTTCGCAGACACGTCTCTTGCGCGTTCAGCGCCGGTCGCGAGCACGGCTTCGAGTTCGGCGGGATCGGCGAGCAGTTCGTCGACGCGCGCCTTGATCGGCGTGACGAACTCGACAACGGCCTCCGCGGTGTCGGCCTTCAGATCGCCATAGCCGCGACCGGCGTAGCCCTCCACGAGCTTGTCGATGTCGGCGCCCGTGACCGCGGACTGGATGGTCAGCAGGTTCGACACCCCGGCTTTGGCGTCCTGGTCGAACCTGATCTCGCGTTCGCTGTCGGTGACCGCCGAGCGGATCTTCTTCGCCGACGCCTTCGGATCGTCGAGCAGGCTTATCAGTCCGGCGTCGGTGGCCGCCGACTTGCTCATCTTCGACGTCGGGTCCTGCAGGTCGTAGATCTTGGCCGTCGCCTTCTGGATCAGCACGTCGGGCACGACGAACGTGTCAGGGAACCGCGAGTTGAACCGCTGGGCGACGTCGCGGGCCAGCTCGAGGTGCTGACGTTGGTCCTCCCCCACCGGCACCAGGTCGGTGTCGTAGAGCAGCACGTCGGCAGCCTGCAAGACCGGGTAGGTGAACAGGCCGACAGTGGTGGAGTCGGTGCCCTGCTTCTGCGACTTGTCCTTGAACTGCGTCATCCGCGACGCCTGGCCGAAACCGGTGAAACAGCCCAACACCCAAGCCAATTCGGCGTGCGCCGGAACGTGGCTCTGGACGAAGATCGTGCTGCGCGACGGGTCGATGCCCAGTGCCAGGTATTGCGCGGCCGTGACGAGAGTGCGACGGCGCAGCTGCTCGGGATCCTGCGGGAGCGTGATCGCGTGCAGGTCGACGACGCAGAAGTAGGCGTCGTACTCATCCTGCAGACCCACCCACTGCTTGACCGCCCCCAACGCGTTGCCGAGGTGCAGGGAGTCAGAGGTGGGTTGCACGCCGGAGAAGACGACGCGCGCAGCGGAAGTGCTCATGATGGGTCAATCTTTTCACACGGATGCGAGCGATTTCGGCGCGGTTATCCACGCTCAGCGACGCTCAGCGACGGTTAGCGCGCCGAAATCACCCGATGGCCCGCGGAGTTTCCTTCTGCTGATCTCGGACTTCCTCGATGGCCCGACGTGCGAATACCCACCGTTCGGTGATCGTCATCTGGCCGCGCCCGCGCCCGAGGAAGGTGATGAACCACGAGATGACGGCGACCAGCCGGTTGCGGCCGCCGACAAGGTAGTACAGGTGCAAGCCCAGCCACGCCAGCCAGGCAATGAAGCCGCCGAACTCGAGCTTGCCGATCTGACACACCGCGCTGAACCGCGACACCGTCGCCATGCTGCCCTTGTCGAAGTACTTGAACGGCTTTCGCGCCGCGGGATCTTCGCCCTTGAGGCCAGCCTTGATCTGCTTGGAGGCGTAGACCGCGCCCTGAATCGCACCCTGCGCCTGGCCAGGGACACCGGGCACGCTCATCAGGTCCCCGACGACGAAGACGTTGGGATGGCCCTTCACCGTAAGGTCCGGCTCGACGACCACCCGGCCGGCCCGATCAGTTTCGGTCCCGTCGGACTGCTCGGCGATCAGCTTGCCGAGTGGGCTGGCCTGCACACCGGCCGACCAGACCTTGACGGCGCAGTCGATGCGATGTTCGGTGCCGTCCTTCTCCTTGACCGTCAGCCCCATGTAGTCGACGTCGGTCACCATTGTGTTGAGCCGGACCTCGACACCCATCTTCTCGAGCCGACGCTGTGCCTTGAGTCCGAGCTTCGGTCCCATCGGCGGCAAAACGGCGGGCGCGGCCTCGACCAGGATCACCCGGGCCTCGCCCGGCTGGATCGTCCGGAATGCGCCGGTCAGCGTGCGGTGCGCGAGCTCGGAGATCTGCCCGACGACTTCGACGCCCGTCGGGCCCGCGCCGACCACCACAAAGGTCAGTCGGCGTTGCCGTTCGGCCTCCGACGTCGTTACCTCAGCCGCCTCGAACGCTCCGAGGATCCGGCCGCGCAATTCGAGGGCGTCGTCAACGGTCTTCATGCCGGGCGCAAAGGCCTCGAAATGATCGTTGCCGAAGTAGGACTGCTGCGCGCCTGCGGCCACGATGAGACTGTCGAACGGGGTCACCCGCTCCCAGTCGAGCAGCTTCGACGTGACGGTCTTGTTCTTCACATCGATCCCGACGACGTCGCCGAGCAGCACCTGCGCATTCTTCTGTTTGCGCAAGATCATTCGCGTTGCCGGAGCGATCTCGCCGACGGAGAGGATGCCCGTCGCGACCTGATAGAGCAGCGGCTGGAACAGATGGTGCGTCGTCTTGGCGATGAGGGTGATGTCGACGTCGGCGCGCTTCAGGTGCTTGGCGGCGAACAGTCCGCCGAAGCCGGAACCGATGATGACGACGCGGTGGCGCCGAGGGGCACCGCTTGCGGTGGTCACGGACCGACCCTAACCGTATTCGACGGTTACCGGCGAGTGGTCGGACCAGCGCAGCGCGTAGGCGGCGGCCCGTTCCACCCGCGCGGCGCTCGCCCGGGCCGCCAGGCCACGCGTCGCCAGGTGGTAGTCGATCCGCCAGCCGGCGTCATTGTCGAACGCCCGCCCACGCCATGACCACCACGAATACGGCCCTGCCACGTCGGGGTGCAACACCCGAACCACGTCGACCCAACCCGCGTCGAGCAGGCCGGTGAGCCACTGCCGTTCCGCTGGCAGGAACCCCGACTTCTTGACGTTGCCGCGCCAGTTCTTGATGTCGTTTTCGGTGTGCGCGATGTTCCAGTCGCCGCATACGACGGCGTCGCGATCGGTCAGCGTCGACATCCGGTGCGCGAGCGCCGCCATGAACCGTTCCTTCTCCAACTGGCGGTCGGTGCCGGCCTCCCCGGTCTGGATGTAGACGCTCGCGACGGTCAGCCCGTCGATGTCGACCTCCACGTAGCGGCCGTGAAGCGCGAATTCGTCGACGCCCAGATCCCGCACCGACTTGATCGGACGCCGGCTCAGCACCGCAACGCCGTTGCGGCCCTTGCGATCTCCCCCCGCGGATGCCAAATGCCAACCGTCGGACAAGGCGGGCGCCAGCGCCAAAGCGAGCTGATCGTCGTCGGCCCGCGTCTCCTGCAGACACACCACATCGGCCCGCGTCTGGGCGAGCCACGGCAGCAGGCCGAGGTTCTCCGCCGACCGCTGCTTGATCGCGGCGCGGATGCCGTTGACGTTGATTGTGCTGACAATCACGGGGTCAGACCGTAGCCGACAGGCTTGCGGTACCGGCGGTATCACCTTTAATGTCGGGCATCATGACCGAGCGCGCACCGATACACCTGGGTTCCGGCGAGCCGATCCTTTTGCTACATCCCTTCATGATGTCGCAGAACGTGTGGAAAAACGTTGCCCCGCTGATTGCTGAGACGGAGCGGTACGAGGTCTTTGCGCCGACCATGCCCGGCCACAATGGCGGCACCAAAGGCCCGTTCTTCCTGGACTCCGGGTCGCTGGCCGACGACGTCGAACGCCGGCTCGACGCGCTGGGCTGGGAAACCGCGCACATCGTCGGCAACTCGCTCGGCGGCTGGGTCGCGTTCGAGCTGGAGCGCCGCGGCCGGGCCCGCACGCTGACCGGAATCGCACCGGCCGGCGGCTGGCGCCACTTCACCCCCGCGAAGTTCGAGATCGTCGGCAAGTTCCTCGCCGGCATGCCGATCTGGCTGTTCACGCTGGCGTTCGGTGAGCGCGTCTTGAAGCTGCCGTTCACCCGGTACCTCGCGCATCTGCCGGTCAGCGCCACCCCCGAAGGCCTGTCCGACGACGACCTGCGCGACATCATCGACGACGTCTCCCACTGCCCGGCTTACTACCAGCTGCTGGTGAAGTCGTTGACGCTGCCGGGTCTGCTTGAGCTCGCCGAGGGCACCACGCCGACGCACCTCGTCATCTGCGAGAAGGACCGCGTG
>DASRJA010000525.1:0-10106 GCA_035649695.1 Mycobacterium sp. | reverse complement strand
CGGATTCTTCTTCTTCGTTCCGCTGGTGATTGCACGCAAGAAGTACGCGGATCGCTATGAGTCCGAGGACTTCTGGAGGATTCCCGGCGGCATGCCCGCGGTTTACGCGGTCGCGGCGATCGGCATCATCGCGACGTGCGCAGGCGTGTACTACTCGTTCGCTTCGCCCTGGATCGATGTTCCGGCGGCAACCTGGATGACCTGGGTCGGCAGCATCGCGGTCGGCATGTTCGTGCTCGGCGCCATCGTTTACTTCTTCGGCAGGCGATCGGCGGCCAAGGTCACTCAGGAAGACGCACTGGCACATCTGGCGGTTCTCGAGTTGAAGGACGATGCCAAATGACGGTGGAAAGCACCGTGCCCAGCACGGAGGCGATTGACAACACGGCGCGGTATCCACTGGATCCGTTGACCGGCGCGGAGATCGAGACCGCCGCGACAGTGATCACCGACTCCGAATACGCCACGCCAACACTGAAATTCGTGATGATCCAGTTGGCCGAGCCGGACAAGACGCCGGGGCTGACCTTCGGCGGCGTGGTTGACGTGCCCCGACGCGCGTTCGTATCCATGTACGACGGCGCGGCCAAGTTGGTTTACGAGGCGATCGTCGACATCGGGGCGCGCGTCATCGACTCGTGGACGGCGGTGCCAGGGCGGTTTCCGTCCTACCTCGTCGAGCACATGACCGGCGTGGAAGCGGTGGTGCGGGCTGACCCGCGCTGGCAGGACGCCATGCGCAAGCGCGGCGTCAGCGATTTCGACCTGGCCATGATCGACCCTTGGCCCGCAGGCTATTACGGCAGCCAGGATCACTACGACAACTCGCCGCTGATCTGTCGCCCGCTGACGTTCATGCGCGCCGCACCCTCCGAGCACGGGTACGCGCGACCCGTCGAGGGCCTGATCGTCACCTTCGACCTCGACGCCATGAAAGTCATCGACATCGAGGACCACGGTGCCGTGCCGCTGCCGCCGACCGCGGGTAACTACGCCGAGCAGTTCATGTTCGACGAGAACAACCGGCCTGCGTTCAGCCAGTTCCGCGACGACGTCAAGCCGATCGAAATCACCCAGCCCGACGGCCCGAGCTTCACCGTCGACGGGTGGAAGGTGCAGTGGCAGAAATGGTCGATGCGGGTGGGCTTCAACCCACGCGAAGGCATCTCCCTTCACGAGATCACCTACACCGACCGCGGCGAGACTCGGCCGATCATCTATCGAGCCTCGCTGTCGGAAATGGTTGTGCCATACGGTGATACCGAGCCAACGCACTGGAACAAGAACGTCTTCGATATGGGTGAAGTCGGGATGGGCTTTTCCGCCAACCCGCTTACCCTGGGCTGCGACTGTCTGGGTGAAATCTACTACTTCGACGGCACGGTCAATGACTCTGCAGGCAACGCCGTCACCATCCCCAACGCGATCTGCATGCACGAGGAAGACTACGGAATCTCCTGGAAGCACACCGATTTCCGTACCGGCGAGGTGGAAGTCCGACGCGCCCGCCGGCTGGTGATCTCGATGATCTGCACCGTCGGCAACTATGAGTACGGATTCTTCTGGTACTTCTACAACGACGCGTCGATCGAGGTCGAGGTCAAGCTGTCCGGGGTGCTGACCACCGGGGCCGTCAAGGACGGTGAGGAACCGCGATGGGGAAAGCTGGTCGCGCCCAACATCTATGGCCCGAATCACCAGCACTTCTTCAACTTCCGGCTCGACATGAGCGTCGACGGGGCGGGCAACAGCGTCTACGAAGTCGACTCGATCCCCGAACCGGACCCGGAGCTGAACCCGCATCACAACGCGTGGATCACCCGCGACACCTTGGTGGCTTCCGAGGCCGACGGGGCGCGGGACTGGGACTGGTCGAAGGGCCGGTATTGGAAGATCACCAACCCGTCGAAGAAGAACGAGCTCGGCGGCCCGGTGGCGTACAAGCTGACGCCGAGGGAGGTCGTACCGGTGATGGTGCAGGAAGGCTCCTACATCTACGACCGGGCGCGGTTCGTGCAGCACAACTTGTGGGTGACGAAGTATGACCCCGCCGAGAAGTTCGCGGCGGGCGACTACATGTACCAGTCGTCCGATATGCAGGGCCTGCCGGAGTACATCGCGGACGACGCGCCGCTGGAGGACACCGACGTGGTGCTCTGGTACACCGTCGGCGCGCATCACGTGGTGCGGCCGGAGGACTGGCCGGTGATGCCGTGCGCCTACACCGGATTCCATCTCAAGCCGGTGGGCTTCTTCGACGGCAATCCGGCCCTGGACATCCCGCCCTCACCGCCCGCGGCCTGCAACCACCACTAAGTCCTCAACGCACAGGGGTCAGTGGCGGATTGCCGGCGAGAACGGCCGCCGCGTTGTCGATGGCGAGGATGCCCATCGCGTCGCGGGTCGCCTCGCCGGCACTGGCGATATGCGGCGTCAGAACGAGATTCGGCGCGTCGAGCAGCGCCGGGTTGACGTTGGGTTCGTCTTCGAAGACGTCGAGCGCCGCCCCGCGGATCTCGCCGGCGTGCAGCGCGGCGATCAAGGCGGCTTCGTCGACGATCCCGCCGCGCGCCGTATTAATCAGGTACGCAGTCGATTTCATCGCTGTCAACGCCTCGGCATCGATCAGATGATGCGTTTCCGGTGTCAGCGGGGTAAGGACGGTGACGACGTCGCTGTCGGCCAGCAGCGTTGCGGTGTCGACGAATGTGACGTCGTCCTCAGTGGTGCCAGGCTCGCGACTTCGGCTCATCGCCACCACCGCCATGTCAAAGGCTTGGGCGCGCCGCGCCACAGCGCGGCCGATGCGGCCGTACCCCAAGATGCCGAGGGTTGCCCCGGCGCTGACGTCGAGGCCGACAAGCATCCGGGGTCCCCAGATCCACGGTTCGCGAGACCGGATCAACCGGTCGCCCTCGGTGATTCGACGGCTCGCGGCGAGGATCAATGCGAAGGTGTGATCGGCTGTCGCACGATCAAGAACACCAGGCGTGTTGGTGACGATCACACCCGCGGCCTCGGCGGCGTCCACGTCGATGTTGTCGTAGCCCACCGCCACATTGGCGACAACCTTCAGTTGCGACCCTGCAGCGGCGAGCAGGTCGGCGTCGACGCGTTCGGTCAACGTGACGACCGCGGCCGCCGCGCCGGCAATCCCGCTCTCGAGTTCGGCTCGGCTTGGCGGAGCTTCGCCACCCACCCTCAGCGGCGTATCCAATGAGCGAAGGTGCGCCATTGCGCGGTCGGTAAGCAGTCGCGAGACGTAGATGGGACCGGTCATGTGAGCATTCTGACGGCAACGGGGATCTAGAACGGGTCGGAGCCGAGCGCGGCCAGGATGCGCTTGAAGTCGTACCGCTCCTTGTCGGTGAGATTGGCCATCAGCCGGCGCTCGGCGGCCTGCACACCGGCGTCGGTGCGCTTCAGCAGTTCCTCGCCGTCGCGGGTCAGCTGAGCGGGCAGCGACCGGCCCGACGACACGCTGGTCGGCCGAGTGACGAGTCCGCGATCCTCAAGCCCGCGCAGGACCATGTTCATCGCCTGCGGGGAGACGTTCAGGGCGCGGGCCAGGTCGGCGTTCGACTGCCCCGGGAATTTCGACAGCACCCGCATGCAGAGGTATTCGGGGAACGCCACTTCCAGCGGGTCCAGCACCGTCGCCGTCACATCGGACTTCAGCGCGAACATCGCCCGGCTCAGCAGGTAGCCCAGCGGTTGGTCCTCAAACGGCTCGTCCATATCAAGCATATTGACACATATCAACCAGATTGATATACCGGAGGCATGACTCAACCGATGGATCAGATGTTTGAAAGCGCTTACAAGGGCGAGGCCGAGGAGCTGGGATCCGGTATGAAGCCGCCGTGGAGCATCGGCGAACCACAGCCGGAGCTCGCGGCGCTGATCGAGCAGGGCAAGTTCCACGGCGACGTGCTCGACGCGGGCTGCGGTGAAGCCGCCATCTCCCTGCATCTGGCTGAACGCGGATTCACCACAGTCGGGCTGGATCAGTCACCCACGGCGATCGACTTGGCCAGGGCGGAGGCGGCCAAGCGGGGACTGACCACCGCGGCCTTCGACGTCGCCGACATCAGCAATTTCGACGGCTACGACGGCCGCTTTGGGACCATCGTCGACTCAACTCTTTTCCATTCCATGCCTGTCGAATTGCGCGAGGGCTATCAGCAATCGATCGTGCGCGCGGCGGCCCCCGGCGCGTCGTACTTCGTGTTGGTGTTCGACAAGGCAGGCATGCCCGACAGCCCTGCCAATCCGGTGACTAAAGACGAGCTGCGCGACATCGTGTCGAAGTACTGGACCATCGACGAGATCCGCCCGGCCCGGATCCACGGCGTGTTCCCGGACGGCTTCGAGCAGTTCTTCCCGGTGACCGACGTTCGGGAGGAGCCGAAGGGCCGCCGGTCGGTGCCGGCCTTCCTGCTGACCGCGCACCTGCCCGGCTAACTCGCCACGCGGGCACCCCATAGCGGCGATCGGGCCGCTATGGGGCAGGATTAGGGGCGATCTCTTGAGAGGACCCCGAAGGAGTCGGATGGCGGAACCGACCACCACCAACGGCAACGAACCACCGATCCGGCCGATGTACTCCCGCGTGCTGCTCAAGCTCGGCGGCGAGATGTTCGGCGGCGGCGAAGTGGGGTTGGACCCCGATGTCGTGCACCAGGTGGCCCGGCAGATCGCCGAGGTGGTCCGAAGCGGAGTGCAGGTCGCCGTCGTCATCGGCGGCGGCAACTTCTTCCGCGGCGCTCAACTGCAGCAGCGCGGCATGGAACGCACCCGCAGCGACTATATGGGCATGCTCGGCACCGTGATGAATAGCCTTGCGCTGCAAGACTTCCTGGAAAAGGAAGGCATCGCGACGCGCGTGCAAACCGCGATCACGATGGGACAGGTCGCCGAGCCCTATATCCCACTGCGCGCCGTGCGTCACCTGGAAAAGGGCCGTGTCGTGATCTTCGGGGCCGGCATGGGTCTGCCGTACTTCTCCACTGACACCACCGCCGCGCAGCGCGCGCTGGAGATCGGTGCCGAGGTGGTGCTGATGGCCAAGGCGGTCGACGGCGTCTTCACGGCCGACCCGCGGATAGAGCCCGACGCCGAGCTGCTCACCGCGATCAGCCACCGCGAGGTCATCGACCGGGGCCTGAAGGTCGCCGACGCCACCGCGTTCAGCCTGTGCATGGACAACGGCATGCCGATCCTGGTGTTCAACCTGCTCGTCGACGGCAATATCGCGCGGGCGGTCGCAGGTGAGAAGATCGGAACACTGGTCACCACCTGACGGGAGTACGCAGTGATCGACGAAACCCTCTTCGACGCCGAGGAGAAGATGGAAAAGGCGGTGTCGGTGGCGCGCGACGATCTGTCGTCGATCCGCACCGGCCGGGCCAACCCCGGCATGTTCTCCCGCATCAACGTTGACTACTACGGCTCGCCCACCCCGATCACCCAGCTGTCGAGCATCAACGTCCCGGAGGCCCGGCTCGTCGTCATCAAGCCGTACGAGCAGTCGCAGCTGAAGCCGATCGAGGACTCGATCCGCAACTCCGACCTCGGCGTGAACCCGTCCAACGACGGCAACGTCATCCGCATCGCCATCCCGCAGCTGACCGAGGAGCGGCGCCGTGAACTGGTCAAGCAGGCCAAGTCCAAGGGCGAAGACGCGCGGGTCTCGGTGCGCAACATTCGTCGCAAGGCGATGGAAGAGCTGCACCGCATCAAGAAGGACGGGGAGGCCGGCGAAGACGAGGTATCCCGTGCCGAAAAGGACCTCGACAAGACCACCCACACTTACACGGCCCAGATCGACGAGCTGGTCAAGCACAAAGAAGGGGAGCTGCTGGAGGTCTAGTGACCGAACAGCGAGCGACTCCCGTGGCAGACACTGAAGCCGGCCCGACCGAGCCGCCGAAAAAAGCGTCCCGCGCAGGCCGCGATCTGCCGGCCGCGATCGCTGTCGGCGTGCTCTTGGGCGCGATGGCCATCGGCGTCCTGCTCTTCGCGCCGATCGGATGGCTGCCCGTGCTCGCGGTGGCGATGCCGATTGCCACGCACGAAGTCGTCCGCCGGCTGCGGGAGGCCGGCTACGCCCTGCCCCTGATTCCCCTGCTGATCGGCGGCCAGGCGATGATCTGGCTGACGTGGCCCTATGGCCCGGCCGGACTCTTGGGGGCGTACGGCGGAACGATCGTGGTGTGCATGGTGTGGCGCCTCGTCGGGCACGGTCTCAGCGAGCAGCCGGTGAACTATCTGCGCGATATTTCGGCCACGGTGCTGCTCGCGACGTGGGTGCCGCTGTTCGCCAGCTTCAGTGCGCTGCTGATCTTCCAAGACCGCGGTGGCATCCGAACGTTCACCGTGATCGCGACCGTCGTTTTCGCCGACATCGGCGGCTATGTCGCCGGGGTGTTGTTCGGTAAGCATCTGATGGTGCCGGCGATCAGCCCGAAGAAATCGTGGGAGGGGCTGGGCGGCTCGCTGCTGTTCGGCATTACGGCCGCCGTCTTGTCGGTGGCGTTCTTGATGGACAAACCCGCCTGGGTCGGCGTACCGCTGGGGCTGATGCTGGTGATCACCGGCGTCCTCGGCGACCTGGTCGAGTCTCAGGTGAAGCGCGACCTTGGCATCAAGGACATGGGCACGTTGCTACCGGGGCACGGCGGAATCCTGGACCGGATCGACGCGATGCTGCCCTCTGCCGTCGCCGGCTGGATCGTGCTGACGCTGCTGGCGTGACACGCGGGCATTGAGCCTTGGGATCCCAGCGCGAGCTAGGGAACACGCCGCCGCGCCGACGACCAGGCCGATGGCGATCCCGATGTCGGGTCGCTGGCCCAGCATCAGCCACGACAGCAGGCCCGCGACCGCCGGGATGACCGCGAACAGCATCGCCACCGCGCCGGCACCGTACTCGTTGACCCCGCGGACGTAGAGCGTCATCGACAGCACCGCGTTCAGTAGCACCACCGCGGCCACCGCTCCGGCCGCCTTCCACGGGTCGGTCACGGTGAACGGCATGATCGCGGCCAGCGCGACGACCGGCGCGATGCAGACCGCGTTCTGCAGTGCCGCCGTCGCCCGGAAGTCCACCTTGGAGCAGAACCTCTGCTGGTAGACACCGCCCGCTGCGACGCTGAACAACGAGACGAGCAGTAGCAAGACCGCGGGGTCGACGCCGCCGACCATCATCAGCCGGCCTGCGCACGCGGCCAGCACCGCGAGGACGCCGAGCACCAGTGCGCCGACCCGCATCCACGTCAAACCCTCACCGAGGAACATGGCGGCCAGCAGCGCCGTGACCACGGGATTCATCGAGATGACGACTGCGCCCAACACCGCGGGGGCACCGTGCATCAGCGCCACATATAGGCAGGTGAACAACAGGCCCTGAGCGAGAAGCCCGCTGATCAGCACATGCACGAGCGTGCGACCTGTGGGCCACGTCACCCGGGCGAACAGTGCCCAGCCGGACAGAATCGCTGCGGCCAAAGTGAACCGAAACACCAGGACCGCCATTGGCGACATCACCGAAACCGCAAGTGCCCCAATGGGATAGCCGAGCGCGTAGAAGAACGTCAACGCCGACGCGGCGCCGAGGGGCATCGTCCGCGTGACCATACGCTCCATAGTTGCGACCAACGCCCGCCGCCGCCAATCAATTTCCGCCACGCACGGGTGAGATACTGACAGTTGCTCATGGTCACATCCCTGCCCCTGGTGTTTGATGCGCCGCGACGCGCCATGCCGCCGCGCCACCTCGCCGACCTCGACGAGGATGCGCGTGCCGCCGCCGTCGCGGAGCTCGGGCTGCCTGCATTTCGCGGCAAGCAGCTGGCCAACCAGTACTACGGCCGGCTGATCGCCGATCCGCAGCAGATGACCGATCTGCCGTCCGCGGTCCGTGAACAGATCGCCGATGCGTTGTTCCCGCGTCTGCTCGACGCGGTACGCGAGATCGAGTGCGATGCGGGCGAGACGCGAAAGATGCTGTGGCGGGCGGTCGACGGCACGACGTTCGAGTCGGTGCTGATGCGCTATCCGCAGCGCAATACGGCGTGCATCTCGTCGCAGGCGGGCTGTGGGATGGCGTGTCCGTTCTGCGCGACGGGGCAGGGCGGGCTGACCCGCAACCTGTCGACGGCGGAGATCCTCGAGCAGGTGCGAGCGGCCGCGGTCGAACTGCGGGACCGCGACCACGGCCGCTTGTCGAACATCGTGTTCATGGGCATGGGCGAACCGCTGGCCAATTACAACCGCGTGCTGGCCGCGGTGCGGCGCACCACCGCGGCGCCGCCGCACGGGTTCGGCATTTCGGCGCGGTCGGTGACCGTGTCGACGGTGGGGCTTGCTCCGGCGATTCGCAAGCTCGCGGACGAACGGCTCGGTGTCACACTGGCGCTGTCGCTGCATGCGCCCGACGATGAACTGCGCGACACGCTGGTCCCGGTCAACAATCGGTGGAAGGTGTCCGAAGCCCTTGACGCGGCACGGTATTACGCCGACGTTACCGGGCGACGCGTATCTATCGAATATGCGTTGATCCGCGACATCAACGACCAGCCTTGGCGCGCAGACCTTTTGGGCAAACGTCTGCACGGTGCACTGGGGCCGCTGGTACATGTCAACGTCATCCCGCTGAACCCCACGCCGGGCAGCGAATGGGACGCCAGCCCGAAGGCAGCTGAGCGAGAGTTCGTGCGGCGGGTGAGGGAGCGGGGAGTGTCATGCACGGTGCGCGACACCCGGGGCCGCGAAATTGCGGCGGCCTGTGGGCAATTGGCGGCCGAGGGCTGACGCAGGCGCTGGGGACATAGTGGAAAGTGCCCGCGTAGCGAGCGACATCGGAACCTATAGCCGGACACCGTGGAACCACAGGGGCTTCGCCGCGGCCCGCAAGGCCATCACCCGAATATAAATCCGGTACTCCGTGCCGCGCGGTACAAACCCGGGGCCGTAAAGTCCACGCCCAAGCCGACGAACCCTGCCGCGCCGCCGCTCCCAGCGCAGCGCATCCGACACTTGTTTCGATGCCCGTCCGGCGGATCTCGAAGCCCTGCCACTCAAGAGCCTTGATGAGTTCGTCGACTGTCGTATGGCCGTGTTGCAACAGGTACATCATGAGCGCATAGCGGAGCTCGATTCCCTGCAGTAGATGCCTGGTTTCCATCGTTGAACCGTGGCAGGCACGTCCGACAACTCCGTAGTTGTCGCTCGCTAATGGGGCAAATTCACATATGCGGTTCCGGAGCCCCGGCCGGCGAGTTGACGAACCACACGTTCTCCTCACGGAGATGACGGCTGCGCCATCCGCTGGGTGTGCGCACCAGTTCGTGGTGGTAGTAGCCGCCGCAGTAACTCGGCTCAGTCATCCCCGGCAATTGCATCGGGTTGTAGAACATCGCCCGCACCTTCGCCGTGTCGCCGTCGATGTCGCTCTCGATGTTGGTGATGTAGTGCATGCTCCACGGGATCACCCCGAAATTCGCCTCGAACCACTCGACGACCTCATCGCGGCCGCCGGTGGCAGCACCCGCCGACGAATAGTCGATATAGGCGTCGTCGGTGAACACCGACCGGTACAGCTCCCAATCCTTGGTGTCGACCGCGCGGGCGTAGCGGTACAGCAGGGCGGCGATCGCGGCCTCGTCCATCAGTCCGGCATGCCGATCGTCTTGGCCTCGAGGTACGCCTTGTAGCCTTCCTCGCCGTTGCGGTAGCCCAGCCCGCTCTGCTTGGTGCCCCCGAACGGGCTGCCGATGCCGAAGTGGCTCTTCCCGTTGATCGTGACATTGCCGGTGCGCATGCGCTTGGCTACCTCGAACGCCCGGTCGACATCGCCGCTGCTGACCTCGCCGGAGAGCCCGTAGATGGTGTTGTTGGCGATCGCGACGGCCTCGTCGTCCGTGTCATACGGCGTCACCGTCAGCACCGGGCCGAAGATCTCCTCCTGCGCGACCTGCGAATCGGGGTCGACGTCGGCCAGCAGCGTCGGCTGCACGTAGTAACCGGTCGGCAGGTTCTCGGGAATGCCGCCTCCGGTGACGAGCCGGGCGCCCGAGTCGAGGCCGCTGCGGATCAGGCCGAGC
>DASRJA010000524.1:0-13091 GCA_035649695.1 Mycobacterium sp. | reverse complement strand
TACCGGGACGACGCGGATCCCGACCGCGCGCCCGCAGGCTGCGTCTTCTGACGAGCCGCAGACCACCCGGCTGTCGATGGCCAAGAACGCTGTTCGCAACGTCGTCAACAATGCGACCGGGGCGACGCAGCGCCGGCCCGCGCCTCCTCCCCCCGCCGGGCCACGCGAGGAGCGCGAAATCGAATCGTGGTTGGGCGAATTGCGCGGCAGCGCACCGGCCGGTGGCCAACCGGCACCGCCGCTCCCCTCGAATGGGCCCACGCGCGAGCAGGGGACTGGGGGCCCAGCGCGGCCATCAGCGGACGCCACGCGTGCGATGCCGGATCAACGCCAGCGGCCGCCCCGTCCGCAGCCGGGCAACGAGCCGACCACCGCGATCCCCGCGCAAGGGCCCCCAGCCGATGGTAGGGGACGTCCGCGGCCGCAGAACGCCGATGCGACGACAGCCATCCCGACACTGGGGACCGCGCCTGAGGGCAGGGGACTCAAACAGGACGCCGAGGCGACGACCGAGAAGCTCAACACCCGCGAAGACGACGAGCGCAAGCGCCGCGGCGGCGGGTTAAGCGCGCAGGATCTGCTGCGGCGCGAGGGCCGGTACTAATCCTTCGCTGCCTCGACGGCCCCTTCGTCTATGTCGTCGGCTTCGCCCTTGACGACCGGGCCGCTTTGGGCCTCCAGTGCGGCCTCTTCGGCCGCAGGTTCTCTGGCCAGTAGCACGCGCACCGCGCTGTTGAGGAATGCGACCGTCGGCACAGCCAGCAGGGCCCCGACGATACCGGCCAGCACACCGCCGCCCGCGATGGCCAGCACCACCGCCAGCGGGTGAATCGACACCGCCCGGCCCATCACCAGCGGCTGTAGCACATGGCCTTCCAGTTGTTGCACGGCGATGATCAAGCCAAGCGTGATCAACGCATAGATCCACCCCTTGGCGATCAGCGCCACGATGACGGCGAAGAAGCCGGCCACCACCGCACCCACGAGCGGGATGAACGCGCCGAGGAACACCAGCGACGCCAACGGCAGCGCCAGCGGGATACCCATGATCGCCAGACCCGTTCCGATGCCGACGGCGTCGACGAGCGCGACCAGGAACGTCGCCCGCACATAGCCGATCAGCGAGTGGAAACCCGCCCGGCCCGCGTCACGAACTCGCTCCCGCACGTCCTGCGGAAAGAGCTTCGTGACAAATCCGTAGATGTGGCGCCCGCCGTGCAGCACGAATATCAGCGTGAACAACACCAGCAGGGCGCCGGTGACGATCTCGGTCACGGTGCCCGCCGTCGACAGCGCCCCGCTGGTCAGTTTCTCCTGGTTGTTTTGCAGCGCTTCGATGGCGGATTTGCGGGCGCTCTCGATCTGCTCCTGGTTGACGTGCAGTGGCCCCCGCGTCAGCCAGTCACTGACGCCTTTGATGCTGGTGCTCACCTGCTCCACGAGTGCCGGTGCGCCCTCGATGAACTGGGTGACGACGAAGGCGAGGATGCCGCCCACGACGGCGATGCCGCCGAGCAACACCAGGGCCACCGCACCGCCGCGTGGAGCGCCGCGCCGGTCCAGGAAGTCAACGATGGGCAGCAGCAGTGCGGCCAGCAGCGTGGCCAACGCAACGGGCACCACGATGAGTTCGAGCTTCTTCACCGCCCACAGCAGGGCCACGACGGCCGTGCCGATAACCAACAGCCGCCATGCCCACGCCGCTGTCTTGCGGACTAACGGAGTCACCGACTCGTCGGCGACGGAATCAAAGGAAGGGCCAGCTGGCATGCCGGTAGCGTAACGGCAGGCTGCGGCCCCGCTGGGAATCTCGCGAATCGACTTCGGCGCGCCTGCGCCAGCGACAATATCCGGACGAACTGCGCCGTTACCCTATTGGCGTGTCCCACGACGCGCCTGCGAGCGACGCCCGCAGCCAGGAGCGGCCTACCAAGGGCAAATACTGGTGGCTGCGCTGGCTGATCCTCGGCGTCGCAGCCGTCGTGCTCGCGGTCGAACTGACGCTGGTCTGGGATCAGTTGGCCAAGGCGTGGAAGAGCGTCTACTCGGCGAACTGGTGGTGGGTGCTGGCGGCGGTCGTGGCCGCGATGTCGTCGATGCACAGCTTCGCGCAGATTCAGCGCACGCTGCTGCGGTCGGCCGGCGTCACAGTCAAGCAGTGGCGCTCGGAGGCGGCGTTCTACGCGGGCAACGCACTGTCCACCACGATGCCGGGCGGCCCGGTGCTGTCGGCCACGTTCATCTACCGCCAACAACGGATCTGGGGCGCGACACCTGTGGTGGCGTCGTGGCAGCTGGTGATGTCGGGCGCGCTGCAGGTGGTCGGGCTGGCGCTGCTCGGCTTGGGCGGCGCGTTTATGTTGGGTGCCAGCAAAAACCCACTGTCGCTTATCTTTTCGCTCGGCGGGTTCATCGCCCTGATCCTGCTGGCGCAAGCGGTGGCGACCCGTCCCGAACTCATCGACGGCATCGGGGTACGGCTGCTTTCGTGGTTCAACTCGCTGCGCGGCAAGCCGGCCGACACGGGTCTGGACAAGTGGCGCGAGACGCTGGCGCAACTGGAGTCGGTCAGCCTGTCCCGCCGCGAACTCGGCGTCGCGTTCGGCTGGTCGCTGTTCAACTGGATCGCCGACGTGGGCTGCCTGCTGGCGGCTTGTTACGCCACCGGCGCGCATCCGTCTCTGGCGGGTGTGACCGTGGCGTACGCGGCGGCCCGCGCGGTCGGGTCGATCCCGTTGATGCCGGGCGGTCTGCTGGTGGTGGAGGCGGTGCTGGTGCCTGGCCTGGTGTCGTCCGGCATGACCCTGGCCTCGGCGATCTCCGCGATGCTCATCTATCGGTTGGTCAGCTGGATCTTCATTTCCGCGATCGGCTGGGTGGTGTTCTTCTTCATGTTCCGCACCGAGAAGGACATCGACCCCGACGCCACCGTCGACGATGATGACGTCGAGCAGCCGCCGCAGTTCAGCCCCGATCCTGAGGTGCGGCACGAACCCGAACCCGAGCCATAGGGAACTCATGCGCCGCACGTGCCTGGTGCTCATAGTGATTGCCGCGTTGACGGCGGCGTGCACGCCACCTACCGAAACCCCTTCAGCACCAACGACTTCGACGACGCCACCCGCCGAGCCCACGGCGGTGACACCGGTGTTGGCCAGTGTCATTGCTGCACCGATTCCGGTGCCCGCCACCGACGGCAAAGTCCACCTCGCCTACGAACTGCAGCTGACCAACGCGCTCAACCAGGAGCTGACCCTGACGTCGGTCGACGTGCGCGGCGGGGACAAGTCCCTGCTGAACCTGTCAGGCGATCGGCTCGCGTACTGGACGCGAGTGCTCGGAAACACCACGCCCACAACGAAAATCGGACCTGGCCAATCGGCGGCGGTGTGGCTGGACGTCGTGCTCGACCAGGGCGCGGCGGTGCCAGCCGCCCTTAGGCACGAGATCGGCCTCTCGATGGCCCAGCCACAGCCGCCGCTGTTTCCCGCCACGATCACCGAGACTGTCGCACCCGTCGGCGTGCAGACCCGCAAGCCGGCGACCATCGCACCACCGCTTGTGGGAGCGAACTGGGTGGACGCCAACAGTTGTTGCGATATGACACCGCACCGGATGGCCCTGAATCCACTCAACGGGCAGCTGTGGGCGGCCGAGCGGTTCGCCATCGACTACGTGCAGCTGCTTCCCGACAGGCGATTGTTCAACGGCGACAAGACAAAACCGGAGAGCTACCCCGGATTCGGGGCCAACATCCACGCGGTGGCCGACGGCCCCGTCGTCGGTGTGCTCGACGGATTACCCGAACAGGTTCCGGGCGCGAGCCCGAGCGGTCTGCCGCTCGAGCAGTATGCGGGAAACCACATTGTGCAGGACCTCGGCGACGGCAACTACGCGCTCTACGCCCACCTCAAGACCGGCAGTATCAGCGTCAAGGTCGGTGACCGGCTGAGTTCCGGGCAGGTGATCGCGCTGCTCGGCAACTCTGGCAATACCGACGGACCGCATCTACATTTCCACGTCATGAGCACCCCAGATCCGCTGCGGTCCAACGGCCTGCCGTTCGTGCTGTCGTCATTTCGGCTCGACGGGCGCATCACCTCAATGGATGCTCAAGACGCAGTCGAGGCTGGTCAGCCCGCGCCGATGCAGCCGGGCTTCACCCCGCGTGATGAATCTGCCGTCAGCCCATTGGTTTTGGATGTGATGAGCTATGCCAGTCGTTGACACGCGCCGACGGGTGCGACGGGCGCTGATCGCTCTGGTCGCAGACATCGTCTGCGTGATCGTGTTCTGCACGATCGGGCGCCGAAGCCACGCAGAAGGATTGACTGTGTCAGGGGTCGCGCACACCGCATGGCCATTTCTGGCGGGCGCCGCGGTGGGCTGGCTGCTGATCGGCGGGTGGCGCAAACCGTTCACGGTCATCCCCACCGGAGTGGTGGTGTGGGTGTGCACGGTCGCGGTGGGCATGCTGTTGCGCAAGGCGACTTCAGCGGGGGTTTCGACGAGCTTTGTGGTGGTGGCGTCGCTGTCCACCGCGGTGCTGCTACTGGGCTGGCGCGCCGCGGCCGCACTATTCCGACGCGGGTAAGTCTGAATTGGTCGGCGGCTCAGGCGAAGTCGAGATAGTCAACCTCGCGCGCAACCCGCCCAATGGCCCGTCCGACAGCTCGATGCACCCGCCGTGCAACGCGGCCTGCTGCGCTACCAGTGCCAGGCCGAGCCCCGAGCCGCCCGGCGCCGCATTGCTGCCGCGGGAGAATCGGCCAAGCACCGTTTGATGCTCCTCCTCCGGAAGACCCCTGCCGTTGTCGTCGACGACGATCGTCATCGTGTCGTGCCGACGGCGCGCTGCCAACACGATTCGCGTCGCCTGCCCATGCGTCACCGCGTTGCGCACCAGGTTGTCGACGGCTAGCCGCAGCCCGCCCGGCCACCCCCAGATCGACCCGAGATCGTCCGCGGCCTCGACCACGATCTCGACTCCGCCGGCGGTGCGCATGATCTCGCGCGCCACCCGGTCGAGCATGTCGGTGACATCGATGAGTTCGCGGTCCTCGGCCTGCGCCAGCTGGCCGGACGCGAGCTGCCCGAGCGCGGTGATGATCGCCTCCACGCGGCGCTGTGCGCGCGAAAGGTCCTGCACCACTTCAGCTCTCTCCTCGGCGGGCAGATCGTGGATTCGCAGGGTGTCCAGGTCGGCTCGCATCGCCGTGAGTGGGGTACGCAGTTCATGCGCGGCGTTGGCGGCGAAATCCTGTGCGGCCTGCAGCGAGTTCGTGGTCACCCGCTGAGCGGCGGCCAGCCTGCTCAGCATCTCGCCCATCGCCTCCGACAGATCCTCCGCCTCGCGGACGCCACGCACTTCGGGCATCGCGTCGGCGCCCTCACCCAGCCGTTTGGTGTGCTCGGTCAACCTGCGTAGCGGACGGATCGCGGGGCCCGCCAGCAGCCAGCCAAGGCCGGCGGCGATCAACACAGTGACCACACCGACAGCCGTGTACAACGGAATCCTGGCGCGGTTCAACAAGATACTGTCGGCGCGGATGCCGACCGACATCAGCACGCCGCCCTGCTGGTCGACGGCAACGGTGCGCACCCGGTATTCCACACCATTCACTTCGACGTTCGCGCTGCCCAACGGCAGCGGCGGCAACTGCAGGCCGCGCTGGAACATCACCTGCCCGGTGGACTTGGACCGCCCGGTGGTGAGCACGCCGCGGCGGGGGTCCTGCAGTTCGGTGGGGTTGATGCTGGCGTCGACAATGGAATCGAGTCGCCGATCCAATTGCGCCGCATCGTTATTCGCGAGCACCACCGAGGTGAGGATGGTGAACACGGCGACCACCGCAGCCGCGGCGGCGGCCGACGCGATCGCAACCCGGGTACGCAATGAGGCGGATCGCAGGAACCGCGGCAAGGTCATTTCAACGGACTCGTCACTGTGCCTGATGCGCGACTCGCCTACGGCTCGTCTCGGAGCACGTACCCGATCCCGCGAACGGTGTGGATCACCCTGGGCAGGCCGTCGCGTTCGAGCTTTCGCCTCAGGTAGGAGATGAACACGTCGGCAACATTGGTGTCGACGTCGAAGTCGTAGCCCCACACCAGTTCGAGTAGTCGTTGCCGCGACAACACCACGCCGGTGTTCTCGGCCAGCACCGCCAACAGGTCGAACTCGCGCTTGGTCAGGTCGACACGCTCGCCGTCGACGAACACCAGCCGGCGCGCGGTGTCGATGGTCAACGGCCCGACCGTCATCGTGTCCGACGTCTGATCCGAATGGCTCGCCCGCCGCAACAGGGCGTGCAGCCGCGCCACCAACTCGCCCAGATCGAAGGGCTTGGTCAGGTAGTCGTCGGCGCCCGCCTCCAACCCCGCGATCCGGTCATTGACCGTGTCGCGCGCAGAAAGCACGCAGATCGGGATGTCGTTACCCAACGCCCGCAAGGCGGTGACCACCGCGACCCCGTCGAGTTCCGGCATCTGGACATCCAGCACCAACGCGTCATGCGACTCGTTGGACAACAGCCGCAGCGCCTCTTTACCGTTCGCCGCGACCCGAACGTCGAAACCCGAATGCCGCAATCCGCGGGCAACGGAGGTTCGCACGTCCGGGTCGTCGTCGACCATCAGCACAGTGCGGCTCGCGCTCTCCTGCGCGGGTGGTTCACCAACCCGCACGCGAATTACGGAACGTCAGGAGTGGCTGTACCGCAGCGGTTTTTCAGGTCGACCAGCGGCTGGCGGATCCCGGTGAGATCGGCCTTCACCACAGGATTGGCGTCCAGGTAAGTGCGGACGTCGTCACGGATATCCTCGCGCGGCTGGCCCTCGAGGCTGGTGAAGAACCAGTTCACGTCCGGGTGCGTGAACAGGTACGCCGACGTCGCTGCCGAGACACCAGATGACACGCCAGCCAGGTCTGCAGCGGTGCAGTTTGGCGGGTTGTTCGCCGGGTCGTCGGCCATCGCCGAGGGGAGAGCACCAAACAGCATCGCACCGGCAATAGCGCCGGCGCCGACCGTGCCAGCTACCGCACGCCGCGCGGTACGGGCCGAGAGCAACATGGACAGGCTCCTTCATATGAAGTGGAGAGGCCGCAACCATCGGCGGTTCCGACAATAAGAGAGCTAAGCAGAAAGGGTCCCGACTTTCTTGCCTTGCGCTTAACCAATCGTAAGAAAGTCTGAAACCGCAGCTCAGCACCCCCACCTGCGACGCTCCGCGCGTCGTCCTGGATTAGCGGCCGGCGGCCGATGCCGGGCCGGGAAGTGGTCCGGTGCCCTGCGTGGTGGCCGACGCAGGCGACGGCGAACCCGGCGATCCCGCGCTTGGAAGCCCTACGTTCTGCGCGGTCTGCAGCGCTCCCGGCAAACCCGCGCCGCCCTGTTGTTGCGCGGCCTGCATCAGATTCATCAGCTGGGGCAGGCTAACCGGCAGCTTGCACCGGGTGGACAGGTTCACCAGCGGCTGCTGCAACTGCTGCATGTCCTTGGCGACTTGTGGGTTGGCGTCGAAGTACGACTTGATGGCGCCCAGCGACTGCGGGCCGGCCTGCTGCTGCGAGATCGTCGTCAACGCCTGGTTGGTTTGGGGGTGTGTGTCGAGGTAGTTGCCGGTCGAGGTGGCCACCGAGCCGATGGTCCTGGCGACCTCGCTCGCGGCACAGGGATCCGTGGCTGCGGTTGCCGAGGGCACTGCCAGCGCTGCCACCGCGGCGCCACCGGCCGCCGACGCAGCGAACACCGCGTAGAGGCTGCGGCGAAGCGCAGTGCTCGATCGGGCGCTCGAAATCATGCACAACTCCTTACGGTTTGCGAACGCTTTTGACGCTTCCGCAAACGCCTGCGATCGGACGGTTGGGTTCCCCGACCCTGGAGTCCTCGGCACATATTGCCATCGGCGCCACTGCCGCTGCCAATCCAGCGAATGAACATGCAGGTGAACGTCAGGAAAATCCGCAGCTGCGCGTAACACTTCGCCGGCGAATCACGAGAGTGGAGTTAGAGCTGGTTAAGGCGTTGCTCAGGGCCCGTCACCCTACCCGACGCTGTTGTACGCTCAGCTTCGCAACGCCGGGCAGAAAGCGGGGAGTTTGCCATCCAGCAGTTCATGATGCGCTTGAGCAGCAACCTGCGCAGATATCGCTGGGCGGTGTTCGCTGTTTGGCTGCTTCTTTTGGTCCCCTCGATCTATCTGGCGATGAACCAGTCCGGCAACCTGACCGGCGGCGGCTTCGAAGTCGAGGGTTCCCAGTCGCTGCACGTGCAGCGTGAGCTCGAGCAGCACTTCCCCGACCAGGGCGCCTCGCCGTTGGCCCTGGTCGCCGCCCCGCGCGCGGACGCTTCCTTCGCAGACATGACTGCTGCGGTCAGCCAGCTCGAACGCATCGCGGCCGAGGTGCCGAGCGTCAAGTTGGTGCCGAACCCGCAGCAGCCGCCGCCCCAGCCGGACCGTCCTTACGTCGTCTCCCTGCAGCCTGACTTCAACAACACCGGCGTGGTCGACGTCGCCAAGCAGTTGCGGCAGAAGATCGGCATCAACAGCGATCAGCCCGGCGAGACCGAGAACGGGAAGGTCAAGCTTTACGTCATCGGTCAGGGGGCGCTCGGTGCGGCCGCGACCTTGGCCACCAAGCACGACATCGCTCAGGCCGAGCAGTGGAACCTTCCGATCGTCCTGATTGTTTTGCTCGCGGTGTTCGGCTCGCTGGCTGCCGCCGCGATGCCGCTGGTGCTCGGCATCTGCACCGTCGCGGTGACCATGGGACTGGTCTATCTGCTGTCGATGTACACCACGATGTCGGTGTTCGTCACGTCGACGGTGTCGATGTTCGGCATCGCATTGGCCATCGACTATTCACTATTTATTCTTATGCGGTTCCGCGAGGAACTGCGCGCGGGCCGCGATCCCCGGCAGGCAGCGGATGCGGCGATGGCGACGTCTGGCCTGGCCGTGGTGCTGTCCGGTCTGACGGTCATCGCCTCCGTCACGGGCATCTATCTGATCAACACCCCGGTGCTGAGGTCGATGGCAACCGGTGCAATCCTCGCCGTCGCCGTGGCGGTGCTGACGTCGACGACGTTGACGCCCGCGGTGCTGGCGACATTCGGTAAAGCGGCGGCCAAGCGGTCGTCATACCTGCACTGGTCGCGCCGCGCCGAGACCACCCAGTCACGGTTCTGGAGCCGGTGGACCGGTTGGGTGATGCGACGGCCGTGGGTGTCGGCGCTGGCGGCGTCCGCCTTCCTGCTGACGCTGGCCGCCCCGGCATTCTCCATGGTCCTGGGCAACAGCATGCAGCGTCAGTTCGACCCGACCCACGAGATCCGTGGCGGCGTCAACGCAGCGGCCGAAGCCCTTGGCCCGGGGGCGCTCGGGCCGGTACGCGTGCTGGTCACGTTCCCCGACGGCAACGCCGCCTCGGCGGCCAATAAGCAGCCGGCGCTCGACGCCGTGCGCCAGAAGATGGCCCAGGGACCCAACGTCGTGACGGTGTCGCCGCCGGTCTTCGGCGACGACTACCGGCGGGCACTGCTGTCGGCAGTGCTCTCGGTTGATCCCGAGGACATGGGCGCCCGCGACACCGTTGACTGGATGCGCGAGCAGCTGCCGGACACACCTGGGCCCAACGCGCGTATCGATGTCGGTGGCCCGACGGCATTGATCAAAGACTTCGACGACCGGGTCTCGGTGACCCAGCCCCTGGTCTTCGGATTCGTCGCGCTGATCGCCTTCGTGATGCTGCTGATCTCGATCCGATCGGTGTTCCTGGCGTTCAAGGGCGTCCTGATGACGGTCCTGTCGGTGGCCGCCGCGTACGGCAGCCTCGTCGCCGTCTTCCAATGGGGCTGGCTCGAAGAGCTGGGCTTCAAGCCGATCTCGTCGCTGGACAGCACCATTCCGCCGCTGGTGCTGGCGATGACGTTCGGCCTGTCGATGGATTACGAGATCTTCCTGCTGACCCGCATCCGCGAGCGGTTCCTGCAGACCAAGAACACCCGCGACGCCGTCGCCTATGGGGTGAGCACCAGCGCCCGCACGATCACCAGCGCCGCGCTGATCATGATCGCGGTGTTCATCGGGTTCGCGTTCGCGGGCATGCCGTTGGTGGCCCAGCTGGGTGTGGCGTGCGCGGTCGCGATCGCGGTCGACGCCACCGTGGTGCGGCTGGTCTTGGTGCCCGCGCTGATGGCGATGTTCGACGAATGGAACTGGTGGCTGCCGCGTTGGCTGGCCCGCATCCTGCCGTCGGTCGACTTCGAGAAGCCGATACCGAAGGTCGACATGCCCGACCTGGTCATCATCCCGGATGACATCTCGTCGCTGGCGCCTTCCGGCGCCGATATGCGCATGGTGGTCAAGTCCGCGGCGAAGCTGAAAAACCTTGCGCCGTCTACGATTACCGTTGCTGACCCGTTGGCACTCGGTTGCCCATCTGCCCGTGAGCCGGTAGCCGCAGTCGCGAACGGCCACACCAACGGCCGGGCGCACCGCAACGGCGCGACGAACGGCTCGACGAACGGAGCAGTCAAAGCTTGCCCGCCTAGCCTGCCGGGCCTGCACCCGGTAACTATCTGGCGGGACCGACTCTCAGTCGCGCTGGACGCGCTCGCGACTGAGGCCGACTCTGAGCGGGCACCGGTGGAACGGCAAAGCCCAGTGGAGACCACCAACGTGCAGCTGCCGACGGGTGATCGGCTGCAGATCCCCACCGGCGCCGAGACTCTGCGGATGAAGAGCTACCTCGTGATGTGCCGAAACACGACCAGGGATTTCGCTGAATTTGCCGAATTGGTCGACTCGATGGAAACTCACACTGCGGCGGTGGTGCTGTCGTCAATGGACCGGTATTACTGTGGAGACCGCTCACGCAGACAATGGGTCGCCACCCAGTTGGTGCGCCGCCTGGCCGATCCGCAACCGTTGGACGAGCACGACACCAGGATGTCGGGCCCCGAGGCGGAGGCTGATTGGGCCAAGGTCAGGGAGCGGTGCCTATCGGTGGCGGTAGCGATGCTTGAGGAGGCGAGGTGACGGTGGCCCCCGACATTCGGGATGGGCGCCGCGACGCGGTCGCCGGCCCGAGGCGAGCCGCAGCGCCAACGCAGGGGCGCCGGCCGCCGATCGACGAAAGGCCGGTCGAGTTTTGGCCGACCTCCGCGATCCGGTCGGCGTTGGAGACGGACGACCTGACCGTCTGGCAACGCATCGTCGTTGCGATCAAGCGTGATCCGTACGGCAGGACCGCGCGGCAGGTCGAGGAAGTACTGGAAACCGCACGGCCATACGGGGTTTCCAAGGCGCTCTCGGAGGTGCTCACCCGCACCCGCGAGCACATGGAGGCCAACGAGCGCGCCGAGGTGGCCCGCCACGTGCAGTCGCTGCTGGAGCGGTCGGGTCTGGGCCAGGACGAATTCGCGTCCCGCATCGGTGTGCCTAGCAAGGATTTCGCGGCGTACGTCACCGGCGAGACGAGTCCGCCTGCGTCGCTGATGATTCGGATGCGCCGGCTCTCCGACCGGTTCGCGAAGATGCGCAACCAACACCACTAGAAGAAGATGTGGCGGACATCGCGCAGATCCTGCGTACGACCCGAACAGTCGCAATCGTCGGCGCGTCCGATAACCCACTGCGTCCGAGCTACGGCGTCTGGCAATACCTGAAGTCGGCAAGCCACTACGAGCTGTATCTGGTGAACCCGACGATCAGCGAGGTCGACGGGACGCCGGTATTCCCATCGCTTGATGAGGTTCCCGTCGTCCCTGATTTGGTCGACGTGTTCCGCCGTCACGAGTATCTGCCGTCGGTGCTCGACGACACCATCAAGGTCGGCGCGAAGACGCTATGGCTGCAGCAGGGGTTGCGGCACGAGCAAGTGGCCCGTGACGGCAAGGCGGCCGGTCTGCAAGTGGTGATGGACCGCTGTCTGAAGGTCGACTACGCCCGCTTGCTCGGTTAGCGCGAGTGGATCGGCGCCACATCGTCGACTAGCCAGCGGCCTTCGGCCTTGGACAGTTGAATACGTAGTGCGAGGACCGCGGTGTCGGTCGGCTTGCCGGGTGCGTTCTGCGTTGCGTGCAAGATCACCGCAACGCTGGCGGCGTCCGGCCCGATGGCCTCGACGCCCGCGGAGACCGTGCTGGCCTGCGCCGAGATGTTCCTGCTCGTCAAATCCGTTGCCACCTTGCCGAATTCGTTCTTATAGGCCTCGGCACTCTTCGGTGACATCATCGCGGTGACTCGGTCGATCGAAGCGGTGGGGCTTTGCGGCGTGAACGTCGCGGAGGCTTCCGAGACGCTGCTGGCGATGCCGACCACCTCGGTGGTGTCGTTGTTCAGCGTGCGCTCGGGCACCGTCCACCGCAGATAGCCGACGATCACGCCGGCGACCAGTGCGATGGTCGCGACGGCGACGACAGCCAGCCGAAGTCCTGGCCCGTCGTCGTCGGTGCCGACGGTGACCGAATCACGGCGCGCGAGAACGACGTTGACGATCACGCCCTCGACAGTCAGCAGACATAGCACCGAACAGACAGATACCCACCACAGCGGCCAGGCCAGAGCGACGCCGATGTACACCAGTCCGATGACGGCGGCTAGCGGGGCCAGGATGTCGAAAGCCAGTACGCGCCAACGGTTTCTCATCGGATCGGCTCCAGCCGAGAGATCATCAGCTTGCCGTCGACGTCGGAGACGTCGAGCCGCAGGTTCCACCGCACGGTCTGCGGTTTGTCGCCGCCCGCGTTCTCACTGATCGACGTCGCCACCACCATCACGGTGTCGGTGCGCGACGCGGACGCCGCCAGCTCGGGCTGCTGTTGGGGTTTCGGCGCACTATTCGGGCCGGGCGGCGCGTGGTGGACGGATTCGACCGCCACGGAGTCGACCTGGCCGGTGGTTTTCGCTTGCAGCTTCTGCACCAGCGCGCGATACGGCTCGACGGTCGAGTCGAAGTCGGCGTTGAGCTGACCGACCGTGCCCTCGTGCAGTTTGGTCAGGTCGGCTTCGACACTGTCCTTGTTCATGTTGATCAGGACGCTGGTCCAGTCGGCGGCGGCCTGCATGATGCGGGCGCGATAGCG
>DASRJA010000523.1:0-9463 GCA_035649695.1 Mycobacterium sp. | reverse complement strand
TCACGGCTAGTGCCACACAAGCAGATTGAGGACGCGCTGGAGGCGATCGCCGCGCTACGACCGCGGATGCCAGACCTGCATCTGGACATCGTCGGCGGCGGCTGGTGGGAAGAACGGCTCGTCGAGCATGGCGCGCTGCTGGGCATCTCCGACGCGGTGACGTTCCACGGCCACGTCGACGACGAGACCAAACACCGTGTGCTGCAGCACTCTTGGGTACAGGTGCTGCCGTCGCGCAAAGAGGGCTGGGCGCTGGCGGTCACCGAGGCAGGACAGCATTCCGTGCCGACGATCGGTTACCGGTCCTCAGGCGGCTTGACGGATTCGATCGTGGACGGGGTGACCGGCCTGCTCGTCGATAACCACCACGAACTGGTCGACCAGCTCGAACGCCTGCTGACCGACCAGGTGTTGCGTGAACAGCTCGGCGCCAAGGCTCAGACCCGCAGCGGCGAATTCTCTTGGCGGCAAAGCGCCGACGCGATGCGCTCGGTGCTGGAGGCCATGCACGCGGGCCACATGGTCAGCGGCGTCGTTTAGCTGAATCCGCCAAGTCGGTCACCCCACCTCGTAGGACTCGCGAGAGACGCGGAAGAAATGCCTGGTCACGGTGTCGGTGCATGTCACGCCGGACGGCTCACTGTCGCACGTGATCGCCCCGCGGGAGTATGTCTGGCCGTAGTCGAGCGTCTGCTGGTCGGGGTCGGGGTACTTGAACTTGCCGGACCCCTCGTAGCAGCCCAGCTTTCCTGGCTTGCCCTGGCTGACGTAGATCGCCAGACCTCCGAAATTGAAATTGCACGGTCTGTCGTACGGGCCCTCTGTCGAAGCCGGAATCACCCAAGTGTGTTCCTGGACTTCGCAATTCGCGCCTGAGCCGTCCGCGTATATCGTGCAAGCGATGTTTCCCGACGGAGACACAAAGTCGTAGGCGGTGGGAACGTCGCCGCCACCGCCGCCGCAAGCGTTGGCGACGGCTGCCAGGGGCAGCGCTGCCGCGGTCGCAATCGTAAGCGCCGCGATGATCTGGGTTTTCATAGTTCGTCCTCTCTATGCCTGACGTGCCGTGATGGCCTGTCAGACATAGGTTGGAGCGAACGTCTTGGCGGATTCTCAAGTGATTCTTGCCGCCGCCAGGGCAGGGCGTCGATCGAGTACTGCGCTGTCAAGTTTTACACCCGCGTTTACGCCCTCATGTGCAAACACAAGCCACACAGGTTGGGGGCGGTTCGTCATTTCAGGGGTGTGTTCAGGGCAGTACACCTCGACAGCCGCCACCCCTACGCCTTGTGCTTGATTACCCGACAACCCGAACAAGTCCATCAGATCGGCTGACGCGCTGATCAAATGGGCGAACCGCGATGGCTGCCCGGTGGGTGACCGCGACGTAATCAGCGCGATTTCAGTCGCGCATCGCCACTTCTGCGGTAACCAGCTGATGACCGACTGTCGCGTTGAATAATGACTCAACCAGGATTCGCAGAGGAGCAGCTGATCATGGAACCGAGCGAGGTGATCGGCACGATCTCAGAGCTGTGGCGCTTTCCGGTGAAATCGATGCAAGGCGAGCGACTGGATCAAGCCATAGTGGGCGAGGCGGGAATCCTCGGCGACCGCGCATATGCAGTGATCGATCGGGAGACGGGCAAAGTGGCGAGCGCTAAACACCCGAAGTTGTGGCCCGAGCTGCTTTCATGCCGGGCCACATTTTCAGAGCCGCCGCGCTTGGGCGAAAAGCTTCCGTCGGTGCGGATCGATCTCACCGACGGTACCTCCGTCATGAGCGATGCCGATGATGTCGATGCCGTTCTATCGCGGTTCTTTGGCCGCGAGGTCAAGCTCGCCCGCAGTGCGCCAAGCGATTTCACGATCGACCAGTACCACCCGGACATCGAGAATCTCGACCCTGAAGGCCACCGCGACGAGGTGACGGATACTAAGCTCGGTGCGGCGCTGTTCAGTCAGCTCGGCATGGCGTCGCTGGTGCCAGAGGGTTCGTTTATGGATCTCTTCCCCGTCAGCGTTATTACGACCTCCACGTTGGATCGGTTGAGCGAATTGCTACCAGAGAGTCTGCTCGACATTCGGCGCTTTCGTATGAACCTGTTCGTCGATACGGCGGGCGCAGGCTTCGTCGAAAATGAATGGCTCGGCCAGATGATCGGGGTGGGTAGCGAGGTCCAACTCGCGGTCATGTTGCCCGATCCCCGCTGCGTCATGACGACCGCCGCGCAGCCAGGCTTGCCCCACGACGCAGCAATCCTGCGTTCGCTTGCCAAGCACAACCGGCTCGACGTGGCGGGCGGAGGCTTGTATCCGTGCGCGGGCGTCTACGCCGCGGCCGTGGCGGGTGGCACAGTTTGTACGGCTGATCCCCTGAGGATCTCCGCCTAGGCCAGGGACGGTATCGCTGTGGGCGGCCCGACCTGCGGAAACTCGGGACGACCCGGCCACCGAGGTACTTGACATACGTCAAGGAGTTCTTCGATGAGGTCCCGAAGTAGCCGGGCCTTCGGTCGGTAGATCCTCATGAGCCCTCCACCATCCCGCGCATCGGGGAGATGTGGCGGGCCGGTACCCCCGCCTAGGGTCGGCTTGGGCAGCCGGTCCCGGCTCCAGGCCGTAGCCCAGCGACGTCATCAGAGCAGCCCGAATTTCGTCCGGACTCTCGACATGCGGATACAGCAGCCGGTCGCGGATCGCAGCGAGGTAGGGCTCGACCAACTCCTCCCCGCGCCGCGGTAGTCGCTTGTCAATCCACGCTGTGATGTCGGCCCTGCGCTGCAACATGTCGGTCCCGTCTGGAAGTTGCGAAGCTCATCCGGGAGCTGAGCAGCGAGCACGCCGGCGGACGATCCGGTCGGCTCGAAAGAACACGATTACGTCGAACTCGCCGAGGCGATTCGACAGCCAGTCCCCGGCCTGGGGCCGGTCGAACGGCGACCTAGACCCAGCTGATACGTCCAGGTCCTCGGCTACGCCGACCACCTCGTAGCCGCGCTGGTCGCACAGCTCCCGGCACGCCGCAAGCTGGCGTTCGGGCGAGGTGGTGGCGTCCGTGACCCGGCTCAGTCGGACAACGATGAGGGCACGCATCGCTCATCCAACCTTGTGGGTCGTCGACCCACGCGGAAGGGATACGAACCTTGCGACCGTCACGGACGACCGGGCACTGTTCGGTGCGTACCCATTGGCGGACGGTGAGGACACCGACGCCGAGACGTTCGGCAGCTTGAGCGAAAGTGAGCAGTGGCTCTACTGGTGATTCATGGGTGTAATCCTGAACTATCGAGTATGCGACCATCGACATGTCGCCATCGCCGACTGCTAGCGACGTCGTCTAGCGAGCCCCATCGCCAGCAGGCCACTGAGTACGAGCAGGCCCAGCCACACCCAATGCGCGGCGAGCATGATGCCGCGGCCAGACGGGTGCGGGTGATCGCCGCCAACCCGGTACAGCGTGAGATCCTCGTCGTGATACGCCACCGGCAGGGGCACCGCGGGTGCGGACCACCCTGTGTGCCAGACGTTTTCGACGACGACCCAGCCCACGCCAGCGGCCGCCAGCTTGTCGTGGTCGGCGCCGGTCACCAGCAGCTGTTGCACGTCGCGGGCGCGCACACCCTCGCCGGGGACCGTGCGTCCCCCGATTGTCAGGTCGCCCGCTTGCAGCACGTCGGCGCGTACCCACCTGGGCAGCGGGTCGAGCACGGGTGCGTCGCCGGCCCATGCGTAGCGGCGCATGCTGTCGACGGGCAGCACGGCGACCGGTCGTGGGTCGGCGTTGATCATCGCGGCCGCATTGGCCCATCCCGTCGGATACTGCACGGGAACTACCTTGTTGCCGACGCCCCAGGCCAGGTCGGGCAACGTCGCGATCAACGCCGCACAACAGACCAAAGCCGTTGCGGCCGACGGCAGTCGGGGCCGCACCGTGACCACGGCGGCCGCGCTCGCGAGCACATAGCCCGGCACGGCCAGCGCCACCCACTTCTGCGTGTCTCGCAGAATGCCGAGGCCCGGCACTGCCCGGATCGTCGTCTCCAGGACTGCCATACCGGGTCCGGTGGCCATCGCGGCGGGCACTATCACCGCCACCGCCGCAAGGATCAACAACGGCACCGCGAGGGGGCGGCGTACCACGGTGGGCATCCCCAAAGCGACCACACCGAGCAGCACCACAGCGGCAATCACCGCGAAAAGCGTTGTGCGCGTGGCCGGTACAGCGTCAGCATTCCAGATGCCACCGAGGCTGGCGAGGCTGCCCAGCGTGCCGAGACCGGGTTCGGCGCGGGTGGCGAACGCACGCACACCTTCGGCCTGACTGGACGACAATGAATCAGCCACTGCCGCGGCGGTAAGCCATGGCAACGCGGCCAGCACCGCCGCGCCGAGCCCGACGGCCGCGCACCACCACCTCGGCCGGCCGGACCCGGGCGCGAAAACGCAAGCCACCGCGACCGTCGCCGCCAGCATCAGCCCGGTCGGGGTCAGCCCGGCCACCGCGATCCAAAACACCAGCGCGCACGCTGAAGCCCACCGCGACGCTTCCGACGTACGCAACCGCAACATCGCCGTGGCCACCCACGGCAGACAGCCGTAGCCAACGAGGAGACTCCAGTGCCCCTGCAGAAGTCGTTCCGCGACATAGGGATTCCAGATGGCGATCGTGACTGCGACGACCTGACCGGCCAAGCCCGCCTCGGGCAGCACCCGAGCCGTTAGTTGTGCCGCGCCCCAGCCCGCCACGAACAACCCAAAGACCAGAAGCGCCTTGACCACCACGCCGCCGTCGACAACGGCAGAGGCCAGCGCAACGAAGAAGTCCTGCGGCAATGCCCGGGGCGCGGCCTCTGATAACCCGAGCGCGGAATCAGACAGATACGACCGCGGCGTCGATACCGCATCGCGAAGCAGCAGATACCCCGGCGCCAGCAGCGGCGCCGTCACCAGCAGAGCGAGCAGCAGCGCGTATGCCGGCGCCGTCCAGCGGGCGAAGCGAGCGCTCAGACCGGTCTGTCCGGGGGCAGGTCGGTCGGCCGGGGGGTGGGCAGTTTCTCGGTCTTGGCTTCGGCCCCCGGCACCTTGATCCCCTGAGTGTCGAAGAATCGGTGATCGGCCTCGTCCAGCCCTGGATCGATCAGCGCTGATTCTGCGCGCAGGCTGAACGACCCCAGCAGCGCGCCGCCCACGAGCGCCACCAGGCCCATCGCGGTGAACGTGATCGGCAGGATGCGGCCCCATAGCGCCAGCATGTCGCTCTCGTCGCGCGCACTGGTCACCTGGGACTCGACGGTCTGCTCGTTGGATGTGACGGTGAAGTCGACGAACGTCACCTCGGGCTTGAGCGGCTCGCGCGCGTAGTAGTGGTAGCCATGCTCTTTCTTCTTGACGATGGTGCCCGACACGGGGTCCACCCAGAAAGTGCGCTGCGCGGCGTAGTAGCGCGTCATGGTGATCGATTCGTCCGGGTTGCCGGGTAGCCCCCACAGCGATGCCCGGGCGGTGACCTCGGCGTCCGCGTCGTCGTCATAGAGCGACGAGTACTTGATCGGCTCAACCAGCTTGCCGTCGGCGTCATAGCCGACGTTCTGACTGAACTTGAAGGTGGTCAGCCCGTTGACGTCTTCCTCGCCGTCGTAGTTGGCGTCGTATGCCTTCTGCGCAATCGGGTCGAAAACGGGATACGTCTGCTTTTGGGTGTCGAACGGGAAGCGGTAGGCCAGCCCGTCGTGTGGCAGAGCGATGTTGGTTGACGGCGCAGTCTCGTCGATGGCGCGCGGCTTCTGCACGGCGCCGCCTGGATTGCTTTCGCTCGAGACTGCGGTCGCGGTCTTGCGGTTGACCGTGACCGTGTCGACCAGCGCCAGCAACAGGCCGGCGTCCTGCTGCTTGTCGGTGCGGCGCACTGACGTGCCCACCTGCAGGGTGATGACCTCGGCGTTCGACGGCGACTCCACGCTGACCTGTTCCTGCTGCGAGATCGGGACATTCCGGTTGATCACGAACTTGTCGGCGTTCAGCGACTCAGGGTCAAACGCCGTACCGGTTCCGTCGGCGACGAGTGTGGCGTCCACGTCGAGCGGGATCTTGGCGATCTTGCCCTTGGTGTAGGTGGACAGCAGCAGCGCGGCGATCAGCAGGGCAGCGCCCAAACCCATAATTCCGCAGGCTGCGATACGCAGGGCGACTGCGCGGTTCAAGCCGTGCCTCCTTCACCTTCCGCCATCGACGATCGCCCCTAGCTGGGGGGTGACGGCAAACCCGTTCGACCCTAACAGCACAAACTAAAGCCGTCCCTTACTAGGAAGGCATCCGCCGGCGGCCGCTTGACTACCCGTTTTCACGTCGATCCATCAGCACGGCACACTGGTCGTCGTGACTGAAGCCTCACAGATCGGCGGGACGCGCTGGGGGCACTCCCCTCGCAAGCTGGGGGCCCACCCGGCCGCAGGCCAGGGGGACTTCCTGCCCGCTGTCGAGGGGATGCGCGCGTGCGCAGCCATTGGCGTCGTCATCACCCACGTCGCGTTTCAGACCGGTCACACCGGCGGGATCACCGGGCGGCTGTTCGGCCGCTTCGACCTCGCCGTTGCGGTGTTCTTCGCCCTGTCGGGCTTCCTACTGTGGCGTGGCCACGCCGCCGCGGCGCGCGGGCTGCGGCAGGTCCCGCCGACGGGGCACTACCTGCGGTCCCGCATCGTGCGCATCATGCCTGGCTACCTGGTTGCGGTCGTCGTGATTCTGACGCTACTGCCCGACGCCAAGGCCGACCTGACGGTGTGGCTGGCGAACCTGTCGCTGACGCAGATCTATGTTCCGCTGACGCTGACCGCCGGTCTGACGCAGATGTGGAGCCTGTCCGTTGAGGTCGCCTTCTATCTGGCGCTGCCGATCCTCGCGCTGTTCGCGCGACGATTGCCGGTGCGTGCCCGTATCCCAGTGATCGCGGCCGTGGCGGTGGCCAGCCTCGGGTGGGCTCTGATCCCGTTCGACGCGCCCTTCGGCGTCAACCCGCACAACTGGCCGCCTGCCTTCTTCGCATGGTTCGCCGCGGGCATGTTGTTGGCGGAGTTGACCGTCACCGAGATCGGTTGGCCGCACCGGCTGGCCAGACGGCGGGTGCTGATGGCGATGGTCGCGGGGGTGGCGTTCCTGGTAGCGGCCTCACCGCTGGCAGGCCCCGAAGGGTTGACACCCGGCACCGTCAGCCAATTCATCGTGAAGACCGCGATGGGTGCGTTGGTCGCGGCGGCACTGATCGCCCCGCTGGTGCTGGACCGCCCCGACACCCCGCACCGGATGCTGGGCCACACGACGATGGTCACGCTGGGCCGGTGGTCCTACGGGTTGTTCATCTGGCACCTCGCCGCGCTGGCGATGGTGTTCCCCGTCATCGGTGAGTTCGCATTCAACGGTCACATGCCCGTTGTGCTGGTGCTGACCCTGCTGTTCGGCTTCGCGATCGCGGCGGTCAGCTACGCACTGGTCGAGTCGCCGTGTCGAGTTGCCCTGCGGCGATGGGAGTTCCGCGAAGAACGTCCGGTGCCGCCGCTGGACTCCGCCGTCAGGAATGTGCCCGTGCCCGTCTCGCGATGACCTCGTCGCGCACCGCAGACCGGCGCGCCTTGCCTGCATCGTCGCGCAGCGGCGTGTCGCTGAATTCCACCGTACGGGGCACCTTGTAGCCGGCGATGCGGTCGGCCAGAAACGCGATCACCGCGGCTTCATCGAGCCCGTCGGCCTGCACGATCGCGTAGGGCACCTGGCCCAGGTCGTCGTCCGGCACACCAACAACCAAGCAGGACAACACATTCGGGTGTGCCGACAGCGCCGATTCGATCTCGGCGGGGTAGACGTTGCGACCGCCGACTGTGAACATGTCCACGCGGCGGTCGTTGAGATAGAGGAAGCCGTCGGAGTCGAAGTAGCCGAGATCGCCCAGTGAGTCCCACCCGTCGCGACTCTTCGCGGTGGCGCCGACGTAGCGGTAGGTCGGCGCCTCACCTGGCGATGGCCGCATGTAGATCTCGCCGACCACGCCCGGCGGGCACTCGTTTCCGTCGTCGTCGAGCACCTTCATCTCGCCCGCGACGACGACGCCGACCGAGCCGGGGTGCTCGAGCCATTGCGTGCCGCTGAGGACCGTGATGGCCTGAAGTTCGGTGCCGCCGTAGAGCTCCCACACCACCTCGGGCCCGAGCAGCTCGATCCACGCCTGCTTGACGGCGGGCGGGCACGCCGCACCGACGTGCCACAGCCGCCGGACCGACGACAAGTCGTAGGCGTCGGGGTTGGCCCGATAGACCGGGAGCAGCCGCTGCATGATGGTGGGCACCGCCACGATGAAGTCGACCCGGTGCTCGGCAACCAGCCGTAGAAACTCCGCGGCGTCGAAGCGCGGCATCAACACCAAATGGTTGCGCAACAACAGCCCGATCGTCGCGGTCGTCATGCCGGTGTTGTGGCTCAGCGGAACCGCGATCAGCTGTGTGTCGCCGTCTTGGCCGCCCATTCCCAGCCCGACGAGTGCTCCGGGGAAGCGGCTGTCGCCGCCCGCCTCGATGAGCTTGGGCCGACCGGTGCTGCCGCCGGAACCCAGCGCCTTCCACGTTGGCGACACCGCTTCGGGCAGCGGCGCCTGCGACACTCCTGGCGTCGGACTGAAATCGCCTGGCACGCTCGGAATTACGCCGCGCGGGTCGTCACGGCCGACCAGCAGCGCCCGCGGCTTGAGCTCGAGCAGGCCCTCGAGTTCGGCGTCGGGCAGCCGGGCCGAGAGCGGCTGGGGTACTGCACCGAGCTTCCATGCGGCCAATGCGGCCTGGACCCACTCGATCGAATTGGGCAACACTATCGTCACGTAATCACCCTGTCGCACACCAAGTTCGGCGTAGGCGCGTGCCAGCCGGTTGGTCGACACGTCGAGCTCGCCGCGGGTTAGGGTGCGTCCCTCGCAGGTGACTGCAGGCTCGTCGGGCGCCAGTTCGGCAAGCCGGGAGAATTGGGTGCCGATCGGCGGGACGGGCGCGGTCATCAGTAACCGCCCTGGTTTTCGAAGATGTCTCGCGGGTTGTCGACGAGCATCGTCGTCAGCTGCTCGTCGGTCACGCCGCGTTCCTTCAGCGCAGGGATGACGTCGTTGTGGATGTGCAGGTAATGCCAGTTCGGCAGAGCCGGCAACAGTTGTTCTGGTACCCAGTCCATGAAGCACGCAGCATCGTGCGACAGCACCATCTTGTTGGCATGCCCGCGCTCGCACATCCGTGCAACGGTGTTCACCCGGTCCTCGAATGGCAGGAAGACATCGACACCGAACCGGTCCATCCCGATGTAGGAGCCGTTGCCGATGAGCTCCTCGAGGTAGTCAAGGTCGGTGGTGTCGCCGGAGTGGCCGATCACGACCCTGGTCAGATCGACGCCCTCGTCGGCGAAGATACGCTGCTGCTCGAGTCCCCGCCGG
>DASRJA010000522.1:0-10591 GCA_035649695.1 Mycobacterium sp. | reverse complement strand
ACGTTGGAGAAGTCCAGCGTGGTCTCGCACGGCTCGGTCGCGCCGGTGATCGGCGCCGCCGACTCGGGATGCGGCGTCGCGGACAGCGGGATATGACCCTCGCCGGCGAACAGGCCCGACGTCGGGTCAAGCCCGATCCAGCCGGCGCCAGGGATGTACACCTCGGCCCAGGCGTGAAGATCGGTGAAGTCGGCGGCAGGCCCGCTCGGCCCGTCGAGCGCCTCGACGTCGGAGGTCAACTGCACCAGGTAGCCGGACACAAAGCGGGCCGCATAGCCCATCTGGCGCAGGACCGACACCAGCAGCCACGCCGAGTCGCGACACGAACCGATGCCCGTGCGCAGCGTGAAATCCGGCGTCTGCACACCTGGTTCCATCCGCACGTTGTAGCCGACGTCGGCGTTGACCGCCTGGTTGAGCGCGACAAGGAAGTCGATGGTGCGGGTGCCGGGCGCGACGGAGAAGTTCCTCACCCACGCCTGCGTGAGGTCGCCGGGCCCCGAGCCCTCGCCGCCCTCGTCGACCGGGCGCAGATAGGGCTTGAGGTCTTCGGCGAGCGCGTTGGGGTATTCGAACGGGATATGTTCGGCCCAGTCCTCGATGAAAAAGTCGAACGGGTTGATGACCTTCATGTCGGCGATCAGCCCGACGGTGATGGTCACGCCGCGGGCACGGTTCGGGAAAACTAGGCGGGCCAGGAAGTTTCCGAACGCGTCCTGCTGCCAGTTGATGAAGTGATCGGCGGGCTCGACCTGCAGCGAGTAGGCCTCGATCGGGGTACGCGAGTGCGGCGCAGGACGCAGCCGAACGACGTGGGGGTACACCTCCACCAGTCGATCGAACGTGTAGCTGGTGCGATGCTCCAGCGCCACCTTGATGCCCATCTGCAGATCCCATCACAAGGTATGCCCGCTCGCATCGCACGCGCACCACACGGGCGTACGCTCATCCCACAGCTAATTCACGGGGGGTGGGTGATGAGTTCGATTGGCTTTGTCGTGCCCGTTTCGCCAGACAAGGAGCAGGCGGACCGCGAATGGATGAGCGCGCTCGACGGTGACCACCGGGACGAATACCGCTCGGCATGGAAGGACGCCGGCTTCAAGCGGCACACCGTCTGGCAGCAACAGACTGCCGATGGAACGGTGGACATCGTGTACCTGGAGGCCGACGACATACCAGCGGCCATGCAGGCCGTCACGTCGTCGGACTCGCCGTTCCACCAATGGTTCCGCGAACGGGTGCTCGATGTGCACGACCTCGACCTGGCGAAGGAGAACCCGCCGCTTCCGACGCTGTTGCACGACGCCAGCTTCTAGTCTGATGGCGTGACCACGTGGGACGACGTCGCACGAATTGTCATTGAGCTTCCCGAGACCACGGAGGCGTCACCACGCACCTGGCGGGTGCGCAAGAAGCTGATCGCCTGGGAACGACCGCTGCGCAAGGCGGACTACGCCGCGCTGGGCGCCGATGCCCCTGACGGGGACATTCTTGGTGCCAGGGTGGCCGAGGAGGGCGTGAAGTTTGCGCTTATCGCCGACGATCCGGGGGTGTACTTCACCACTCCGCATTTCGACGGCTACCCGGCGGTGCTGGTGCGCCTGGCCGAGATCGGGCTGCCTGAGCTCGAGGAGCTCATCACGGAAGCCTGGTTGGCGCAGGCCCCGAAGACGCTTAGCAGAAGCTTCCTGAACGGGAGCTGAAAAGCACTGGGCGACAATTGGCCCTCAGCGGAGTTACGGTGTGCCACATGAAGGCCCGTCTGTTGGCGGTGACCGCAGCGGTGTCGTTGACCGCGGTAAGCACGGCGTGCGCGAGTCGCCCCTCCACGCCGCCGGCCGCTTCCGCGCCCAACACTTCGAGTTCTGTTTCGGCCCCGCCGAGTCCCGGGCCGATGAAGATCACCGACCCCTACTCGCCGACGATCGAGCCGTCTGCGTTCACGACCAAGATCGACAATCCGTACTTCCCGCTCAGCCCGGGCACCCGCACGATCTATGAGGCAGCCACGAAGGACGGTCTGCAACGCACGACCACCGAGGTCACTCGCGACACCAAGAAGGTCATGGGTGTCGACACCGTCGTCGTCCACGACACGGTCTCCGTCGACAACGAGCCGTTAGAGGACACGCTGGACTACTACGCCCAGGACCGCGACGGCAATGTCTGGTATTTCGGCGAGGCCACGAAGGAGTTCAAAGACGGCACCGTGGACACCGCCGGATCGTTTGAGGGCGGCGTCGACGGTGCCCTGCCCGGCGTCATCATGCCGGGACACCCGCAGATCGGCGATCAGTACCGCCAGGAGTACGCCAAGGGCGTCGCGGAGGACACCGGCGAGGTGCTGAGTCTCAGCGGCAGTGAAACCACCCCGCTGACCGGGCCCGCCAAGGACCTGCTCGTCACCAAGGACTCCGACCTGCTGGATCCCACCGGGCCAGGCGAGAACAAGTACTACGCCCGCGGTTTCGGGCTCATCCTCACCGTGACAACGACAGGTCCGCCCGAGCGCGACCAAGCCACCGTCGTCGAAAAGTTCTGACGTGACTGTGCTCGACGGTGATCGTCAGCTTTGCGACGCCTTCGATGAGCCCTCGCGCGAACCCTGGTACGGCACGGCAACCGCGGTGATCGCGCTCAGTGCCATCGCGCTCGTCGCGGTCGCCATCGCCGTATCGGCGGTTCTCGTGGTGTCCCGCGAGCCGGTGGGCCCCACCGGTGCCGTCGTGCCGACGATCCCGGTCACCATCACGCCGCCACCCCCGGCCCCGACCACGGCGCCAACGAGCGCGCCGGCCGCCACGCAGGCCCCGCCGCAAACGCCGGTGATCGCCCCGTCAGCAAGCCCGCCGGCACCGGTCGAACCCAGCACCACACGGCCCCCGCCGAAGCCACGGCAAACCAGCGCTGCCCCGGCTCCGGGCACATCCGCGCCGCCGAAATCCGCCAGCCCGACTACCCATCGGCCCTTCCCACAGGAGACCACCGACTTCCTTGGCCCACCTGGGACGAATCACTGATTTGCTCGGCCTCGCGGAGGATGATCTGCTGGTATGGCTGCAACAGATCCCACGTTTTACCGCAGCCCGGGTGCGGCCGTCGCCGCCGCACCCGAGCAGCTTGCTTACGTAGTCGCATTCGACCCGGCCGGCCAGGCGAAAGACGCGCTCGCCGTGGTGGACTGCGACTCTGCATCGTCATCGTACGGTCAGGTGGTCGGCTGGTCCGAGCTGCCGACGGCCGGCAACGAACTGCATCACTTCGGCTGGAACGCCTGCTCGAGCGCGCTGTGCCACGAGGGCCACGACGACCATTCCATGGAGCGGCGCTACCTCCTGATCCCCGGTATCCGGTCGTCGAACACGTATGTCCTCGACACCAAACCCGACCCACGAAACCCGGTGTTGGCCCACACAATTGGCGCCGACGAACTCGCCGCCAAGGCCGGCTACTCACGGCCGCACACCGTGCACTGCGGTCCGGGCGGCATCTTCATGTCCGCGCTTGGCGGACCGAACGGAGACGACGGGCCCGGCGGTGTCGCGCTGCTCGACCACGACACGTTCCAGGTGATTGGGCCGTGGGAGAAGGACCGCGGACCGCAGCAGTTCGCCTACGACGTGTGGTGGCATCTGCGCCACGACACGGCGATCACCTCGGAATGGGGCTCGCCGTCGATGATCGAGAACGGGCTGAATCCCGAGGACCTGCTGGGCCGAAGGTTCGGGCACCACTTGAACTTTTGGAGCCTGTCAGAAGGCAGGTTGACGCAGCGCGTCGACCTCGGCGACGCCCATCAGATGGTGCTGGAACTGCGGCCCGCGCACGACCCGTCAAAGACGTGGGGGTTCGCCGGCGTGGTGATCAGCGCGGAGGACCTGTCGGCCTCGGTGTGGTTGTGGCATCAAGACGGAGAGACCTGGGCCGTCGACAAGGTCATCACGATTCCCGCCGAGCCCGCAGAGGCCGATGACCTGCCGCCGGCGCTGAAGCCGTTCGGCGCGGTGCCTCCACTGATATCCGACATCGACCTGTCGGTCGACGATCGTTGGCTGTACGTATCAGCCTGGGGCACAGGCGAACTCAAGCAGTTCGATGTCAGCGACCCGTTCCACCCGCGCGAGACGGCGTCGGCTCGCCTCGGCGGCGTAGTCCGGCGCGAACCGCACCCGGCCGAACCCGAGCTGCGGCTCGCCGGCGGGCCGCAGATGATCGAGATCAGCCGCGACGGCAGGCGCGTCTACATCACCAACTCGCTGTACGCGGCATGGGACGAGGTGTTCTACCCCGACGGCGTTGGTGCGTGGATGGCCAAGCTGGACGCCGACATCGACGCGGGCGGGCTGGTTCCCGACGCCGGGTTCTTCCCGCACGGCGACGAGTTCCGCGGCCTGCGGGTGCACCAGACCCGGCTGCAGGGCGGTGACGCGTCGAGTGATTCCTACTGCTTCACCGACTGAGTCGCCTTGGTGTGGGCGTGGATCGCCTTCGTCAGCTCGAGGATCTGGTTCGACAACGCGATGAGTTGCTTGTTCTGGTCGTCCTCTTCCTGAACCATCTTCCATTGCAGATCCGCGGCCGCCTGGCGTTTGAAGTCGGCGCGGTTCTGGCTGATCATCACGAAGGTCGACAGGAAGATCGCCTCGAGCGACACGATCATCGTCAACAGGCCGAAGGGATATCCCTCGACGCCGAAGATGATCCACACCGCGAACCACAGAATGTGGAAGTACACGAACGCCATCGACCCGGCGAATCGGGTTATCGCATCGGCAATCCGATTCTGGATGCTCGCGGCGCGGGCCTCGTAATGCTTGGCGAGCGCCGGGTTGATCGGCTTGGGCAGCTTCGGGGGCACGAACCCGTGGTGCACCGGGTGAGCTGTGGTGGTGTTTGACATGGCTCACGGTAGCTGTGGGCAAACCCCGGTCCCGTTACCTTCAGCTGTGAATCCGCTGCGGGTCAGCTCTGGGCGAGCTGAACCACGAGTTCGTCGGCGGGCACGTGATGGCCCTTTTCGCAGCGGATTTCGACGGTAGCCTCGGCGCCGCAGTCCCTGTGGGCGAGCCGCAGCTGCGGGCTGTACGGCAGGTGGCGACGGCCCCACTCGAACATCGCCCATATGACCGGCATGAAATCGAGCCCGGCATCGGAGAGCACGTACTCGTCGCGGCTGCGCTGGCCGGGCTCCTTATAGGGCCTGCGCTGCAGCAAGCCGGCCTCCACCAGTTCGTTCAGCCGGGCCGACGCCGCGGCCTTGGTGACGCCGATCCGCCGCCAGAAGTCCTCGAATCGCGTGGTGCCGTAGTAGGCCTCCCGCATGATCAGCATTGCCGACTTGGTGCCCAGCAATGCCATCGTCTTCTCGATGGGACACTTGCCCACCGCCGACCAGGCGTCACGGTCGGCGAGCTGTCCCTGCAGCACTGTCATGCACGTCACTCCTTTTCTGGGTTGTTATCACTATACCTAGGTGTTATAGCTGGATATAGAGAGCTCTACTCAGAGTCGAGTACAGGAGGCAACAATGGCCGGATACGCAGGCCGGGACGCGGTAATCGTCGGGGCGGTACGCACCCCGATCGGCAAGGGCAAGGCCGGCGGCGCGCTGCACGACGTCCTGCCCGTCGACCTTCTGGCGCACAGCCTCAAGGAACTGGTCAACCGGACCGGAATCGATCCGGCGCAGATCGACGACGTCATCGCAGGCGCGGTCACCCAGGTGGGCGACCAGGCAGTCAACATCGCACGCAACGCAGTGCTTGGCGCTGGATTCCCCGAGAGTGTGCCCGGCACGACCGTCGACCGGCAGTGCGGCAGCAGCCAGCAGGCGATCAGCTTCGCCGCCCAGGGCGTCATCTCGGGCGCCTACGACATCGTGATCGCCGCAGGCGTCGAATCGATGGGACGGGTCCCGATGGGCTCAAGTGTGCTGCCGGGCAGCGACCCGTTCGGCGCGATGGCGCAGCGGTATCCCGAAGGCCTTGTGCCGCAGGGCATCAGCGCAGAGCTGATCGCCGCCAAATGGGGCTTCTCGCGACAGCAGCTCGATGAGTTCTCCGCTGGGAGCCACGAAAAGGCCGCCGCGGCAACGAAAGAAGGCCGGTTCGACAATGAGCTGATTCCGATCGCCGGGCTGACGACCGACGAGATCATCCGGCCCGGGACGACTGTCGACACCCTTGCCGGGCTGAAGCCGGCGTTCTACACCCCGGCCTACGAGGCCCGTTTCCCGCAGATCAAGTGGGAGATCACTCCGGGCAACTCGTCGCCGTTGTCCGACGGCAGCGCCGCGGTGTTGATCACCACCAGTGAGGTGGCGGCGCGGCTCGGGCTCCGTCCGCTGGCCCGGATCCACACGGCGACCGTGGTCGGATCGGACCCGCTTTACATGCTGACCGGTGTCATCCCCGCGACCGAAAAGGTCTTGCAGCGTGCGGGATTGACGCTTTCAGACATCGACCTGTTCGAGGTGAACGAAGCGTTCGCGCCCGTTGTGCTCGCGTGGGCCCACGATGTCGGCGCTGACTTGGCTAAGACGAACGTCAACGGCGGTGCGATCGCGATCGGCCACCCGCTGGGTGCCAGCGGTGCGCGCATCATGACGACGATGGTCAATGCGCTCGAACAGCGCGGCGGCCGGTACGGGTTGCAGACGATGTGTGAGGCCGGCGGCATGGCCAACGCCACCATCATCGAGCGGCTGTAAAAGCTTGCCTCCCGATTGCACTCAGGGTCGTGATCTGGTGCCTTTCACGACCTTGAGTGCAATCTTCAACTTACGTGGCCGGACGGGTCCGGCTTAGATGTTCCACAGGCGAATTCACCGTTGCCGCGCGATCATGCCGCGTGCGATCAGTTCGATGGTCGCGGCGACCCCGCAGGTTTGACAGAGCAACAGCGCGATAAGAACCAGGATTTGCACGGCAGCGGCTTGGGCGGCCGATCCGGTACTTAGCAGCACGCCCACGAAGGCACCCGGAAGCGTGACGAGGCCAACGGTTCTGGTCGAATCGAGATTGGGTAGCAACGCGTTGGCAGCTGTTTGCCCGATAATCTCCATCCGCGAGTCCCGCTCGCTCATACCGAGGCTAAGCGCGGCTTCAACCTCGCCGGCTCGCAGCTGTAGGACATCCAGCGCCAAACGGGCGGCGACTGCTACGGCAGTCATGGTGTTGCCGAGCACAATGGCGACTATCGGCACGACTGCCACGCCGGTCAGCGGTACGACGCCGGAAAACAACAACAGAGGCAAGACGGCGACCATGCCAAGCGCGAGCGACACCGACAACAATGGAGACCCACGGCTGGCCTGGCTGCGCCGAGCGGCGGTCAAGCCGGCGACAACAAACATCACCGCCAAGACAAGAATCGACGACCACAACCGCGCAAGAGCGGCCGCCAGCACGCCCGCGACAGCGGCCAGCTGCATCGCTGCACGCACAGCCGCCCATGGGACAGTCCACGGCGAACCGAGCGCAGTCAACCAGTAGACCAGAGCGGCAGCGATCACCATGGCGACGCACACAACGACCAACTGAGGACTTAGGGCTTGTTGTGAGGACAGCATGGGATTCAGTTTCCATCGGTGATCTATTCGGGCGATGTCGCAGAACAGCCTCACTGGACCGCACAACCGGGGTGCTCCCCCGGAGAGAGCCTTCGCCAGCCGTACGAGGCGTGATGTGGCTGTGGCAAAGGGCGTCCCCCAACGTTCCGTATCCCGTTCACGGCGTAGCTTTGAAGCGCGGTTTGTCCTTGCGAAGGGTGGGTGCCGTGCGAAGGCGCGCGTGGGTGGTCGCCGGTGCGATCGTCTACGCCGCACTGGCTGGATGCTCGACATCATCGCAGGGGGGTGGTGGGTTGCCGCTACGGCAGATATCTGAGACCGCACTGACCGGTGGTCCAGTTCGGTTTGACTACACGGCGCTAGATGTCGAGCGGGGACGGTTGTTCATTGCCCATATGGGCGCAGGTGAACTGATCGAAGTTGACGTGCACGCCCACGGGGTAGTGCGCACAGTGCCTGACCTGCCCGACGTGCATGGTGTGATCGTCGTCCCCGGCAAGCATCGCGTATACGCTACGGCGACCGGCAACAACCAGCTCGCTGCGATCGACGCAGATTCAGGCCAGGTTGTGTTCCGCGCTCCGACAGACACCTATCCCGACGGACTGGCGTACGACCCAGTCCGGCGGACTGTGTGGACGACAAACGAGAGTGCGGGCAGTGAGACAGTTATCGACGCCGACACCGGAGCAGTCCGCGCGACCGTTCCGTTGGGCGGTGAGGTAGGGAACGTCGTATACGACAACTTCCTCGACCAGATGGTTATTGCGGTGCAGGGTCGCAACGAACTCGCCGTCATTGACCCTGTCAGTTTCACCGTGACTGAACGGATTCCCACGCCCGGTTGCGATCACCCGCACGGCCAGGCTCTCGACGTCACCGATCAGGTGATGTTCGTCGGCTGCGAAGCCAACGCGACGATGGTCACCGTCGATCTGTCAAGCCGAACTGTAGTTGACCACCACGGAGTCGGCGAAACGCCCGATGTGTTGGCCTACGATGCTGGCGCTGGGCGTGTCTATGTGGCCACCGAGAGCGGCTGGGTGAGCATTTTCGAACATCAACACGGACACCTGACCGAGCGAGGTTCAGCCCACCTCGCCGACGGGGCACACTCACTGGCCCTCGACCCAACTACCCACCACACTTACTTTCCGATACCGAAGGGACCCAAGGGGTCTCCCGTGTTATGGGAATTCGAACCAACAAACTGACGCTCGAAAGTCGCTGATCATTCGTTGTCGTCGTCATCAATCAATGCTTTCAGCAAGTACCCGATACACGCTGACACGGCTTACTCCATGTGTGGAAGCGATGGTGCTCCCAGATTCGCCGCTAGCATGCGCGTTAGGTGCGCTGCAGCTCGAACAGCGGAATGACGCGGCTCGTCTTCGATTGATACTCACCGAAACCCGGCGCCAACGCGACCACCTTCGGATACGTCGCGTCGCGCTCTTCGGGCGGCAGCTCGCGGGCGATCACGTCGTACCCGTCGGCGCCCACCTCGATATGCGCGCGTGGATTGGCCCGAAGATTGTGCACCCAATCGGGATTCGTGTCGGCGCCCGCCTTCGAGCCGATGATGATCGTCTTGCCGTCGATCGTCAGGTAAGCCAGCGGCGCCAACCGCGGCTGCCCCGACTTGGCACCGGTCGAAGTCAGCAACAAGAGGGTCGCGCCTTCGAACGGTCCGCCGACCTTGCCGCCGTTGGCGCGAAACTCGTCGACGATGTTCTTGTTGAACGCCTTCATGGTCTCGGCGTCAGGTATTTCGGTCATGGCGATGCAAGCTCCTTCAGTGCCGGCAGTAATCGTTCAGCCACGGATTCGGGTCGCGCGGTTAGCGACCCTATCCGCAGGATCAGGTGTTGTGCGCCCGCGTCGACGTAACGTGCCAGCCAGTCCACACACTCATTGACCGAGCCGCCGCGGATCGCCTGCACATAGCGCATGACCTCCAGCGGCTGGCCGTAGTAGGCACGCAGATACTCGTCGAGTTCATCATCGGCGCGTTCGCCGCTGAGGTTGACGGTCGCGTACAACGCCGGGGTGACCTCGCGAACGGCCTGCGCCCTGATGCGATCCCACGCCCGCGCATACGCATTCACGTCCGGCAGGTACGGCAGCCAGCCGTCGTAGGTCGCCGCTACCCGCTCGATGACTTTCGTCGTATCGCCACCCGCCAGCCACACCGGCGGACCATCCGGTCCCGCGGTAGGCAGCGCGTCGGCGAATTCGCCTTGCCCGGCCCATGTCTCGCGCCACAGGGTGACGGTCTTGTCGAGGCGGGCGCCGCGACCGGCGAACGGCATTCCCACCGCGTCGAATTCGCGTTGGCTCTCCGGCAGCGGGGCGCCCGAACCCAGCCCGAGAATCAGCCGGCCACCCGAGAGCTGGTCGACGGTAGCCGCTTGCGCCGCGGCAAGCAGCGGATGACGCAGCGGCGCGATCAACGCCGCGATCCCCAGCACCACCCGATCCGTCACCGCCGCGACGGCGGACAGGACCGACAGCGGCTCCGCGCGAGTGCGCGCGAGCAGTGAGTCGCCCACCCACACCGAGTCGAACCCGGCCTCTTCTGCCGTCTTCGCGAATTCGACGAGTCCCCGCGCGTTGTGCTCGCCCGTCATCGCGGTCTCGCGGCTGGGCAGCATGATTCCGATGCGAAGCATCGCTAGGCCGGCTGCAATTCGAAGATCGGAATGACTCGGCGGGTCTTCGCCTGGAATTCCGCGAACGCCGATACCTCGGCGGTGAGTTTGGGAACGATGTCGTCACGCTCGGCGGGCGGCAGTTCCCGCGCCGTCACATCGAACGATTCGGTGCCCAGTTCGACGTGCGCGCGGGGGTTGGCCCGCAGGTTGTACACCCACGCCGGGTTGGTCTCCGCACCGCCGTTTCCGGCGATGATCAGCAGCTTGCCGTCGATGCGCTTGCAGGACAGCGGCGAGACTCGTGGCTCACCGGACTTCGCGCCCGTCGTCGTCAACAGCAGCAGCTCATTGCCTTCGAAAGGAC
>DASRJA010000521.1:0-3612 GCA_035649695.1 Mycobacterium sp. | reverse complement strand
GATCCTCGAGGGTTTCGACTTCGGCGTCGGCATGCTGATGATTCCCTTGGGCGATACCGAAAATCGCAGGCGCGCAGTACTGAACACCATCGGGCCGGTATGGGATGCCAACGAGGTGTGGCTGATCACGGCGGGTGCATCGATGTTCGCGGCGTTCCCCAACTGGTACGCGACGATGTTTTCGGCCCTGTACCTGCCACTGCTGGCGATCCTGTTCGCGATGATCCTGCGCATCGTGGGCATCGAATGGCGCGGCAAGATCGACGACCCGAAGTGGCGGGCACGGGCCGATGCGGGCATCGCAGTCGGGTCATGGGTGCCGGCGATCCTGTGGGGCGTCGCGTTCGCAATTCTGCTGCGCGGCTTGCCGATCGACGCCAACCACCGCGTGGACCTGTCGATCGGTGACGTGCTCAACGCGTACACGCTGCTCGGCGGACTTGCCACCGCGTCGCTGTTCGCCTTCTACGGCGCGGTGTTCATCGCGTTGAAGACCGGCGGTCCCGTGCACGACGACGCATTCCGTTTCGCAAAGGTGTTGTCGGTGCCGGTGATTGTGCTGGCGGGCGGATTCGGGTTGTGGACGCAACTCGCGTACGGCAAGGCATGGACCTGGCTGGCGCTTGGCGTCGCGGTCGTCGCCCTGTTGACCGCCGTCGCACTGGTGTGGGCTCGGCGAAACGAGGGCCGGGCCTTCGTGTCGATGGTCGTGGTGATCGCGGCCGTCGCCGTGCTGGTGTTCGGCGCGATGTATCCAAACTTGTTGCCCTCCACGCTCAATCCGGAGTGGAGCGTGACGATCTACAACGGATCATCCACGCCGTACACGTTGAAGATCATGTCGTGGGCTTCGCTGACCTTGCTCCCGCTCGTGATGATCTATCAGGGGTGGACGTACTGGGTGTTTCGCAGACGGATCACCGCCGACGCGATACCCGCATCCATCGGATTGGCGAGGCGATCGAACTGAACCCACTGCTGGCTTCCCCGGCGATGCGGCGCTTCCTGACCGCGTCGGTGGTGTGCGGTGTGGTGATCAGCGGTACCACGATCGTGTCCGCCGTGGTGTTGGCGCACGTCATCGCCGGAGTAATCACCGATCCCGCCACCCGCACGGTCGCGCACTGGGCCGGCCCGCTGTGGATCCTGGTGGCGCTATGGGTGATCCGTACATTCGCGCATTGGCTGCAGGGCAGGCTGTCACAGCGGGGCGCAACGGCGGTGATCGTCGGTCTGGCCGGCGAGGTGCTGCGCACGGTCACCGCGCTGCCGCCGCGTCAGCTCGCCGCGCACCGCGATTCGGCCGCCGCAATGATCACGCGCGGTCTCGATGGGCTGCGACCGTATTTCACCGCGTATCTGCCGTCGCTGCTCCTTGCCGGCATCCTCACCCCGGCCGCGGTGGTGGTCATCGCGGTCTACGACTGGGAGTCGGCCGTCATAGTGCTGATCGCGTTGCCGCTCATCCCGATCTTCATGGTGCTGATCGGGTTGCTCACCCGCGAGCGATCGGCCGCATCACTGGCCGCGATGACCACGCTGCAATCCCGGCTGCTCGATCTCGTCGCGGGCATTCCCACGCTGCGTGCTCTGGGCCGGGTGGGTGGCTCCGTTCAGCGGATCACCGAACTTGGTGCCGCCCACCGCCGCTCGGCGATGTCCACCCTGCGCATCGCGTTTCTGTCGGCGCTCGTCCTTGAACTGCTGGCCACCCTCGGTGTCGCCCTCGTCGCGGTCGGCGTCGGCCTGCGCCTGGTGTACGGCGACATGACGCTGGCGGCCGGCCTGACCGCCCTGCTGCTGGCGCCGGAGGTGTTCTGGCCGCTGCGCCGAGTCGGCATGGAATTTCATGCGGCACAGGATGGAAAGACTGCAGCGGACAAGGCATTCCAGTTGCTCGACACGCTACAGAACCAACCGGGCGGGACGCCTGCGCTTGACGTCGACCTCGAACCGGGCGTGGTGACGGTGCTGACCGGACCCAACGGCGTCGGCAAAACCACGCTGCTACAGAGCATTCTCGGGCTCGATTCGCCGCGGCCGCAGGAGTGGTGGTCTCAGGTGGCCTGGCTGGCCCAGCGTCCGGTCCTGGTGCCGGGCAGCATCCGTGACAACCTCGAACTGTTCGGGCCATTGGTCGACCTCGAGGGTGCCATCAGTGCAGCGGGTTTCGACGAGGTGCTTGCCGTGCTGCCCGACGGGCTGGAGACCGTCATCGGACGCGATGGCGTCGGCTTGTCACTGGGACAGCGCCAGCGCCTCGGCCTGGCGCGGGTATTCGGCTCGCCTGCATCGGTTCTGCTGCTTGACGAGCCCACGTCGCACCTGGATGCGCAGATGGAAGCCCGTGTGCTGCAAGCGATTGTCGCGCGGGCAGGTGCCGGGGCGGCCGTGCTCGTCGTCGGCCACCGCGACCCGGTACTGGCGATCGGCGACCGGGTACTGCACATGGGGAGCCTGGTCAATGCTTGAGTTGCTGCGCCCACGGTTGCCACGGCTATTGCTGGCCGTGGCACTGGGCGTGCTGTCACTGGGCAGCGCGCTGGCGCTTTCCGGTGTCGCCGCATGGCTGATCACCCGGGCCTGGCAGATGCCTCCCGTGCTGGACCTTTCGGTGGCAGTGGTGGCGGTGCGCGCACTCGGCATCTCGCGCGGTGTGCTCGGATACTGCCAGCGGCTGGCGTCGCACGACACGGCGCTACGGGCGGCCGCCGATACACGTGAGCGGCTCTATCGCCGGCTTGCCGATGCGCCTGCCGAGGTCGCAATGCGGTTGCACAGTGGTGAATTGGTGGCGCGCATCGGCGCTTCGATCGACGAGCTGTCCGATGTGCTGGTGCGCGCCGTGTTGCCGATTGCGGTCGCCGCAGTGCTGTCACTGGCCGCCGTCGCCGCCATCGCGGTGATCTCCCCCGCCGCGGCGCTCGTGCTCGCGATCTGTCTGGTGATTGCGGGGCTGGTGGCGCCGTGGTTGGCCGCCCGCGCCGCGACCGCCGCGGAGAACGTTGCGGTGCAGCATCATTCGGGCCGCGACGTCGCGGTGATGCTGGCCCTCGAGCACGCCCCCGAACTGCGGGTCGCGGGCCGGCTCGATGATGTCATCGCCGAAGCCGAAGGCAGGCACAGCGCCTGGGGCCGCGCCACCGACCGGGCAGCCGCGCCCGCGGCGCTTGCCGCTGCCGCACCGACCGCGGCTGTCGGCATCAGCGTGATCGGCGCTGTCGTCGCCGCGATCGGGATCGCCGACGCGGTCGCACCGATGACCCTGGCGATTCTGATGTTGTTGCCGCTGTCCGCGTTCGAGGCGACCACTGCATTGCCTGCCGCCGCGGTGCAGCTCACCCGCTCACGAATCGCAGCGCGCCTATTGCGCGACCTGACCGAACCGGACAACGACACGAGAATTCGGCCGCAGGTCCCACCGATAGCACTGGAATCGGGTGCCCGGCTTGCAATCACCGGCCCCAGCGGTGCCGGCAAGACCACGCTGTTGATGGCGATGGCCGCAGCCCCCAAAGACGCATCGAAGGCGGTGTTTTTCGCTGAAGACGCGCATCTGTTCGCCACCACTGTGCGTGACAATCTGCTGGTTGCCCGCGGTGACGCCACCGA
>DASRJA010000520.1:0-6061 GCA_035649695.1 Mycobacterium sp. | reverse complement strand
GACACCGGCGATCTGGTGTTTGTAAACACCGACCAACTCGTTGCCGAGTGATCGGTATGTCGGATCGATCGGCGCGGTCAGCAAGTGGGGTTGGCTGACACTGATGCCGTGGTGTGGGACGGTCAGGGATTCTCACCCGTATGTGCTGTCGTCGCCGACCGCTAACGTCTGCGTCGAGCGCCACGACACACGGTTGATCAGTCAACTGGTGCGTGAGTGGTCGTCTACGAGGCTTGCCGCGCGGGCTCACCCGGCGCTGATTTTCTGGTCCAAGGGCACCGCGACGCTGGCCTCCGGCGAATCCTTTGCTTCCTGGTATGCCGACTCAAGAGTGGCCGGAACAGCTTCTAGGTCGCGGTATACGCCCATCAGTTGCTCCAGGACCTTGATTCGTTGCTGACTCGCCTGGTCCACCGCCCGCCTGGCCTGCTCACGATAATAATCACCCTCCTGCTTTGCGTCGGCGAGGAGCTGCTCACGCTCCAGCTGGGCGTCCTGCCACGCCTCATCGATCTCCGATTGGGTCTCTTCGCGCATCCTGGCCAATTCGGCGTCGAGCTTTTTCTTGGTTTCCTCATACTCGGCGTCTAGGGCGTTTCGCTTTGCGGCCATGTCCGCCAAAAGCTCTTGGTGCTTTCGCTGCTCGGCCTCGGCTTCGGCCTTGGTCGCCGCGATCAGCGCCTCTGCCTCGGCCCGCGCCTCGGCCTGCATTTCGGAAATCTCGTCGACCGCACGCTGCAGCATCTTCGCCATCCGATGTTGCATCGCGTGGGGCGAGGGTGAGGTGTCCCTTAGGAGGGCGACCTCCTTCCGCAGCGCGGCTGCATCATCGTCGCGTTCCTTCAGCCGGGCCCTGAGGCTCTCGACGTCGTTGAGCAGGAACTGCTGCTTGGTGGTCAACGCCTCGATGTAGGCATCCACCGCAGCCGGATCGTAGCCCCTGAACATGCGAGAGAACGTCTTTGCGGGTTCGATTATCACTGCAATTTCCCCTTCTGGAAACGCCTGGTAGACCCTGTGAGGTCGACCCCCGAGTCAGTATTTCACGGTCATGCGACGACCCGACCACGTGACCGATGCTCGCGCAGAGCAGTCCAAAAGTGCCTAGAACGAAAAGTCGGGTACCGAGAAAACATCGGCCTTGTCGGCGTCGATTCTATGTGGGGGGATCGTGGCCGTCGATGCGCGAAGAGTGGCGGTAGACCCTGACAATCGCGCTTCCGGGCGGCTGGTTACCGCGCGGCTCCGAGGATGAACTGGCCGAAGCCGAGACCGCGATCGACCGCGTGGTGGCGGTGACGGTGGCCAACGGCGGCTTCGCGACGAGTGACTTCATCGCGCGGTTAAAGGCGCTGCGCGCGCGGGCGGTTGGTGACGAAGCCGCCTACCGCGACTATCGCGATAGATACCGGGCGATAGCAACATCCGTTTGGCTTCGAGGGGCACATGAAGTGGGCCGAGGCGATGCCATGACGGCGGCTGCTCCGTCGGGGGTGGTGACGTTTTCTGTTCACCGATATTGAGGGGTCGACTCGTCGGTGGGAAGCCGACGGGGAGGCAATGCGGGTTGCGCTGGCAACACGTTGCGCGACTTGATGTTTGGAGGCAGGTGCCGCGCATCCGTGTTAACCAGGGGGATCTCACGCGGGGATGTCCCCCTCGGGTGCCTCGGCTCCTGCCCCGTTCCTCTTGTCCGGCTGCGGCGGGCACTGAGCCCGGTGCCTGCTCCGCACGTCAACCTGGCGCAGCTCTGAGGCCGAGCCCCGGACCTTGGGGCAGACCGCCAACACAGCTGTCATCAGTTTCTTCATCGCAGCACCCCCAGAGCTGCGGAACCACACGGGAAGCCAGCGGCGCTGTCCGCCCAGTGCCGAACCACCGGGATCAGGGACGGTCTGTAGGCGACCACTGCGGCGGCGATGATCACGCCCATGTCGTGCTGAGAAATCCGCTCCTCGCCGGTACTGACTATCGAGCCCACACTGGCGTCGGTCTGCGGGGGGGCGCTCAGTTGGTCCACGAGGTCATGAGCGAAAGAGACCATCGCCTCGGGATTGGGGTAGGACACCCCGTTCTGGTCGAGCAAATGCAGATAGGTCGCGTCGGCTTGGGTGTCGGGGGCCGCTGTCGCCAGCGTCGAAGCACCGGCCATCAGGCCCAGTACCGTCGTCAACAGCACTACCGCCCATTTCAGAACCTTCATCATGTTCTCCTTCACGTTCGCGGCACGACCTGGAGGACAACCCCGCCTCCATCGTGAGTTCCAAACCTTTGTGGTGTCCAGCGTCGTCAGCGACTCACTCCGCGTCTTCGGCTAGTACCCGGTAAACCGTTTCTCTTCTAACGCCGAGAGCTGCGGCGGCTATGGTGCTGGCCGATTCACCACTGGCATGCATCCGCTGCGCCAGAGCCGCTTCCTTCTCGTCAAGCGCTTTCGGACGGCCAATCGGCTGCCCGGTGCCCTCCGAGCTTCGCGAGCAGGTACAAGAGTCCCGACGGCGGCGGATTTAGGAAAACAGGTCCGGGTGCGAGGCGACGTAGTGCTCGACGGTCTGTGGGGGTTGACCGGTGACCTGTTCGACGTCATGAGTGGAGCGGTCGTAGCGGTTCTCGCGATGCAGACGCACCACGGTCGCGAGATGTTGCTGAACGAGGTCGGACAGCCCCGATTTCCGCAGATACTGGCGCAGCCAATCGTCGTACGGAATGTCTTCCGCGCGGATCGTCCGTCCCAGCGCGCGCGAGTACTGCTCGGCTAGGCCGGTGATGTCGAGGACCTGCGGACCGGTCAGCCCGTAGACCTGCCCCGGCTTCGGCGGGGTGAGCAGCAGGGCCGCGACCACCCGCGCCACGTCTTCGGCGGCGATCGGCGAGGTGCGCCCGGTGCCGAAGGGCAAGGCCAGCACATCGTGCTCGCGTACCGATCGCCTGGCCAACACCGTGAACAGCGGATTGTCCAATAACATCGTGGGACGCACGTGAACCGCCGGTACACCCGACCAGTTCATGATCTGCTCGGCGAGCCAGAACAGCTGCTGCTGGCGGGACTCCTCGCTGCTGGTGAGGGTCATTTGCGCGACCGTCATCTGCGACATGTTGACGATCACCTCCAGGCCGTCCCGCTCACGGGCGGCCGCGCAGGCGATCGCGACCTGCTGCAGGTAGTCCGACGAGATGTGAGTGTTGAAGAACATCCGCGTGACATCTCGCATCGCTTCGACAACGTCGACCGGACTGGTGAGATCAGCAACCACGACCTCGGCTCCCAGTTCGCGAAACCGATTCGCGCGGCCATCGTCGCGGCGCACCATCACCCGGACCGGTTCCCCGTTGCCCCGCAGCAGCTCCACAACCGAGTCGCTGACCCTGCCCGAAGCCCAAGCCGCGCCGGTGATCAGATACATAGCCGTCAATTTAGCCGCGGACGGCTGACGACTCCCTACAGTCGACCGACGTAGGCCCCATTGGCCGATCGCCGTCGTAGACCCCGTGCCAGGCCGCTGTCCCGAACAGAAATCTGACTAAAGATTTCTCGCCCCCATTTCGGCACTGGCCCAGCCACATCGATGAAAAGACAAAGGCGCGGATGGTCGATGCCAATAGGCGGAGGCTCGTTAGCTGGTCGTGCTCTAATCGCGCCAGTATCTTCACCCGCACGCCCTAGTGTGATGACGGATGAAAAGACGGATGAAAGGCGCTAGCGGGACGGCTGGCGATACCGGCGATAGCTCCGTGGCGGTGAAGGTGCGGGTGCGTGTATATCCGGGGACGGACGGCGAGGTCGGCGGCACTGTGGTCGAGGATTTCGGTGAGATGGCGGCCCAAGCCGTCGATATCGGCGGCGAGCATTTCGCTGACCCGGCCCGACGGTGGGCGGTGCAGTTGGACACCGGCGATCTGGTGTTTGTAAACACCGACCAACTCGTTGCCGAGTGATCGGTATGTCGGATCGATCGGCGCGGTCAGCAAGTGGGGTTGGCTGACACTGATGCCGGGTTGCTAGCGCCACGACAGCACGGTTGATCATCAACTGGTGGGGGTCAGTACGGTGTCGATGAGGTAGAGCGTGGCGTTGGCGGTGGTGATCCCGCCGCAGAGCACCAGTGCGTCGTTGACCCAGAGGTGATCAGCTGCACCCGTGACGGATAGGTCGCCGCCCTGCAGGGTCTTGTGGATACCGTCGATGTTGGTAGGGCTGAACCGCCCTGGTATCACGTGATAGGTCAGCAGCTGAGTCAGCCGCACAGCGTCGATGTGCAGCGAGGCGGTTGCCTCGGGGGGCAGTCGGGAGAACGCGTTATCCACCGGCGCGAAGGCGGTGATCTGGCCCCCGTTAAGCGTATCGACCAGGTTCACGGCGGGATTGAGCTTGCCGGACAGTGCCGCGCTTAGTGCGCTGAGTGTGCGGATACGCGAAACGGCAACGGCCAGCGGCTGCTGTGCCGCATCGGCAACTGAGCCCGCCCCCGCTCGGCCCCCCGTTGTGTAGGCACAGGCTGGGCCGATGGGATCAGCCACCGGATCGGCGTTGGCGGTCGTTGTCGACAACGCCAGCAGTGTCGCGACGGCCACGGCTGTCGCGCCCGGCCCGTAGTGCACGAACCTCACCCACCACCTCCCGTCGACGCGCATGTTCATTTTCCGCCAAGGAGGCGGCGAAGTTAACTCTGACCCCAGGTGCGCCAGCAAGACCTATTCGACATCGAGGGCTGTGGACGCTTCGAGGTCGCGGCGGCGTACGCGGTCCACGTCATCCACGGACTTGTTCAGCACACGTAGTCGATTCAGGCCGATCCGAGCTTGACCATTGGAGCCGACCGGTCCGGCAGCAGCGGCAGCCACAGCAAACGGACCGTTGTAGACAATCTCGTGCGGCTCGCCAGACTTTCGGGACAAACGAAGCACTATCAGCGCCGAGGCATGAGCGTGAGACGTCGGCCTGATCGCCACGCCGCCCGTACCGTAGGTGCCTTTGATCTCGACGGCACGATGATCTGGCTCGCTGATTGCGTCATATCCCATGTTCGACGGTGGCTTGAGCGTGATGTCGAAGATGGCCTCGGCAGCGGCTTCAGCTAGCGATCCGACTAGGTGTCCATCCATCGGAAATTTCCGACCCGGATGCAAAAGCTCAAGCTCTTCAACGATGGCATGCAGTCGATCGACCAATAGCGCTGTCTGGCGGGTACGCTCCTCATGATCAGACGGCTCGCCACTGGTTGATGGCTGCATTAGCGGCCTTCCCTAGCAGTTCGTTGCTCTTGCGCTATGGCGTGACGGCAGGCGTCTAGGAACCGACTCCCTGCCCTGGTCGCCTGCGTGTCCACCTCCCGGCGATGTGTGCACAGCTCGCGGCTGAACGGAACTGCGAGTTCTTCCAGCGACGCCGATGTCGCACCCCACTCGGCGAGCGACAAGATCGACTTGGCCAGAGCGAATTTGAAGGACACCACGTTGCGACCCCGCAGCACGACGCTGCGAAAGTCCTCCGAAGCAGTGGTCGCCGACGACATGTTCGTGACGCTACTCAACATCGGCGACAATTAAGCGCCCTGCGGGGACAACGCCTCGGGCAGTATGAGGAAGCGGCGAAGCACCCGCCGTGTACAGCCTCTGAGCTAACTTGTCCGGGTGGACCTGGTGCTGTGGCTTCCCGTAGTCGGGGGGCTAGTCGCCGCGCTGGGTGTCGGAACGGCTTTCGGCAATTGGGTCGGCCAAGGGCAGCGGCCTTCGACGGTGCCGTCGCGGAGCTGTGTTCCGGAGACGGTGACGAAGCCGTCCTCATCGTTGTCGCCCCAGACCCAGCGAATTCCGGGCAGTGTCCATTTCGGACCTAGGAAGCTGCGGAACTCGTCGGGGTGTCCGACGTCGGCCCAATCGGAGACCTCAGTGGCGCCGGTTGGCCAGTCGATCGCGGTCATCGGTTCACCCACCCGTCGATCTCGTCAGCCGTCTCAAGCAGCGCGTGTGCGAGACGGCGTGCCCCGTCCGCGCTGATCGCGAAGTGGTCGCGGTACACGCCGCCGCCGGGCTCGACGGGCTCTTTGATCTCATCGAGCAT
>DASRJA010000519.1:0-5690 GCA_035649695.1 Mycobacterium sp. | reverse complement strand
GGCTCCGGCGAGGAAGTAAACGTCCATCACCTGTGGCCGGGTCCGGATGTGCTGAATGAAATTGCGAATCTTGCCGCGAGCATTGGATTGCAGGCTGACTGAGATCATCGCCTGCAGCGTCAGCCCGATGGCCGCGGGATCGATATCAGCGTGGAAACCGCGGATCACCCCGAGTTCCTGCAACCGCCGGACGCGGCCGTGACATGTCGACGGGGCGATGCCGACGTGCTCGGCGAGCGCGTTGTTCGACATGCGCGCGTCGGCATGCAGGGCGGTCAGAATGCGCCGGTCGACGGCGTCGATCGCGACTGCCTGAACATCCTTCGGCGGCCGGGCCCTTGCCCCAAGCGGTTTCGTCAATCCTTCTGGCATAACACGATGCTATCGAAGTTTCATCGGGGTGATTGCCATTACAGCGAAAGTTCTTCACAATCTGAGGTAGCCAACACGACTTTTAGGAGCCGTCATGCGCGTCGGAATCCCGACCGAGATCAAGAACAACGAATACCGAGTCGCCATCACCCCCGCGGGTGTCGCCGAGCTGGTCCGCCGCGGCCACGAGGTGCTCATCCAGGCCGGTGCAGGCGAGGGTTCGGCGATCACCGATGCCGATTTCAAGCGGGCAGGCGCCCAGCTGATCAACAGCGTCGACGAGGTGTGGGCCGAGGCCGAACTGCTGCTGAAGGTCAAGGAGCCGATCGAGCCCGAGTACTCGCGACTGCGCAAGGGCCAGACGCTCTTCACCTACTTGCACCTCGCGGCGTCCAAGCCGTGCACCGATGCCCTGCTGTCCTCGGGCACCACGTCGATCGCCTACGAAACCGTGCAGACCGCCGACGGCGCGCTGCCGCTGCTGGCCCCGATGAGCGAGGTCGCCGGCCGGTTGTCCGCCCAGGTCGGTGCCTACCACCTGATGCGTACCCAGGGTGGTCGCGGCGTGCTCATGGGCGGCGTCCCCGGCGTCGCTCCGGCCGAGGTCGTGGTGATCGGTGGCGGCATGGCCGGCGACAACGCCGCCGCCGTCGCCTGGGGTATGGGCGCGCACGTCACCGTCTTCGACCTCAACGTGAACATTCTGCGCAAGATCGACGCCGAGTACGGCGGTGCCATCGAGACGCGCTACTCCTCACAGCTCGACCTGGAGGACGCCGTCAAGCAGGCCGACCTGGTCATCGGCGCGGTGCTGGTGCCCGGCGCCAAGGCGCCCAAGCTGGTCACGAATTCCACTGTCGCGCATATGAAGTCAGGCGCGGTTCTGGTCGACATCGCCATCGACCAGGGTGGCTGCTTTGAGGATTCGCACCCCACCACCCACGACGATCCGACGTTCGCCGTGCACGACACGCTGTTCTACTGCGTGGCCAACATGCCCGGCGCAGTGCCCCGCACGTCGACGTACGCGTTGACCAATGCCACCATGCCCTACGTACTGAAACTGGCCGACAAGGGCTGGCAAGCCGCCTGCCAGGCGGACCCGGCGCTCGCCAAGGGCCTGTCCACGCACGACGGCGCGCTGCTCTCCGAGCAGGTGGCAACCGACCTCGACCTTCCCTTCACCGACCCGGCCGACGTGCTGGCCTGACGCTTCACACCCGCGAACCCGGGCGCCGCACCTGAGCGGTGCCCGGGTTTTGCAATGCGATGGGAAACCGCAACAAACCGGGCCGAGAAGCGCGCTTAGCAAATTGTCACACTCATCGATAGCAAAGTTCTTGCAGAATTGGCCGGACTGTCCCATTTTCGGGATTCGATTCCCATTCGTGGGCAGTGGCTCTTCGCATTTATCCCGGCACTCGCCCGCTGTCGAAACGGCCCGCTGACCTCGCCGTCGTCTGTTCGGACGACCCGTGCGACATTTGCTAACGATGTGGGATTTCGAAATTCGACACGATCACAGATTAAGTAGAGCAGTACTCGTGTCAATCGCCGCAATTAGGCATACGCTCAGAGCACGCAAGGACACTACCGGGGACAAAGTTCCATAACAAGGGGAAAGGAGAACTAACTGATCATCTCGGCGGGCTGACGCAGAAGTGCTGAGACAAATGCAGCTGTAGGCCTGCCGCCCGGCCACGAGGGGTTGTCGGGCGACGTGGTCGCCGAAGCACCATGATGTTGCTCAAGTTCAGATTCTGTGCACGTACTGAGAGACTCCACCGTGCGAACCACGCTGGGCCGCCGCACTCTCCGGGGGGAAGAGAGTAAGCAGACGACACAGCCGGACTGAGGCGAGAAATTACTCGCCACGTCCGAGTGTTCGCACGGTGGTCCCGGTTTATGGCAACTCTTGAAATTTGCGATGGCAACTATCGGAGCAACGGGCGCTAAATATCGTCGACGTTGACGATGCCGTCCTGAATGGCTCGGGCCACCAACGCGGCCTTAGTGGTGGCAGGCCGCCCTACCGCGGCGTACTTGGCCCGCACACGCTGGAGGTGCGTGCGCACCGTCGTCGGCGCTATCTGCAGCTGTTGGGCGACGAGGTCCTTGCTTTCGGTGCCAAACCACGCGATCAACACTTCTCTTTCCCGCGGAGCCAGGTTTGCGCGACCGACCGTGCTGTGGTTGAGCATCGCCATCGCCATCCGCGGACCCACATAAGGCGTGTCGGTTCCCGCTGCACGGATCGCGTCGATCAAATGTTCCTTGCTCTCAGATTTCGTCAGGTATGTGACCGCTCCGCGGTCCAACGCCGTCAAGATCACTTCGTCAGTTGCGATGTGCGAATACACGATTACCCGGTGCCCTCGCGACAGGATGCTGTCGAGCGCGGCGAAGTCCACACCGTCGTACTGCTTTTGCAGTTCAAGCACGACTGCGCCGACGCGAAGCGACGAAGGATGCTCGGCGAGAAACTGGTCGGCCGAGAAGTAGGTGCCCGCGAACCCGATCTGCGCCTGGTTGCACCACAGCTCTACTGCCGCGTGGATGGCCTCGTGTTCATCGATAACCGCGACTGCGCCATTGGGCTCCTCCGGTGGCAGGTAGTCATGAAGCGCTATCGTCTCGATCGCCACGGTCTCTCGCTCCGTCCCCGATCAGGCCACTATGCTGGCGCTGCTCCTCTGTGGAGCAAACGTATGACACGAGAGCCGACAAGGAATCGGGTGTTTCCCTAGAAAATCACCTAGGCCAGCACTTCGGGTAAGAGCATCGCGCTGAGCTCGCCGATGACGGGCCGCAGATTCTGCGCCTTCGGGTCGTTGCCCTGCGAGCGCGTCATCATCGCGAGCAGCACACGCTGACCTGCGGGTCCGTACGCGATGCCAGCGTCGTTGGTGGTGCCGTAATCGCCGCTGCCGGTCTTGTCGGCGGTGGTCCAGTCCGGCGGCAGCCCGGCCCGCATGCTGGACGTCTCGTTCGCCCGCATCCATGTTTCGAGCTGCTGGCGCTGCGCGGGCGCAAGCGCGTCGCCGGCAAGCAGGGCGCGATAGCCACGGCCGAGTGCTTCGGGTGTGCTGGTGTCGCGGGGGTCGCCGGGAACCGCAGAATTCAACGCCGTCTCCCAGCGGTCCAGCCGCGAGCTGGGATCACCGATACTGCGGGCGAACGCGGTGATAGCGGACGGCCCGCCGATGGTCTTCAGCAGCAGGTTCCCTGCGGTGTTGTCGCTCACCTGCAGCGCCGCCTGGCATAGCTCGTCGAGTGTCATGTCACCACCGGCCCGGGGCGCAGTCCTCGGCGAGTTCGCGACGATCGCGGCCGGATCGACGAAGACCCTCTGATCCAAGGTCAGCTCGTCGCGTTCGACCATCTGCAGCACCCGTGCCGCCGCGTAGCCCTTGAACGTCGAGCACATGGCGAACGCTTCCTGGCCGCGGTGGGAGATGGACCGACCACCGTCGAGGTCAACGGCATACACGCCGACGTACGCGTCGTGGCGTCGCTCAAGCGCTGCGATGTGTTCCCCGATCGGCGGCGGCTCCTCAGGATCGGCGAGTACGGGTTTGGTCGCGCAGGCCGCCGCTGCAGCGAGGGTCAACCCGCCGAGCAGCGCCTGCCGCCGAGACAGTCCAGGCACCGACCCAGGCTACCGGTCAGCCCGCGATCCTCCGAAGCGGCTGTGGCAGAGACTTTTTCGACCGCTGGGGGCCAAGGACAGCGGCGCCGAACTGTCGGGTAAGGAGTTGATGCGCGACCGCGTTGACCTCGTCGAGGGTGACGCCTTCGATTTTGCCGAGGGTATGCGCGATGCTGCGGTGTTCGCCGTAGTTCAGCTCACTGCGGCCGATGCGGTTCATCCGCGAGCCGGAGTCCTCCAACCCAAGCACCAGCCCGCCGCGCAGTGAGCCTTTGGCGATGCGGCATTCCGCTTCGGTGATGCCGTCACGTGCCACCTTCTCGAGGACTTCGGTGGTCACCCGGACTACCTCGTCGAAGCGCTCGGGCTGGCACGCGGCGTAGATGGACAGCGCGCCACTGTCGGAGAACGTGTCGACGGTCGAGTACACCGAGTACGCCAGCCCGCGCGTCTCCCGAATCTCTTGGAACAGCCGCGAACTCAGGCCGCCGCCCAGCGCGGTGTTGAGCACCGACAGCGCCCAGCGCTGATCCCAGTGCCTGCCGGGGGTGCGCACACCGAGTGTCAGGTGTGTCTGTTCACCGTCGCGGTGGACCATCCGCAGGGTCGGCCTGCCGGCAACCCGGCCGGTGCCTGTGCGCGGTGCCAGCGGTCGGCGGCCGCGAATCAGCCTCGCCCCGAAGTGGTCCCGCACCAGCGCGACCACCTCGTCGTGCTCGACGTTGCCCGCCACCGCCACCACCATCCGCTCGGGGGTGTATCGGCGCATATGGAACGAATGCAGCTGTGCCCGTGTCATCGCCGAAATCGAGTCGACGCCGCCGATCACGGGGCGGCCTACCGGATGCTCGCCGAACATCGCCGAGAGGAACACGTCGCCCAGGGTGTCCTCCGGGTCGTCGTCCCGCATCGCAATTTCTTCGAGCACCACGGCGCGTTCGACTTCGACATCATCTGTGGCGCAACGGCCGCGCAACACCACATCGGCGACCAGGTCGATGGCCAACTCCAGGTCGGTGTCGAGCACATGCGCGTAGTAACAGGTGTGCTCCCTGGCGGTAAACGCATTCAGCTCCCCGCCGACGGCATCGACAGCCTGGGCGATCTCGACCGCGGTGCGCGTCGGCGTCGACTTGAACAGCAGGTGTTCCAGGAAATGCGCCGCACCGGCCACGCTGCGTCCCTCGTCGCGCGAGCCGACGCCGACCCACACACCGACCGATGCGGAACGCACGGACGGGATGTACTCGGTGACGACACGGAGGCCACCGGGCAAGGTGGTGCGGCGGACCGCTTCCGACGTTTTGTCGGCGCGGGCGCCGCGATGCAGCGCCCGGGACCTAGCTGCTGGCGGTTGCGGCATCGACGGGTGCATCCGCGCTGGAGGACGCGTCCGCTGTGTCTTCTTCGGCGACCAGGATCAGCGAGACCTTGCCGCGGTTGTCGATGTCGGCGATCTCCACGCGCAGCTTGTCGCCGACCTTGACCACGTCTTCGACCTTGGCGATGCGCCTGCCCCTGCCGAGCTTGGAGATGTGCACCAGGCCATCCCGTCCGGGGAGCAGCGACACGAACGCACCGAAATCGGTGGTCTTGACGACCGTGCCCAGGAAACGCTCCCCGATCTTGGGCAGCTGCGGGTTGGCGATCGCGTTGATCCGGTCGATCG
>DASRJA010000518.1:0-10827 GCA_035649695.1 Mycobacterium sp. | reverse complement strand
GAAGGACGTGCGGGCGGTCATCGACGAGGCGCGAAGCCTGCGGCGCACCGGCGGCAACGCCACCGTGCTCTTCATCGACGAGGTGCACCGGTTCTCCAAGACCCAGCAGGATGCGTTGCTGTCGGCGGTAGAGAACCGGATCGTGCTGCTGGTCGCGGCCACCACTGAGAACCCGTCGTTCTCTGTCGTCGCGCCGCTGCTGTCGCGGTCGCTGATACTGCAGCTGCAGCCGCTCGATGCGGACGCCGTCCGGACCGTGGTGCGTCGCGCCATCGACGACCCGCGCGGCCTCGGCGGCCAGGTCGACGTGACCGAGGACGCCGTCGAGCTGCTGGTGCAGCTCTCTGCAGGCGACGCGCGGCGCGCTCTGACAGCGTTGGAAGTCGCCGCCGAGGCAGGCGAGCAGGTGACGGTCGCGACCATCGAGCAGTCGCTGGACAAGGCCGCCGTGCGCTATGACCGCGACGGCGATCAGCACTACGACGTGATCAGCGCGTTCATCAAATCCGTCCGCGGCTCTGACGTCGACGCCGCCCTGCACTACCTGGCTCGGATGCTGGTCGCGGGCGAGGATCCGCGGTTCGTCGCCCGTCGGCTGATGATTCTGGCCAGCGAGGACATCGGGATGGCCGACCCGACGGCGTTGCAGACCGCCGTCGCCGCGGCGCAGACGGTACAGCTGATCGGCATGCCGGAGGCGCAATTGACGTTGGCGCACGCCACGATCCACCTGGCCACCGCGCCGAAGTCCAATGCGGTCATAAGCGCGATCGGCGCGGCGATGAGCGATATCCGCGACGGCAAGGCTGGCCTGGTGCCCGCCCATCTGCGCGACGGCCATTACTCAGGCGCCGCGAAACTGGGCAACGCGATCGGCTACAAGTACAGCCACGACGACCCGGATGGTGTTGTGCCCCAACAGTATCCGCCCGACGAGCTGGTTGGCGTCGACTACTACCAGCCGACCACTCATGGCGCCGAACGCGAGATCGCCACGCGGCTGGACAAACTGCGCGCCATCATCCGCAAAAAGCGCTGAAATCACCCCTTGACAGCCGCCGCACAGCCTTCTACGTTGGTATTCAACCAATTCATTGATCAAATACAAGGTTGACAATTGGGGAGTGGTGGGGATGCAGACACCCGGCTGGACCGCGCCTTCATGGCGCTGGCCGACCCGGTTCGGCGCGCGATCGTGGCGCGTCTGTCCCGCGGACCGGCCACCGTCAACGAGCTGGCTGCCCCGTTCGACATCACGAAACAGGCGGTGTCCAAGCACATTCAGGTGCTCGAACAGGCTGGCTTGGTCACCAGGACTCGCGACGCGCAGCGCAGGCCCGTCCATCTCGACGCGGCCGCGTTGGAGCGGCTCACCGCATGGATCGACCGGTACCGGCTTGACGCCGAACGCAGCTACCGCCAGTTAGACGCCCTGCTGGCGGCGATGACCGACAAGGAAGGAACCGAGAAATGACAAACCCGCTCAACCTCAACGCCCCGGTCGACACGCTGGCCATGGAGTTCACCCGCGATTTCGACGCTCCGGTGGAGGCGTTGTTCCGGGCCCACGCCGAGCCAGACCTGGTCAAGCAGTGGCTGGGCCCTCGCGACCTGGAGATGACGATCGAGCACTGGGACTTCAAGACCGGCGGCGGCTACCGCTACGTACACAAGGCCGACCGCGGCGCGTTCAGTTTCAACGGCGTGTTCCACAAGGTGCGGGACAACGAATTCATCATCCAGACCTTCGAATTCGAGGGCGCGCCGGACATGGTCAACATCGAGTTCATGTGGTTCGAGGTCCTCGGCAATGGCCGCAGCCGGCTGCGCGGCCGGTCGATCTGCCCCAACATCGAGGCCCGCGACGGCCTGCTGTCGTCGGGCATGGAGGGCGGTATGAGGGAGGGCTACGAAAAGCTCGACGAGCTTCTGAAGAGCCTCTGATGGACTGGACTCTGGAAGTCGTTGTGGTCCCGGTCAGCGACGTAGACCGGGCCATTGCGTTCTACCGCGACCAACTCGGTTTCAACCTGGACCACGACACCCGGGCGGGTGACCAGCGCTTCGCACAGCTCACCCCACCAGGCTCGGGCTGCTCGATCGTGCTCAGCGACCCGTCCCCGATGCAGCCCGGGGCGCTCAAAGGAGTCCAACTTGTCGTCGCCGACGCCTATCGCGCCCGCGAGCAATTACTTGAGAGTGGAGTTGCGGCCGGCGACATCGATGTCATCGACGAGCGCGACGGGGGCACATTGTTCGGATTCACCGACCCCGACGGCAATTCGTGGCTGGTCCAGCAGCTCAAGGCGCGCGCGGACAAGCCCTTGCTGCCACGCTGAACCAGGCCCCAACACGACGATCCCAGCTGGTGGAGGCCAGCCGGGATCGCCGGGGGTACCGCGGGCAGCGGTCAGCGCATGAGGCCTGAACGCCTGCGCCCCATAAAGCCCGTCCGTCGACCCAAGAGCGCCGACACCAATGCCACGCCGATGGCGGCGACGACAACCTGGCAGAGCAGCTCGAGCCAGTCGATGCCTTCCGTGGCCGTGGGGATACCCAACGCGCGGGCGATTGCGGTGCCGATGAACGCCGACACGATGCCGACGGCGATCGTCACCAACCAGCCGATCGGCTGTCGACCGGGAACCAGTAACCGGCCCAGCACGCCGACGACGATGCCGATGAGAATTGCAGTAATTACGCCGGTGATTGTCATTGTTCCTCCAAGCTATTGGGCTGGAGGTGACATACCCCTGCGGCGTCGTCAATAAACGCCCGCGTCAATGCGCACGGGCGTTAATCAGGCCATTTCGGGCACCCGCAGATGGGCCAGCGCGAGCTCGAACTCGCCGACGTCGAGGACGTCAGCGCCCAATTCCCGGGTCCGCGTGTTCCGCAGTTCCTTCGCCTGCTCGCGGTTGCGCTCCATGGCGTCGCGGCTATCGAACGTCGCTGACGAGACGGCGCGCCCGCTGGAGCGGTTTATCAGCAGGCTGGCGCTGCAGAACCCCTCGAGATTCTCCAGGGACGACAGGACCGAGTCCTTGTAGAACTCGATGGCCCGGTCCGCCTGGTCCGGCGGGACCTTGATCCACGTTGCCCGCACACAGGCGCCGTCGGCCGAGCGGTGGTCACGGTGCAAGACCGCGATCTCCCACTCGTCGACCTGTGTGTCGCCGCCGGATCCAAACGCCTCCGCGGCCCGATCGCGAAGCGGCCGTACCCGTTCCCTGCTGGCGCGCATGGCGTCCTCGGTCTCCCATGAGGTCGTCACGATGCATCCGCCGGTGTCCCGGTCGGCCAACAGTGAAATGCCAACACAGCCATCCATGGCCTGAACTGCGGGCATGATCTCATCGCGAACATGCGCAATGCCGGCGTCGATGGACGAGGGCTGCGCCTGAATAGTGGTAGAGCGTGCGAACACGATCCGCCTCCTCAAGTGTTCGGGGCAGCGCCCCGGCGGCGCCACCGGTCCAGTCACTACGCTCCGCCGCCGAGCGGCTCGCGGCGGCGGATCCGACAAATTGCTCCGTCAGGCCATTTCGGGCACGCGCAGGTGGGCGAGCGCCAACTCGAACTCGCACTCGTCGAGTTCCTCAACGCCGACTTCGCGAATCTTTGCGGCCTTGAGAGCCGTCGCCTGCTCCCGGTTGCGCTCCATCGATTCGCGGCTGTCGAACGTGATTGAGGACACACCAACACCCGTCGAGCGGTCGATCAGCAGGCTCGCGCTGCAGAACCCTTCGAGGTTCTCCAGGTCGGGCAGCACGGACGTCTTGAAGAACTCGATGTTTTGGTCCGCCAAAGCTGGGTCGGCTTTTACCCACGTTGCCCGCACACAGGCGCCATCGGCCGACTGGTGGTCGCGGTGCAGGCACCCGATCTCCCACTCTTCGATCTTCTGGACATCGCCGCCGAACCTCTCCGCCGCTTGACTGCGAAGCTGTTTCGCCTTGTCCGCGGCAGCATGCATCGCATCCTCCGACTCGTAGGCAGCGGTGATGATGCAACGGCCAGAGTCCCGGTCAACCAACAGCGAGATGCCGACATACCCGTCGATGTTTTCGAGTTCAGGCATCAGATCGTCGCGCATATAGGCGATTCCGTCGTCGATCGACGAGGCTTGCGCCGAAATTGTGGTAGAGCGTGCGTGCACGTCCACCCACCCCCTTGTGTCGGGGCGGCGCCCCGGTGGCGCCACCGGACGACTCTCAGCTTCCTCCCGGCGACCAACCGATTCAGCGGATTGGTCGAATAGGAATCGGGATATTTCGCTTTGCAAACAGGGATGTTTCGGCTCGCAAATTGGTGGTCCGTAGGGTGGAAGTCATGAACTCCGACGTGCTCGATATCGACACATCGCGCCGGCGGATCGTCGACCTCACAGACGCGGTGCGGTCGTTTTGCGGCGAGCATGGAGACGGGCTATGCAATGTTTTCGTGCCGCACGCCACCGCCGGCGTGGCAATCATCGAAACCGGCGCCGGCTCGGATGACGACCTCATCGACACGCTCGAGCGCCTGCTGCCGCGCGACGACCGATACCGCCATGAGCACGGATCACCGGGGCACGGCGCCGACCATGTGCTGCCCGCGCTGGTGGCGCCGTCGGTCACGGTTCCGGTGCAGGGCGGCCAACCGCTGCTCGGCACCTGGCAAAGCGTCGTGCTGGTCGATCTGAACCGGGACAATCGACAGCGTCAGGTGCGGCTGAGCTTCGTCAACGGATGAACCCGGCACTTGACGCCGCGCCGGTTCGTTGACTTTTTAGTGGGGCTACTCAGACCGGTACTGTAGTGCGGTCGAATAGTCGCAGGTAATGCAGAAAAGGGACAGTAGGGACGTGCAGACACACGAGATCAGGAAGCGTTTCCTCGATCACTTCGTGAAGGCGGGCCACACCGAGGTGCCCAGCGCCTCGGTGATACTCGACGACCCCAACCTGCTGTTCGTCAACGCGGGCATGGTGCAGTTCGTGCCGTTCTTCCTCGGCCAGCGCACCCCGCCGTACAACACGGCGACCAGCATCCAGAAGTGCATCCGGACGCCAGACATCGACGAGGTGGGCATCACCACCCGGCACAACACCTTTTTCCAGATGGCCGGCAACTTCTCGTTCGGCGACTACTTCAAGCGTCGCGCCATCGAGCTGGCATGGACTCTGCTGACCAACCCCATTGACCAGGGCGGCTACGGATTCGACCCCGAAAGGATATGGGCCACAGTCTATTTGGATGACGACGAGGCAGTCGGGCTGTGGCAGGAGGTCGCGGGGTTGCCGGCTGACCGCATCCAGCGTCGCGGGATGGCCGACAACTACTGGTCGATGGGCATCCCCGGGCCGTGCGGCCCGTCGTCGGAGATCTACTACGACCGCGGCCCCGAATTCGGCATCGAGGGCGGCCCCGTCGCCAACGAGGATCGCTACATCGAGATCTGGAATCTCGTGTTCATGCAGAACGAGCGGGGGGAGGGGCCGGCCAAGGAGGGCTACGAGATCCTGGGCCCGCTGCCGCGCAAGAACATCGACACCGGCATGGGCGTGGAGCGGGTGGCGTTCCTGCTGCAGGGCGTGCACAACGTCTACGAGACAGACCTGCTGCGCCCGGCCATTGACACGGTGGCCGCGCGCGCCCCACGCGGCTACGACGTCGGCAACCACGAGGACGACGTTCGCTACCGGATCATCGCCGACCACACCCGCACCGCCGCGATCCTGATCGGCGACGGGGTGAGCCCGGGCAACGACGGCCGCGGCTACGTGCTGCGGCGGCTGCTGCGCCGCGTGATTCGCTCGGCCAAGCTGCTCGGCATCGACGACCCGATCGTCGGCGACCTGATGGCGACCGTGCGCGACGCGATGGGCCCTTCGTACCCCGAACTCGTCACCGACTTCGAGCGGATCCTCCGCATCGCGGTCGCCGAGGAGACGGCGTTCAACCGGACTTTGGCCTCGGGCTCGCGGCTGTTCGAGGACGCCGCAAGCGCGACCAAGGCGTCGGGTGCGAAGGTGCTGTCGGGCACCGACGCGTTCACGTTGCACGACACATACGGCTTCCCACTGGAATTGACGCTCGAAATGGCCGCCGAGGCTGGCCTGAGCGTCGACGAAGAAGGCTTCCGCAGCCTGATGGCCGAGCAACGCCAGCGTGCGAAGGCCGACGCGGCTGCGCGCAAACAGGCGCACGCCGATCTGTCGGAGTACCGCGAGCTAGTCGACGATGGCCCGACGGAGTTCACCGGCTTCGACGAATTATCCTCCGAGGCAAAGATTCTCGGAATCTTCGTGGACGGTAAGCGGGTCCCCGTGGTCGCACACAACGGTGGTCCGGCGCCTGACCGCGTCGAGTTGATCCTGGACCGCACGCCGTTCTACGCCGAATCGGGTGGTCAGATCGCCGACGAGGGCAGCATCACCGGCGCCGGCGCGTCTGGCTCGGCCAAGGCGGCAGTCAGCGATGTGCAGAAGATCGCCAAAACCCTGTGGGCGCACCGCGTCAACGTCGAGTCCGGCGAATTCGTCGAGGGTGACACCGTCATCGCCGCCGTCGACCCGCGCTGGCGGCACGGCGCTACACAGGGCCACTCCGGCACCCATATGGTGCACGCCGCGCTACGACAAGTGCTGGGCCCCAACGCCGTTCAGGCCGGCTCCTTGAACCGGCCGGGTTATTTGCGGTTCGACTTCAACTGGCAGGGCCCCCTGAGCGAGGGTCAGCGGACGCAGATCGAGGAAGTCACCAACGAAGCTGTCGAGGCCAACTACCAGGTGAACAGCTTTATCACCGAACTGGACAAGGCCAAGGCGATGGGCGCGATGGCGCTCTTCGGTGAGAACTACCCCGACGAGGTGCGGGTGGTCGAGATCGGCGGGCCGTTCTCGCTCGAGCTGTGTGGTGGCACGCACGTGGAGAGCTCGGCACAGATCGGCCCGGTGACGATTCTCGGCGAGTCGTCGGTTGGGTCCGGCGTGCGCCGCGTCGAGGCCTACGTCGGTTTGGATTCGTTCCGCCACTTGGCCAAGGAACGCGCCCTGATGGCGGGTCTGGCCTCGACGCTGAAGGTCCCGTCGGAGGAAGTTCCGGCCCGGGTGGCCAATCTGGTCGAGCGCCTTCGCGCCGCCGAAAAGGAACTCGACAAGATGCGGCTGGCGAATGCGCGGGCTGCCGCAGCGAATGCCGCTGCGGGCGCCGAGCAAATCGGTAAGGTGCGTGTCGTGGCGCAGCGGATGGCCGGCGGAATGTCGGCGGCGGATCTGCGCACGCTCGTCGGTGACATCCGGGGCAAGTTGGGCAGCGAGCCCGCCGTCGTCGCGTTGATCGCCGAGGGTGAGAACGACAGCGTCCCGTTCGTAGTGGCGGTCAACCCGGCCGCGCAGGATCTCGGGCTGAAGGCCAACGAGTTGGTGAAGCAGTTGGGTGCGGCGGTCAATGGCCGTGGGGGCGGCAAGGCCGATCTGGCACAGGGTTCCGGTAAGGGGGCGGCGGGTATCGACGCGGCATTGGCCGCGCTACGCGCAGAAATAGGCCGGAGCTAGCCGGTGGCCGATATTGATGACCGTCTACCGGATCGGCCGGGGGGCGACGATCCCGGCCGCGGTCGACGGCTCGGTGTCGACGTTGGTACGGTGCGCATCGGGGTGGCCGCCAGCGATCCGGATGGGATCCTGGCGACACCGGTGGAAACGGTCGAGCGGGACCGACGGAACAAGTCCGGCAAACACCTGCGCCGCCTCGCCCAACTGGCCGACGAGTACGAAGCTGTCGAGGTGGTGGTGGGCTTGCCGCGCACCCTTGCCGACCGGTCCGGTTCGTCTGCCAGGGACGCAGTCGAGTTGGCCGACCAGCTGGCCCGACGCATCGCGCCGACACCGGTGCGATTGGCTGACGAACGGCTCACCACGGTCGCGGCGCAGCGGTCGCTTCGGGACGCGGGCGTCCGCGCCAAGGGCCAGCGGGCGATGATCGATCAGGCTGCGGCAGTGGGGATTTTGCAGAATTGGCTGGACCAACGGCGCGCGGCGTTGACCGCGCACGGAGAGGTCGGGGATGACTGACAACTGGGGTCGCGGACGCGCCGAACCCGTGGCGGTCGGACCGCCGCGGCGCAGGATGACCCGGGCGGACCGCGTGCGGGAAGCCAGAAGTCGGCGAAAGCGGCGCTTCGCCAGTGGCTTCGCGCTGGCGCTGCTGATCGTGATCGTCGTCGGTGCGGTGTTCCTGGGTTCGAAGATGTGGCACACGCTGTTCGGTGCGGCCAACGACTACACCGGCGACGGCGTCAACGACGTGGTCATCCAGATCCACGACGGCGACTCCACCACAGCGATCGGCAAGACGCTGGAAGACCGTAAGGTGGTCGCGGACAGCAAGGTGTTCGTCGAGGCCGCCGAGGGCAACTCCGCCATCGCCGCAATCCAGCCCGGCTTCTACAAGGTCCGCACCAAAATCCCGGCGTCCAATGCCGTTGCGCGACTTGCCGATCCGCAGAACAGGGTCGGCAAGCTGGTGATACCAGAAGGACGGCAGCTCGACGACATCCAGGATGTCAAAACCAACGCCGTCACCGAGGGCGTCTTCAGCCTGATCTCGCGTGCGACGTGTGTGAACCTCGACGGCGACAGGCATTGCCTGTCGGTGGACGACCTGCGCAAGGCCGCGGGGAGCGCTGCGCCGTCGGCGCTTTCGGTGCCGGAGTGGGCAATCAACCCGGTCAGCGCGCTGGGAAACGACCACCGCCGGCTGGAGGGGTTGATCGCGCCGGGTACCTGGAACATCGATCCGTCGGCATCGGCCCAGGACATCTTGTCCACGCTGATCGGGACCAGCGCGACGCAGTACGCACAGGGCGGGCTTCTCGACACGGCTAAGGCGATGAACATGTCGCCGTACCAGATCCTCACTGTCGGGTCGCTGGTGCAGCGGGAAGCGACCCCGGAGGACTTCGCCAAGGTTGCGCGGGTGATCTACAACCGGCTGCATGAGAACCGGACTTTGGAGTTCGACTCGACCGTGAACTATCCGTTGGACCGGATCGAGGTGGCGACGACCGACGCCGACCGCGCCCAGCACACGCAATGGAATACCTATGTGCGGCCTGGTCTTCCGGCTACCCCGATCTGCTCACCCGGGCAGCCGGCGCTGGCGGCGGCCGAACAGCCCGCGCCGGGGGATTGGCTGTACTTCGTGACGGTCGATATGCAGGGAACCACGCTGTTCACCCGCGACTACGAGCAGCATCTGGCGAACATCGAACTGGCCAAGCGCAACGGTGTCCTCGATAGCGCCAGGTAGTCCGCGCAAGGCGGCGGTGCTCGGCTCACCGATCGCGCATTCCCGATCACCGCAGCTGCACCTGGCCGCCTATCGCGCGCTCGGGCTGGACGGCTGGACGTATGACCGCATCGAATGCACCGCATCCGAATTGCCTGGTTTGGTAGCAGGTTTCGGCCCGGAGTGGGTGGGCGTGTCGGTGACGATGCCGGGCAAGTTCGCGGCACTGCGGTTCGCCGACGAACGCACTGCACGCGCGGAACTCGTGGGCTCGGCTAACACACTGGTGCGGACGCAAGCCGGCTGGCGGGCCGACAACACCGACATCGACGGCGTGAAGGGTGCGCTCGGACGGGCAGCTGGCAGGGCGGCTGTGCTGGGCTCGGGTGGCACCGCGCCTGCGGTCGTTGTGGGGCTCGCTGAGCTTGGCGTGCAAGACATTTCGGTTGTCGCAAGGAATTGGGACAAGGCACGGCCGCTCGTCGAACTCGGGACCCGCGTGGGCGTTTACGCCCGCTGGGTCGAACTGGGAATCCCGCTGGTCGACGTCGATATCGTCGTCAGCACGATCCCCGCCGACGTCGCGGCCCGACATGTCGACAGCGTGGTAGCGACGCCACTGCTGCTCGATGCGATCTACGAGCCATGGCCGACCCCGCTTGCGGCCGCCGTCGCGGCGGCAGGCGGACAGGTCGTCAGCGGGCTGCAGATGCTACTGCATCAGGCATTCGCCCAGGTCGAGCAGTTCACCGGGATGCCTGCGCCGAAGGAAGCGATGAAGGCGGCGCTGGCCGAACAGTAGTGTCGGACGCGTGAGTGCTCGCATCGGCGTGGTGTTTCGCCCAGACTTCCGTCCCGACACTTTGCGACAAACGGCCGCGGCCGCCGAGCATGCCGGCGTCACCGAACTGTGGCTGTGGGAGGACTGCTTCCTGCAGGGCGGCATCGCTCAGGCGGCGGTGGCGTTGGCGTCCTCTGAAACGCTCACGGTCGGTCTCGGAGTGCTGCCAGCACCACTGCGCAACGTGGTAACCACCGCAATGGAGATCGCCACCCTCGAGTCGATGTTCCCAGGCCGGATACGCGTTGGCCTCGGCCACGGTGTGCAGGACTGGATGCGGCAGGCGGGCGCCGCCGTGGCGTCACCCCTGACATTGATGCGCGAGTACGTCACGGCTTTGAAGGATCTCTTGGCCGGGCGGACCGTCACCGTTGACGGCCGCTACGTTCGCCTTGCCGACGTGTGTTTGGATTGGGCTCCGCAACAACGGGTTCCGGTGCTGATCGGCGCGACCGGACCAAAGACGTTGGCATTGGCCGGTGAGACTGCGGATGGCGTGATCCTTGACTCTCAGTACACCGTTACCACGCTGCGGGATCCTCTGGGCCATGTCGCGTCGGGACGAGCCGCCCGCGGCGGGACGCCCTTCAGCACGGTGCTGTTTCTTGCATGCGGCGCTGATCAGGCTGCAGTCTCGGTCGGGCCCTATCTCGAGGCGGGGGTGGACACCCTCGTATTCCAGCCAGTGGGGGCGCAGGCTGTGATGCCCGA
>DASRJA010000517.1:0-9351 GCA_035649695.1 Mycobacterium sp. | reverse complement strand
CCCGGCACCGCGCCGTAGCCGAACTCGGCCAGCACGATGGCCAGCTCGAGGATGCCGAAGCCTTGTCCGCCAACGGATTCCGCCAAGTGCACGCCCTGCAGGCCCTGCTCGGCCGCGGCCTTCCAGTAGGTCGGCGGGTTCGGGATCGGGGTTTCGAGGGCTTCGTGCAGCACGTCCGACGGCGCCACCCGCGCCACCAGGGAGCGCACCGAGTCGGCCAGGTCGTTGTGCTCAGGAGTGATCGCGATGGGCATAGCTACCTCTTCGTAGAAGCCTTCCCTATTAACCGGTCGGTCGGGAGCCAGACTACTCGTTGACGACGTTGGCCAGCTCCTGCCCATCCCTGATCCGCCGGCAGTTGTCCACCGCATGTTCCAGGTACCGCCGCATGGTGTCGACGGTGTACCAGGTGACGTGCGGCGTGAGGACCACATTGTCCAGGCCGAGCAGCGGATTGTCGGTCGATATTGGCTCGACAGCGAACACGTCCAGGCCCGCGGCGCCCACCCCGCCGGTGCGCAGTGCGTCGACCAATGCGTCCTCGTCGACCACGCCGCCGCGTGAGGTGTTGACGAGCACCGCGTCGGTCTTCATCGTGGCGAGGGCTTCGCGATCCAGCATGCCTGCGGTCTTATCGGTCAGCGGCAGATGCAGCGAGACGATGTCGCTTTCGGTGAGCAGCTCAGGGAGCGGGCGCCAGCCGGGATGGCCGTCGTCTCGCGTGCTGGTGTGCAGGACTCGTGCACCCATAGCGGTCACCATCGTCTCGACGGTCTTGGCGATGTTGCCGTAGCCAACCAGCCCGACGGTGCAGCCGCCGATGTCGCGCACTGTTTCGCCGAGACTCGGATCTGACGGCCAGCCCCTGCCTTCGCGGGTCGCCCTGTCCAGGGCGGGAAGCCGTCGCAGCGCGGCCAGCATCAACAGCACGGTGCCCTCGGCGACCGAGGCCGCGTTCGCACCGGGCATGTTCCCCACCGCGATGCCGAGCCGAGTCGCCGCGGCGACGTCGATGGTGTTCACGCCCGCACCCATCTTGTGCACGAGCTTGCACCGTTGCGCCTTCTCGAGGTCGTGGCCCGAGATGGGTCTTAGCACGTGCCAGATAACCTCCGCCTCGGGCAGCTCGTGGTAGAAGGTGTCGTCATCGTCCTCGGCGCAGTAGCGAATGTCGAGCCAATCCGACTCTGGTGCAAGGAATTCGGTGACTTTGTCGCCCGGCGTGAAGTGCGCGAGGACTCTCAGTGCCAGTGCTTCGCGATCCACTTGGCGATCGTATCGGCCTTCTCGCTGCGGGCGCCCGGGGTAGTGAAGTAGTGGTCGGTGTCGATCGAGCACGCAGACTTGTCGGTGCTGGCCAGCGCGTCGTAGATGCGCTGAGCGTCGCTGGGGTACACGCCCGTGTCCTGCTCGGCGTTGATCACCAACGCAGGACATTCGATGCGGGACAGGTGCGGTTCGGCGCGGGTCTGCGCGTGCCGGAGGCTCCACATACCCAGCCAGTTGCGCAGCGTGCACGCGGCGGCGATGCCATGCGCCGAGCGGTTCGCCCTGACCGGAACGCCGACGTAGCACATATTGGCCGGGCGCTTCGTCGGCTCGATCGTCGGATCGACCATCCGCGGGTCCGCCCACGTGCGCAGCACCGTGAAGGGACGGTCGGAAAAGCCCGCCGCGTGCACCCGCTTGAGCTCCGTCTCGACCCAGTCGGTGATCGCGTGGTTGCGGGCTACTTGTGCCGACCGGTAGCGCTCGAGGAACTCCTTGGGGTACGGGGGGCCGTTGTGTTCGTTGAACAGGTCGAGGTCGGGATCGCTTGCAATGGCGTCGTTTTCGTCGACGACGGACGCGTCCATCCATGCGGTGAGCACATCCGGACGACCGGGATGCGCCGCACTGGCGATGTATCCGTCAGCGGGCGGCAAATCGGTCAGCCCGGCCGCGGGCCGCATGCCCTCCAGCGGCGTCACGTGTGGGTCGACGGCCTGCGCCTGGTAGGCAGCCATCAGGGAGCCGCCGCCGGAATTACCCAGCAGCACGATGGTTTCCACCCCTTGGACTTCGCGCAGCCAGCGCACCCCGATGCCGATGTCGACCAGCGCGTGGTCGAGCAGGAAGCTGCTCTCGTATCCGCGGTAGCGGGTGTTCCAGCCGAGGAAACCGATGCCGCGCGTGGCCATGTAATCGGCGAGATAGTGCTCGGAGAAGTCGATTTGGTAGTGCGTGGCGATCATCGCGACCTTTGGCTTGCGCCCGACGCCGCGGTGGTAGAGGCCCTGACACGGATGCCCGCCGGACCCGGCACGTCGTGCCGTCGGCGAATCCGTCCCGACGAACTCGCGGGTGACGCCCGGTGTCCCGGATGACGCCGGTGTTTTGGTCATAAAAGCCCGGCCTCCTTGGGATAGATCGTCCGGTAGAAAATGTTGGCCAACGTGGTGATGCACGCGTCGTCATCGACGGCAGCCGCCATGTTTCCGGCCAGCCGCGTGTAGCAGAACTGGTTGAGCATGGACACCATCGCCTCCGCGATCAGTTGGGGATCGTCGTCAGCAGCGCAGAAGCCTTGGCGTTGGGCGTGTTTCACAATCTGTGTGATCAAGCCGATTGGTAGCGAGCAGATGTCACTCCAGTACTGGGCGAAATCGTCGCTCACCATGGCCAACTGCGACACGCTGATCATCTCGGCCAACCGATTGCGGTAGGTGTTCCAGTGGGCGGCCGCGGCCTGATACGACCGCTCCCAGTTGGTCAGCCCGGGTTCTGCCGCCGCGCGCGAGCGTTCTCGCGCCTCGTCGCGGAATCGCACGGCCCACTCGCGGACCATCGCTTCCTTGGAGTCGTAATAGTTGTAGAACGACGCCGTGGATCTGTCTGCTTCGGCCGCGATGTCCGAAATCGTCGTCGCCAGAATGCCCTTGCGTGCGATCACCGCCCTGGCCGCCGCGTCGATCGCGGCCTGCGTCTGCCTGCCACGCAGAGTCGGCAATTGTTCGCGGGGGCTGACGGTCACGAAGCTCCTCGGCCATTGATCGCACCTGAATCTGATGTTAGATTCAGATTTCGAGCTTGGCTAGAGGAGCTGCGAATGATCAAGCCAGACAATCCCAATTCCGAATTCGAGCTCGGCGGGATCAACCACGTGGCGCTGGTCTGCTCCGACATGGCGCGCACCGTCGACTTCTACAGCAATGTCCTCGGCATGCCGCTGATCAAGTCGCTGGATCTACCCGGCGGCATGGGACAGCACTTCTTCTTCGACGCAGGCAATGGCGACTGCGTGGCGTTCTTCTGGTTCGCAGACGCACCCGACCGGGTGCCCTGCGTCTCGTCGCCCGAAGCGATCCCGGGCATCGGTGACATCGTGAGCGCCGTCAGCACCATGAACCACCTGGCTTTTCACGTGCCCGCGGAAAAGTTCGACGAGTACCGGCAGCGGCTCAAGGACAAGGGTGTGCGCGTCGGCCCGGTGCTCAACCATGACGAGAGCGAGGCGCAGGTGTCGGCGACGGTGCATCCCGGCGTATACGTGCGGTCGTTCTACTTCCACGATCCGGACGGCATCACGCTCGAGTTCGCTTGCTGGACCAAAGAATTCACCGAGCGCGACACGAAGACCGCGCCGAAGACCGGTGCGGATCGTCGACCCCGAGTGCCCGCTGGTCGCTAGCCCCGGTAGAGCTCTGGGACGGCCAGCGCATCGATCATCGCGGCCAGCTGATCGACGAGCTGGTCGGTGTCCATCCTGACGTCACCTGCAAGCCACGCGGCGATCATCTGCATGACGCCGCCGACCACGAAATGCGACGCTGCCTTGACGAGGTCGGTGTCTTTCGCACCCAAAGTGGCCGCGTGCTGGAATGTCAGCATTGCCATCAACGCGAAGGATTCCGCGCGCTTACGCAGTACGACCGAATTGGCCAGCTGCGGACTGAACAGGAGATGGCCCACCCGAGTGTCGGCAGCGACGCTCCGCACGATGTTGGCGATGCCGGCCCGGGTCTGTTCCTTGACGGGCGCTGCCGCGACCGCCGCCTGCGTCGTTGCGGCGATATCGGCGATCACCCAGTCGAACACTGCGGCGACGAGATCGTCTTTGTCGGTGAAGCTCTCGTAGAAGTACCGCAGCGCCAACCCGGCCTCGCGGCAGATGCCGCGCACCGTGAGTTCGGACAGGTCGGGGTCGGAACCGAGGATGTCCAGGCCCGCCTCCAGGAAGCGGCGCCGACGCTCCGCGACCCGGTCGGCCGCCTCAATGCCGCGGTAGGGCCGAACGTGAGCCATCGGATCCATCTTGACACCGCCGTCGTCGTGAGGGCAATATATCTGGAAACATATGTTCTCACATTTGCCGATGGGTGGGGTCAATGACGATCAGTGAGCCGGTGCAGCACGTCGAACGGGCGGTAAGCGAGCCTGCCGCGGCGCTGCCGACGACATCGCGGCGCCGTGGTGCGAACTTCGACGACGGCCTGATGGGTGTGGCGCTGCTGGCCGGGCCCGCCAACGTGATCATGCAGCTGGCTCGGCCGGGCGTCGGCTACGGCGTGATGGAGAGTCGCGTCGAGAGCGGCCGGGTTGACCTGCATCCGATCAAGCGAGCGCGTACCACTTTCACCTACCTCGCGGTGGCGACCAAAGGTTCCCCGGAGCAGAAGGCGGCGTTTCGGCGTGCGGTGAACCGCGCGCACGCTCAGGTGTATTCGACCGACGAGAGCCCGGTGAAGTACCACGGCTTCGACAAAGACCTACAGCTGTGGGTCGGCGCGTGCCTGTACAAGGGTGCGGTCGACGTGTACCGGCTGTTCATCGGCGAGATGGATGAGGAGACCGCCGAGCGGCACTATCGCGAGGGGGTGCCGCTCGGCACCACGCTTCAGGTTCCGGAGGATATGTGGCCGAAGGACCGCGCCGCATTCGATCGGTACTGGCGGGAATCGGTGGAGAAGGTGCACATCGACGACGCGGTGCGCGAATACCTTTGGCCGATCGCGGCGGCCCGCGTGCGCGGCGTCAAGCTGCCCGGTCCGATCCAGCGGGCGCTGGACAACTTCAGCCTGCTGATCACGACGGGCTTTCTGCCGCAACGGTTCCGCGACGAGATGCGGTTGCCGTGGGACGCGGTGAGACAGCGGCGGTTCGACCGATTGATGCGTGCGCTCCGGACGGTCAATCACCTGCTGCCGCGGTTCATCCGTCAGTTCCCCTTCAACGTGCTGTTGAAGGACCTCGATTGGAGGATCCGTACCGGACGTCCTCTGGTGTAGTCAACCGGTTGCTTGCCACTGGATGAAGACTCGCCCCAGCGGCAGCAGTGACACCCGCGCGCCTGGTAGTTCCGCACGGACATCACGACGTAACTGGGCGACGGTGTAGCGCGGCGGCCAGACAGTGGGCGCGCTGTGTTCCCATTTGCCGCGCAACCGGATCGCGACCCCGCGGATCACGAGTGTGGCCATCGCCCATGGCAAGTGGCGCCACCCCGGGCGGGCGAACGTAACCAGGGCGAGCGTTCCGCCGGGCGTGACGAGGCTGCCCAGCCGCCGCAGGGCGACCCGGGTATCGGGGAGATGATGCAGCGTCGCATTGGAGACCACGGCGTCGAAGGCGCCCAAATCGTCAGCGATGTCGAGGATGTCACCGCACCGCCACTTCACCGGCGCGCTGGGAAACCGTTGCCTGGCTCGCGCCAGGACGGGTTGATCGATGTCCACAGCGACGACCGTCGGAATGCGTTGCGACAGACGAGCGGCCAAAAAACCGTCGCCGCAGCCAACGTCGAGCACGGACCCCACCTCCGGTGGCACACAGCGGTCGAGTTTGCCGTCGTAGTGGATGTTGATGTTCCACGGTTCCGCCATGTATCCAGTCTGGCCGGGTTGTCAGAATCAGCGCGTATAAACGCGTACGTGCGTACCGATAATGACAGCTGGGACATCAAGACGAGTGTCGGTTCGACCGCGCTGTTCGTCGCCGCGGCGCGGGCCCTGGAAGCCCAGAAACCCGATCCCGCGGCGGTCGATCCGTATGCCGAGGTGTTCTGCCGGGCGGTCGGCGGCGAATGGGCCGACCTGCTCGACGGCGGCGCCCCCGACCACCCGCTGAAGACCGAGTTCGGCGAACACTTCGTCAACTTCCAGGGCGCTCGGACGCGATACTTCGACACCTACTTTCAAGCCGCGGCCGCGGCCGGGGTGCGGCAGATCGTGCTGCTTGCGGCCGGGCTCGACTCCCGCGGCTACCGGCTGACATGGCCCGACGGCACCGTGGTGTACGAGCTGGACCAGCCGCGGGTGCTCGAGTTCAAGCGCGAGGTGTTGGCCGCGCATGGCGACACGCCCACTACTGAGCGCAGAGAGGTGGCCGTCGATCTGCGCAACGACTGGCCACAGGCATTGCGTGACAACGGGTTCGATCCGTCGAAACCGTCGGCGTTCATCGCCGAAGGGTTGCTCATCTACCTGCCGGCCGACGCTCAGCACCAGCTGTTCGCCGGCATCGACTCGCTGGCCGCGCCGGGCAGCCATTTGGCGGTCGAGGAAGCGGTGCCGCTGGACGCCGATGTTTTCGAGGCGAAGCGAGAGGAGGAACGCGCTGCAGGGGATGAGGACACCTTCTTCACGCTCGTCTACAACGAGCAGCACGCGCCCGCCCACGAATGGTTCGGCCACCGCGGCTGGCGGTCCGTGGCCACGCCGTTGCCGTCTCAGCTGCGCTCGCTCGATCGGCCCGTTCCCGATCCCGAGTCCGAAGCGGGCGCAATGACCGGCAACATCAGCCTGGTCAGTGCGATCAAGAACTGATGCTGCGCAGCACTTCGCCGACTTTCGTTATCACTCCGGGTGTATAGCGATGGGTCGGCAAGTTGACGATGACGCCGTCCACGCCGACATCGAGCACGCGACGCTTGATCTCCTCCGCCACTTGCTGTGGTGAGCCACTGACCGCCCGGCCACCGCGGGCTTCATCGATCGCTCCATGTGATTCGTATCCGTCGAGCACCACGGTCAGCAGGCAGCTCGTTTCCAGCGTCGCGGGGTCGCGGTTGGCCTCCGCGCATCGTTGTTCCAGCGCAACGAGTTTGCCTGGAAGTTCGTCCATTGGCGCGATGATGTTGAGGTGGTCGGCGTATTGGGCGGCGAGCCGGAACGTCTTCTTCTCGCCGCTGCCGCCGAGCATCACCGGAATGTGGTCGCGGTAGCGGGGCTCGTTGATGGCGTTTTCGGTGTGGTACCACTTGCCTGAAAAACTCGGCCGCTCACCGTGGGTCATCGGGATGACGATCTGAAGCGCCTCCTCCAGCTTTTCGAATCGCTCTGTGAACGAACCAAATTCGAAGCCCAGCTGCTGGTGCTCGAGTTCGAACCAGCCGGCACCGAGACCCAAGATCGCGCGCCCGCCACTGACCACATCCAGCGTGGTGATTTCCTTGGCGAGCAGGGTCGGGTTTCGGTACGTGTTTCCGGTCACCAACGTCGAAAGCTGCACCCGCTCGGTCGCTGAGGCCAGCGCACCCAGCGTCGTGTAGGCCTCCAACATCGGTTCATCCGGTTTCCCCAGCGTCGGCAGCTGATAGAAGTGATCCATCACCAACACGGTGTCGAATCCGGCGGATTCGGCTTCCTGGGCCTGCGCCTTCACCGCGGGAAACAGTTCGGCTACGGGCGCTCCATAGGAGAAACTGGGAATCTGTAATCCAAGTCGAATAGTCACGCACCATCGTGACCGCCTCTCCGCTTGATTTATTCCGGCCGCGGGCTGATCGTCAGACGGACGTCTCGACACTTAGCTTATGCAATGCTAACTTCACCCGAGTTAGCTAAGGCATGGCTAAATAAGGAGACGGCGTGGGGAGTGACACTCTGGCGGCCTCATGCCCTTGCCCGGGTCGATCGCGACGTCATTGGCCGGTTCGCCACCTGTTGTCGCGCCCTTGGCCTGTCGATTCATGATCGGCAGCGCCCCGTCGACATCACCGCAGCCCGAACTGGGTTCGCCGGCTTGACCCGCGTCGCGCATGAGCAGTGCGATGCGTGGACCGGCCTGGCCGCGGCCGGCGAAGTGGATATCCACGTCGTCGAGGCCATCTGGCGGACATCGCCCTCCGCCGGCGTACTCCAACGGCAGATCGGCCTTGCGCCACGGGCGCTGGGATTCACCTACGACACCGGTCTCTATCTCCAGTTCCGCGCGACCGACCCCGACGACTTCCAATTGGCCTATGCGGCAACCCTTTCCGATAGCCCCAAGGACGCTGGCGCCGATCGACTGGTCGGTGAACTGCTGAACCGTCGGCCCGATTGGCTGCAAGCCACGTGGCTACGGGTGGCGATCTGCCATCGAGCCGAGCGGTGGTCATGTGCTGTCCGTCGGCTCGGTGACCGCGAGCGGCCAGCCGTCGGAGTTCACCATGGCCGGCCCCTGGCTGGGCATTGCCGCCCCGGGAGAGAACATCGTCTCGGTGAGCAACGGCCCCGGCGGCGGTCTGGCGAACGGGCTACCCAATGATCAACATGAGTTGTTCCCGATCAGCGGCACCAGCTACGCCGCCGCGTACGTGTCCGGCGTTGTGGCGTTGGTGCGCAGCAGGTTTCCCGAATTGACGGCGGCTCAGGTAATGCATCGCATCGGCGCGACCGCGCGCGTCGCGGCGCGTTCGCCGTCGAATCTGGTCGGCGCAGGGAGCATGGACGCGGTCGCGGCGCTCACCTGGGATGTGCCCGAGGCGTCCGGTCCAGACCCCGCGGCCGTCAGGCAGGTCGCGGCGCCTCCGACCCCGCCGCCCGCCGACACCACGCCGCGCAATGTCGCGTTCATCGGCACTGCAGCGCTGACGTTGGCGACGCTCGTCGCCGTCGCGATCGGCGCGCACCGACGAAAGGACACCACCTCATGACGGTCCGCATCGCGCTGGCGTCATTGTTCATCGTGCCGGCTGCGATGGCGTATCGGTGGCCGTCAACGGCCGACCGCTGGCTGCTCGGCGGCGCCGTCGTCGCGGTTCTCGTGTTGTTCGCGGGGTGGCGGGGGTTGTTCTTCACCACGATGGTTTGGCGCCGACTGGCGATTTGGAGCCGCCGCTATCGCACCGATGGTCTTCATCATTCCCCCGTGGACTACTCCACAGTTGTGTTGCGTATCGACCCGTCGGAGCCCGTCGCGCTGCCGCTGCGGCTGATCGCCGGATACCTCGACCGGTACGGGATCCGCTGCGACAAAATCCGGGTTACCAGCCGGGATCTCGACGGTCTGCGAACGACCTGGATCAGCTTGACCCTGCGGGCAGTCGACAACCTCACCGCGTTGCGCGCAAGATCGGCGCGGATTCCGTTGCGCGAGACCACCGATGTG
>DASRJA010000516.1:0-3138 GCA_035649695.1 Mycobacterium sp. | reverse complement strand
TTGGCGCAGGTCGGCAGCGTCGGGTTACAGCCCAGATCGCCACCGGCCGGTACGCCCACCAGCACCGGGTTGGTCGTGTCTTCCTTCCAGGTGTAGGTGGCGCTCGACGAGGCGCTGTTGCCGCACAGGTCCACCGCCGAGTAGGTGAAGGTCTGGCTCTTGAGGCACTCGCCCGTGATCGTGCCCGGAGTGCAGGTCACCGGCCGCGTGCCGTCACAGTTGTCGGTCGCCGTCACATTGCCGCACGTCGGCGGCGTTGGGTTGCAGCCCAGGTCGCCGCCCGTCGGCACCCCCACCAGCACCGGGTTGGTGGTGTCTTCCTTCCAGGTGTAGGTCGCCGTCGAGACCGCGCTGTTGCCGCAGTCGTCGGTGGCCGTGTAGGTGAAGGTCTGGCTCTTGTTGCACGTGCCGGTGATGGTGCCGGGCACGCAGGTCACCGTCGGGCTGGCATCACAGTCGTCGGTAGCGGTCACCGTTGCACAGCTCGGCGGCGTCGGGTTGCAGCCCAGATCGCCGCCCGTCGGCACGCCCACCAGCACCGGGTTGGACGTGTCCGTCACGTTCACCGTCTTCTCGCAGGTGCCCGAGCAGCTGGTCGCGTCGCTCACCGTCAGCTCGACCGTATACGAGCCGCAGGTGGAGCCGGCCTGCACCGTCACGCACTGCGCGGTCGGATCACCGCTGATGATGGTGGCGCCGGTGGCGGTCCACGAGTAGATGAAGCCGTCTGGCCCGCAGAACTGCGCGGTGGCGCCCGGGCACACCGAATCGGGGCCCACGATCGCGCACGGCGGCGGGGGCAGGATCTGGAACTCGGTCCGGATAAAGTCCTTGAGCTCGGCCGTGAACGACGGCGCCGAGCGCGACTTGTACATCAGCGTCGAGTTGGCGCCGCACACCAGATCATCGAACACGCCGGCATCCGACAGGTTGACGATCACCTCGATGAACTGGCGCGTCTCATAGTTGGCGCCCAGCTGGCACTGCGACGACGGCTGCCACGCCTGGCACGGCGCCGTCACCGGCACATCCGCCTTGTCGTCGAGGGGATTGGTGTTGGTGCAGGCAAAGCCGAGCGGCCCGAGCTGGTCCGGGATCGGGTTGCTGTATGCGTAACCACAAGGCGCGCCGGCGTTGGCCTCCCAGGTGCGCAGCGACACCTGGCCGTTGTTGCCGCCGCCGCTGAAGTCGACGCTGACGATGAAGTCACCCAACGTGCGGCCGCCGGTCAGCTCCGTCCCCGGCCCGCCGACGATCACGCCGTTGATGCAGGTCGTCACGCCGGCCTGGTTGAACTCGAAGTCCAGGTGATTGTCGCCGTCGGTCGAGCGGTGCCCCACCGCGACGAACAGCAGGTGGTCGCCGAAGGTGGGCGAGGTCGGCTCCTGGTCCTGGAACACTGCAGCGTAGGCCTCGGTCAGGTCGTTCTTCTGCGGCACGTCGCCGGTCTTGCACTGCCACGGCTGCAGACCGGTCACCAGGCAGGAGTTGTTCTTGTCCGCGGTGCTGCCGAACACCGAGGCGTCCTTGCTGCCACCGGCGTTGCAGTCGTCGCGCACCATCGGGCTGATGCACTTGATGGCCAGATTTCCGATGATCGCCTGCTGGATCGGCTGCCCGCACGACGCGCCGGTCTGCAGGAACCCTTGGCCCGCGGGCCCGAACCAGTCGTACTTCCCGGGGGCGTCGGCGACCAGGTTGCCGTCGATCTCGACGCCGCCCATTTCACTCGTACACGATTGTGTGTCCGCCCGCGCGAAGCCATGCGGGGCGACCAACGCGCCGACCAGTGCCACCATCCCCAACCAAACGGGGATGCCGGCCGGTCTACGATGCGTGATCATGGCAGTTTCTCCCGGAAGAATTCAGTGACAGGGTGAGGTCAATTGGGCTGCGTGGACATTCGAGAAACTGAGGGCGAACCCTCGACGGCGTGCGCGCAGGATGCGGATCTCGGTTGGTTCACGACGGGCGTACGCGGTCTCGCCTTGTAGGCGGCAGAACGACGGGCAAACCTCCATGCGACTGTCGCCACTGCAGGGCACCTCTGCGCAAGGGCGACGTGAGGACTCGGAGTTTGGTGCCTCCGCAAAACGACTCGGCGAATTGTGTGGACCGGGTCCGTGGACTTGCGGCCAAGTCGAGAGCGGGAGTCGTAGCCCTTGCAAGATGCAATGGCAAGACAAATCACTGAACTATTTCAGGCAACGTGCGCATCGTCCGGAGGTTGTGAAGGGCGGCGACGCGAAGCAGATGTCAAGCTGCGCTGTAACGTCTTGTGCGGCACCCGATCATGAGCGTGCACCACCACGGGCGGCGGAGGTCGCCGCTAACGGGCTAGGACGCCGGTCCCGACTCGCGGGGCGTTGGTCCTGCGACGCTAGATCTTGAAGTTCCAGCCCACCAGCATCTTCAAGGTGGGAATGTCACCGAGCCCGAACTTCATCTCGCCAAAGAAGCGGTTGCCCCCCTGAGTGGGAACCCCGGCGCCGATCACGACGTTTCCGCCGACCTCGGTGTTCGAGTTGTCGACGAACGGATCGTTGGAGTCGAACTCGATGAAGTTGAGTCCGATTCCACCGCCGGCATAGGGTCGCCACGCCGAGTTCTGAATGGCGAAGTGGTAGTGCAGGTCGAAGTTCGCAGCGATCACCGTATAGTGATCGCCGAAGCCGAACTCGAGACTGGGGTCGAACGTGAGCTGCGGGGCGACTTCGCCGATGATGAGCTGTCCCCCGAAGACGATTTGATCGGGATCGATGCTGAAACCCACTCGCGGGCCGGCTCCGCCTACGACGGCCGCGGCGTGAGCCGGTGCCGCCGCGAATCCGACCAGGGCACCGATGATGAGCAAGCGCTTGAGCATCTGTCCCACCTCCGTATGGAGAACATGATCAAGGCACGGGGAGCACGAGGCGGCAGCTTATAATGCGTCGCTGCTCGCATCAACCATCCGTCGGAGGAATGTCATGAAGATGTCGCTTCCCGCGCGCCGTCTGTTCGCGTGCCTGGTGCTGATGGCAGGCGCTTCACCCCGGACCTCGTCGGCCGAGATCACCCCCGAGGCCCAGGCCGTCGTCGATCGTTACCTGGGGGCGGTGGGCGGCCGGGCGGCGTGGGCCGGCGAGGCCTCGATGC
>DASRJA010000515.1:0-12199 GCA_035649695.1 Mycobacterium sp. | reverse complement strand
GCCGTGCAGCTGCTGGTGGTGCGGCCCAGGCTCAATCGGCGCTCGGCCCGCGTGCTGGCCGGCCACGACGCACCGCGTTCACGCGCACACCACGCCTACATCGGGTTGGAGGCACTCAAGCTCGCCGCCTTGGTCGCCCTGGGCGCCGCCCTCCTGGCGGGATGACGATCCCCGCAACCACCCACGAAGGAGAACACCATGACCGTTCATCAGCCGGCCCTCGAGGCGCTCGGCGATCACGACTATCTCGTCCGGTTTCAGCAGAACGAGGACACCGTTGTCGTGCGCATGCACGCCGACCCCGCCGTGGTTGCGCAGATCGCTGCCGAGGAGCAGCGTGTCGTCGAGGCGACCGCGGCCTACCTGATCGCCCGTCAAAACGCCGACGACCTGCCCGAGCAGGTCGACCTCGACACGGTCGCCGCCGCCTACGACGGCTACGTCGCCGACCTTCACCGTCAACTGACCCCACCATCGGGTCACTGAGAACCGGAACAGCCCCAATGGGCGATCACCTCGTCATCCCCTCCACCCGCCACGGCCTGCACGCCGTCGACGCCTGCGTCGTCCTGCTCACCGTCGCCAAAACTGTTCAGCGCTACGGCGAAAGGGCCTACGACGACGATCTGCCTGGGCTATGAGGCGAACAGCCCCCGAGGCTGCCATCGTGAACGACTTCATGACCGACAACGACGGTCCCGGCGACCACACCGATTCGACGGAGCTGTGATTCACCGACCGCTCGGTGGGCTGCTGGTTAGGCTGGTTGATCGGTTCGGCCTGGGGAGCGGCTCGTGGTCACGTTAGACCGCCTGGTGAACGTGCTGGGAAGCTACGGCGTCCGGTTGCGGTTCTGCCCGATACCGCGGTCGACCGAGTTGCGCAGCGTCGTCATGCATGAGCGCACCGAGGATCGCACCGTCGTCGGCGACGTGCTGCTGGGCATCGGTGCGCGCTCAGTCAAAGAGGCGGTGCGCTGGGCCGCATCAGCGCGGGCCGTTGTCGTGCTGATCCGCGAAGGCGACGATGACGACACCGCATTCTCCGGTGCGGCCGAGGGGGTCGCGGTGATGGTGGTCGACCCGGCGATGACCTGGAGCGAGTTGGCCGCGGTCATCTACGGACTAGTCTTGGAAGGCCGCGAAACCGAATCCGGGCGTGGCCCAACGGATCTGTTCGCACTGGCCGACAGTTTGGCGGAGGCCAGCGGCGGCGCGGTCATCATCGAGGACCGGCTCTCCCGCGTGCTGGCCTATTCCCGCCGGCAGCAAGACGCCGACCCGGCGCGGGTGGCGACCATCGTCGAACGGCAGGCACCCGAGCAGTTGCGCGCATTCTTCGACGCCCGCGGCGTGTACACCCATCTGGCGGCCTCCGACGCGCCGGTATTCGTCACCCGCGACCCTGATCACGGGATGACCGGGCGCATGGTGGTGGCGGTGCGCTCGGGTCGCGAACTCATGGGATCGGTGTGGGTGGAGTGTCGGGCGCCGCTGAAGGGGGCCGCGCTCACCGCGTTGGCCGACGGCGCCCGCACGGTTGCTCTGCACCTGTTGCGCTCGCGTGCCAGCGCGGATCTGGAGCGCCAGGTCGAATCCGAACTGGTGATCCGGTTGCTGGAGGGCACCGCCGATGCCGCCACGGCGGCCAGCCGACTGGGCCTTCCGCACACCCTGTTGCGGGTGATCGCGGTGCAGGCGTTCATCGGGGCCGAGCGAGACGCCGCGCTGCTGTTGGCGTTCGAGCGCGCCACCACCGGGTTCGGCTGGTCACGGCCCGGGCGCAGCGCGCTGGCCGGCAACACCGTCTACACCCTGCTGCCCGGCGAGCAGGTGGACACGGCGCGACGCTGGGTGACCGGTCTGCGGGCAGCACTTCCCGAGCGGATGGCGGTATTGGCCGGCATCAGCGGGCCCGCCGAGGTGGCCGACCTCGTCGCGGCCCGCCACGAGGCCGACGAGTGTCTGGCGCTGCACGAGATATGGCCTACCGGTGCCACGCCTCCGGCCTACGACGAATCGTGGGACGACATCCTGCTGCAGCGGCTGCGCACCGCGGCGCGCTCAGGTCGATCCCCAGACCGGGGACCGGTGGCCGAACTGCGCCGCCACGACCGCGACCACACAACCGATTACGTGCCGACGCTGCGGGCCTGGCTGGAGGCCCAGGGCGACCCGACCGAAGCGGGCAACCGGCTGGGCGTACACGAGAACACCGTGCGCTACCGGCTGCGCAAGATGGCCGAGATCACCAATCTGCAACTCGACGACGCCAAAAAGCGGCTGGCCATGATGATCGAACTCGCGGCCACCGACACCGACTGACGATGCGCTGTCGAAACACGACAAAGCGCCACGGCGACGTTGTCTAACTGGGGCAAACCCTGCGACCGCCATCCACACCACCATGGAGATAACCAATGGTCGAGCTGTGGAGGTGGGTGATGATCGCCAGCAAGCGACTCGACGCCATACCTGCCGATCACACCGTTAGCAATCGGGGCGCCACCGGGCGACGCCGACTCGCTGAGCGGGGATGTCGATGAAATCCCACGGTCCCCACGATCAACGCGGGACGGCTCACCGCCGTGCTGACGAAGCCGCGATGGACACCTTCACCGTGCGTCTACCCCGGTGGCCCGTTCTGCTGCGCCTGGCCGGCCGCGATCCACTGGTCCGCACCATCGATCGGATCGAGGCACTGGTCCTAGTGCTGGCTGTCGTGGTGTCGCTGCTTGCCGCCCCGATCGCCGCCGCCGTGGGGACCGCAGTCTATGACTCGAGCCGCCATATCTACGCCGAGCAGGCCCACATCCGCCATACCGTGGCCGCGACGGTCACCGACGTCCCTGCCTCCCAACAAATCTTGCGAACAGGTACCACCACCGTGTCGGCCCGATGGACTGCCGCCGGCGCCGAACACACCGGCACGGTCAAGGCGCAATCGACAGCCAAGGCTGGTGACACCCTTGAGATCTGGGTCGACGACAACGGATCGCAGGTCCCCGCACCAGCCCCGACCAGCCGTGCCGCCGCGGAAGCGGCAATGGGCGCGCTCGTGATCTGGATATGCGTGGCCGCCATCGCAGCGACCCTGTTCACCCTCACCCGGGCCGTTTGTGACCGCATCCGCTTCACACGATGGCAACACGACCTAGACAACTTGGTCGACAACGACGGGCACAAACCCAGCCAGCCCTAAAGCCGTCGCCAATCCTCATGTAGCCCATTCATTCACAAGTACGGGAGAGCCCACTCATGTCCGCACCACCGTTGTCCTTCGACATCTCCCAAGCTCGCCGATGGACGATCACGCATCCCCGATTACGGTTGAAGCCCGCGCACCGTTCTGCAGGCGTTGTGCAGGGCGGCTGGTGGCCGCTAACCGACCAACTGTACGTCGAGCTTCGGTTCCTACTGTCGGCGTTGTCGTCGGGGTCGGGGACCATCGAACGGGTTATCTACGACGAGAACAGCTGGGCCTCAGCATCATTGCGGATGGAGTTTCGCGGCCACAGCGTGATCCTCGAGCCCAGCAACACATCGCCGAACACACTCACAGTCAGCGGCAAGAAGTTCGGAACGCTCGTGCTGCTGGTGGTTCCCCCCGACACCGACCCGGTCGCTGCGCACACCGCCGTGATGACGGCGGCCGACCCCGACGACGTGTCGACCGCCGAGGAACTGCTTGCGATCGGGATGCGCGCGGCGCAGGAGGCCCGTCCTGCATCGAGGACAGACCACCACGGTGGGTCCGACGGCGAAATGTGACGCCGCCGGGGCATCAACGCGGGGGGTGCGCCCCATTGCGCTCGGTAACCACCAGTACTGCTTAGCCCGCCCGGTCCAGCCGGCTTGTGGGCATACATTGCATCACCCCGCCATGCCTACGACACATCGATCCGGCCGGACCCAAGAGCGGCGCCCGGCAAATTGCTGCGCGGTGTACCGGTGCTCGACCGACGAGCAACTCGCCGTGGCCGTCGTGGTGGCCGCATAACTTCGACTCGATTCGCACATTCGTGTCCAGCGTGACGATCGAACTGATTCCCCCCGGTAGCCGACACGCATGAAAAAGGGCGTGCCCACACTGGCAACAACCGGTTATCGGCATCCGTGTCGCATTCTTGATATACCGGCGGACAAAACCGCCTGTACGGTCAGCGCTTGCGTTTGCGCACAATCGGTGTCGACTCTACGGCCTTGGCGCGCTTGGCAGCTCGTCGTTCCTTGATAGACAGTGCGGGCTTTCGAAGACTTTTGCCCGGAAATTTGTCAGCCATTGTCGCTCCTTAATCGAAGTGGCAACCACCTGCCCCCGACCATACGTCAGAAAAAATAAAAAGCCACCTGCGTCGTTTTTCGTGCTTTTCACTCGCGTGCACTCATTGCTTCCAGGGGACCGGCGCGCTCAAGAGGTCGCGTTGTCGGATCGCCACAATCTGGCATCGGCTGCTTGTCGGAATCCAGCAAACGGTTCCCGCGTGGTGCAGGCCACCATGGAGATAGCAACGAAAGATCAAGATGTGGAGGTTTGTGATGGGCGGCGGCGAGCGCATTGACGGCGGGCCCCGGTCGGCGATCGTGGTCGGTGCGGGCATCGTCGGCTTGTCGACGGCGTGGTTCCTGCAGGAGCGCGGAGTCGATGTCACCGTGGTGGACCGCACCGGCGTGGCCGCCGGCGCGTCGTGGGGCAACGCCGGCTGGATCTCACCGGCGTTAACCCTTCCGCTGAACTCACCAGGCGTGCTGCGCTACGGGCTGCGCGCGCTGCTCGACCCGGCCGCCCCGCTGCACATCCCCATGACCGCCGACTCCGCACTCGGGGTCTTCCTGACGCAATTCGTCGCCAACTGTCGCCGTTCGTCGTGGAAACGGGCGGTACGCGCCAACGTGCCGCTCAACGAGGAAGCCATCGAAGCCTTCGACGTGCTCGTCGCCAACGGTGTCGACGCACCGGTCACCGACGCCCCGATCACCGCGTTGTTCCGCAGCACCGAACAAGCCGAACGCATGATGCGCGAGCTTCGCGCGCTCGAAAACGCCGGGCAGACAATGTCTGTCACCGCACTATCCGGTGAGGCACTGCGCGAACAAGTGCCCCTGGCATCACCGGCGATCACCGCCGCGCTGAGCATCAACGGTCAGCGCTTCGTCGACCCCGGCCGATTCGTGCACGCGCTGGGCCAAGCGGTCGCCGACCGCGGCGCAACGATGCGCACGGCAGAAGTGCGCAGCGTGTTCCGCTCCGGCAGCGGCATCACGGTCTACCCGCGCAGCGGCATGCCGTTGACCGCCGACACCGCGGTGATCGCCACCGGCGCATGGCTATCCCGGCTGGCGGGTAGCCGGGTGCGCGTGCCGGTGCAGGCCGGTCGCGGCTACTCGTTCACCGTGCCGGTGGACCGCCCCATCCCCGGGCCCATCTACCTGCCCGACGTGCGGGTGGCGTGCACGCCCTACCACGGCGCATTGCGCGTGTCGGGAACCATGGAGTTTCGCGACCCGCACGAACCGGCGGTACCCGCACGGGTGGGCGCCATCGTCGCCTCCGCCAGCCCACTGCTGGACGGGGTGCGCTGGGCCGAACGCAGCGACATCTGGGTTGGTCCGCGCCCGGTCACCCCCGACGGCCGCCCCCTGATCGGGGAGATGTCACGAGGGGTCTACGTCGCGGGCGGCCACGGTATGTGGGGGCTCGCGCACGGCCCGGTGAGCGGCCGGCTTCTGGCCGAACAGATCACCACCGGCAAGCAACCCGAAGCCCTGCGCGACTTCGACCCGCTACGCCGAACCGGGCGCTAACACACCCAAACCTGCGGTCCACAACGCCCGTGATCCACCCTCGTCACGGGTGCCCGAGTCGTCAGGGGCGGCGCTTCCGCCACCGGCCCGCCCCTGACGACAACCCCTACCTCAACGAAAAGGACACCCCCGAAATGACTAGCACCGAACGTCTTTGGATGACACGCGAGGCCCACACCCGCCTGAAGACCGAACTGGCCGCCCTGCGTTCACAGCGCGGCATCGAAGTCCCTGAGGACTTCATGGACTATGACGACAATCTCATGGCCGCCCACTTGGCGCGACAAGCACGCATCCACCAGATTCAGGAGCTGTTGGGCAACGCCGTCGTCGGTGAGGATCCGCCCGATGACGGCATCGCCGAACCGGGAATGGTGCTGACCGTGCGCTACGACGACACCGGCGAGATCGAAACGTTTCTGCTCGGCGTGCGTGGTGTCGAAGACGCCGACATCGACGTGTACTCGATGCAATCACCGCTCGGGCGCGCGATCGCCGGCGCACACGTTGGCGAACAGCGCACCTACTCCATCCCCAGCGGGGCCAACCTGCCCGCCACGCTCCTCAAGGCGGTCCCCTACGGAATGCACACGCCGAAACCCCCACGGTCACAGTCTGTCCCACCGCGACGCAACAGCTCCCGTCCTCGACCCGCCGCCAAGCGCACAACGACAGCGCGTCGCGTTCCGGCCGCAACCTGACGGAGCCCGGCGCGACGAACATCAACGTGCCTCCGCTACCAGGCTCACCGGTGCGTGCCCGACGCCCTATTGGCGAAGCGAACGATGCGCCCAACCACCACCCACGCCGAGGCGTTAGCGAGTCGTCAAATACGGCACTGCGCTGGCGAACTCGCGCAACGAAAGGAACTGACATGGCCACCACGACACGTGTCTGGATCTCGCCGCAAGCCCACGAGCGGCTACACCGCGAACTGGACACCCTGCGTTTCCTGTTCTCAGCCGGAATCGCCGATGAGGGCACCGACGAAAACGCCACCGCCGTCCGACGCGCGTGGGAGACACGAATGCAACAGATTCATGACCTACTGATCAACGCCGTCGTCGGTGAGGACCCACCCAACGACGGAATAGCCGAACCCGGCATGGTCGTCACGATCCGCCGCGACGCCACCGGGGACACCGAGACTTTCCTGCTGGGCGTACACGGCGCCGAATTCGCCGACATGCCCGTCTATTCCATCGAGTCCCCGTTGGGCGCCGCGATCACAGGGGCACGCGCTGGTGAACGGCGCACCTACAGACTGCCCAATGGCACTCCCCTGGCGGTCACGCTCCTCAAAGCAGTGCCCTACGGCCTTCACATCGCTGACCTGAGCCAGCCCGCACCGCAGTGAGATCGCAAACCGATCGAAAGACAACACCCACAGACGGTTAAGAGGAAGTCCCATGTCTCCAACAGCTCCCACGTTCGCCACGCTGAACGACGAACTCAACAAGGCCCACCACCGAATTCGCGAACTTCAAGCCCGCGAAGCTGAGCTACTCGCCCAAAACAGAACCCTCTGTGCCGTCATCACCGAACTCACCGGCGAAGATCCCGCGCGCAGCGCGGCCGAACTCTGTTCGAGTGCGCTGCAAGCCTCGCCGTCCAACGATGGCAGTGATGACAGGTTCGGCATCGGTGACCACGTCGGCGAGCAGTCAGGCCAGCGCCTCGGTCCTGCGGCGCGACCACCTGTACCCGCGAATACTCCCGCGCCGGTTTCCGCATCCGGCACGGGCACGGCCCGCGTCAAACCGAGGCAGTTCCCATATGTTTGACATCGACCCGATCGGGGCGGTATTCCTCATCATCGCCGTGTTGTGGCTCATCGCCGCCGTCGCATACGGGCGTGACGACCGCTGACAATGCGTGGGCCGCGACGGCGCCTTCGGCAAGAATCTCCGGATACCAAAGATCCCGCGCGACATCGAGTGCGGCGATGACCGACCGACCGATCCTGCCCTGTTCTACCGCGACAAAGACCGGCCCTGCAGTTGTCGAACGGCGGCAAGCCAGTCACGCAAATTCATACCACCATGGAAGATATCCACCTTCGTTCACCGTGGTGGCTGTTGGGGACATCGAGCGCAACGACGGCGAGCCCCCCTGCGCTCGACAACCCTGGCACCCGAACACAACTCGCCGTGAACACACATCCCACAACAAGGGAAGGCAGCACATGTTAACAATCAACGAGAACATCCCCGACGCATCAGTGCGCCGGCCAGCCCTAGGCGCCCTGCGAATGCGGTTGAAGCCCGCACACCGGTCGTGCGGGTTTGTCCAAGGCGCCTGGTGGCCCCGATCGACAGAACTGGCCAGCGAAATTCCCTCACTTCTGGCAGCGCTCTCCTTACGGTTCGGCTCAATCGACAGCGTGCTCTACCACGAAAGTGACTGGTCCCCGGCACCACTGAGCATCAAACACCAGGGCGAACAGGTAATCGTCAGTGCCCACCAAGAGTGGCCGAACGTCGTATCTGTGTTCGGTCCGCGGTTCGGGAGGTTGGACCTGCTGGTGGTGCCCCCGTACACCGAGCCCACGCATGCCTACAACGTGGTGACAGCTGCGGCCAGCGTCAACGACGCGTCGACACCCGACCAACTACTCGGGATCACTCGCCGCGCGGACGATCGCCTGCTCTCACCCATCGCACTTGAGCGATGGGAATCTGACGGAGGCGCAGTGCCACCAGCCCCATGGTCTCAACTTGAGATGCAGGACGCCTGAGCACTCGAAGTCGCGCCCCAATCGACTGCGGCAGCGACGCTCAAATCCCTATTCAACCAATAGAATTCATAGGAACCACCAATGCAAAACCCAAGACTTCAGACGCAGAAATCAACTGCCCCAACTGAACTGACTAACCGCACCCGCGCCGACGCAGGATCGAGCCTCAGCGGGTTAGTGAGGAGTACACCGACATACTGGATCGGCTCGGCCGCACTGATAGCGGGCATCGGCGCCGTCGTGTCGTCGATCACGCTGACTTCAACACCAGCTGGGCAAGGTCTCACATTGGGGTTCGGGGCCTTTATAGCCCTCTTCGCGCTCCTGTCACTGCTGGCACGTAATCAGACCCCCAGTCTTTGGGGGCTGTTCGTGGCCGGTTTTGTACTGTTCCTGCTGCCCTGGCTCGGCGCAGGATTCGTCCCAGATCCAGCAGCCGCATGGACGGCATGGGTGGTCGGATTCCTCGCCATGGCCCTCGGCGCGATCGGATGGCTAAGCAGCAGGCCGCCCACCATATATGGCATCAACGAGAACACCAGCAGCCAGGCGAGACCCAGCGCCGTGGCCGATTGGATCAGTAGAGCAGCACTTGTCATTGGGCTCGGCACCGTGGTGCTGGGAGCCACGGTCGCGCAATCCTCCCCGGCCGCCGTCGCCGTCACGGTCGGGTTGGGTGGCTTCACCGCGGTCATCGCGATGTGGTCAATGCTCGCGGCCGACCCCACACGTGACTACTTCACCATGGCCGTCGTCGGTTTTGCGTTGTTCCTCGCGCCGTGGCTCGCCGGTTTCGCCGGTAACGAGGCTGCATGGGCCGCCTGGATCCCCGGCTCTATCGCCACGGCGCTCGGTGTGGCTGGCTATCTGCGCGGTGAATCCCTTGACTTTGCGCGGACCGTCCGCAGCGACGCCGACGCCCGGTACCGCCAACGATTCGGCTGACTTCAACCACCGACCGAGAATTCGTCACGTAAATGAGACGCAACCGCTCGCCAATCAGTGAGACGACGACAAATCGCTGGTCAGGGCATCGCCGTTCGCCACGAAGTTTGAGACCCGACAAGTGCCCGCCTCGTGGCGACAAAGTCGTCAGTAGCGACAATGTCGCCCGTGAGGCGGGCAGGGAACCGTGGTTCAGGGTTGGTTGTGTTCAGTGGTGTCGGCCGGTTTGGCGTAGCGGGTCAGAAACGCGATCGAAGCGATCGCGGCGACGGCGCCGATCACACCCCACAGCACTACCTGGAAGATCAGCGACCCGAACAGGAAGTCGTACGTCAGCGCGAGGTAGAGCGACCAGAACACGCGGTAGATGGACCAGAAGGCGAGCAGGCCGCTGCTGATCCCGATCGCCAGGCTGGGTTGGCGATCGACGCGATTGGCCATCTGCTCGATGTTGGCGGGTACAAGTTTCATTGTCTGTTGTCCTTTGACGGGGCGCCGTCTGGTTGGCGCCGTTGCCGTTAGTACAGCGCGCGTGTTTGGCTACCGATCCCAACAATGGCGGGCAATGAAGCGGGAATTTTCCTAATTTTCGTGCGCGGTTACGCGCTGAACTTCTCGGCGGCGTGCTCGCTGTCGTCGACGTCCTCGTCGGACTCGTCGGCGAGGGCCTCTTCCGTCGAGACGTCTTCGGGCGCAGGCTCGGTCTCGGGCACTTCCACCGGCGCGGGCTCCGGCACTCCCGACTCCTCCGGAGCGGGGCCCACCACCGGTCCCCGCTCGGGCACGTCGGCGGGCGTCGGCTCCGGGATGCGGTCCGGCGCGGGCTCGGTGTCTTCGGTTGTGGTGGGCCAGTAGGCCCGCCACTCCTCCTCGGAGATCTCGCCCAGCGTCGCCACGTCGAGTTCCTCCGGCACGTCCTCACCACGACGCCCCGCCGCGATGGCGTGCTCGGCCTGGCGCACGGTGTCCATGAATTCCAAAACTGCTGAGCGCAAAGCATTTTCGCCATCGGAACCAGCGGCGACCGTCACCGATGTGATGGTGTCGGGGATCAGATCGGCGGGCAGCCCCACGGCCGCAACTCGCTCAAGAACCTTCTGCGCCAACGCCAATGCGGGCTGTCCGGTCGGCACGTCATCCATGCTCGAGTTGCGTGACTTCTCGAGTGCCTTGCGCTCTTCCCACTGGGCGAGCTGCTCATCGAGCGAGATCGACTCACCCGCGAGCACGGCGGGCACTCGGTTGCCGAGCTTGCGCACCAGCGAATCCGCTACGTCGTCAATGGTGAACGGATGCTGCGGCGCATCCTCCGCGATGCGTGCGTGGAACAGCACCTGCAGCAACACGTCTCCGAGCTCCTCACGCAGCTCGTCGGCGTTGCCACCGCGGACCGCGTCGAACACCTCGTAGGTCTCTTCCAGCAGGTAGCGCCGCAGCGAGTCGTGTGTTTGCTCGCTTTCCCACGGGCCCGACGTGCGCAGCTTGTCCATCATCGCCACCGCATCGACCAGCCGCTCCCCCGGAGCCGCGTCGGGCGCCGCGATCAGCCTGTCGCCGGCCGCCAGGCGCGCCTTCACTGCGGGATGGTCGCGATCCGACGACAGCAACACCGGAGCGTCCTCCCCGTCGTAGGCCGGGCGCGCAGCGGGCAGCGACCACGGCACCTTGACGGGCATCTCCTCGGTGTACTGGACGTCACCGGTCAGCAAGTCAATTGCCTCGACGGGAACGAGCGAAGGGCGGCGAGGGTCGACCAGGACGACTGTCATGTCGCCTGTCGCTCACTACTCATTGCCGAACCTCCGAACTTCGTTATATCAACACCTTCCTGCGACTTTCCATCGAGGGCCAGCACCAGACCGGCAACCATGGCGACCAGTTCAAGATCACGAATCCGTGGTGCCCCAACGCCAGAACCCGCGCGCGGGATCGGCACTTGCACCGTCGACGTCGTCGCACGGTAATGCGCGCCCGGGTACAGCCGCTTGAGTCGTAGTTGCTGCGAGTCGGCCAGCTGCAAGGGCGACAGCCGCAGCGTCGACTCGGATACCGCGCTGAGTTCCGTGATTCCGTAGTGGCGGAACAACAAGCGCAGCCGCGCCACGGCAACCAAACGTTGGGCGGCCTGCGGCGGCGGGCCGTACCGGTCAACAAGCTCTTCAATGACCGAGTCCACCGCAGCGTCGTCCGCGGCCGCCGCCAACCGCCGATAGGCCTCCAGCCGCAGCCGGTCGCTGCCGATATAGTCCGGCGGCAGATGCGCGTCGACCGGAAGATCGATCCGGACGTCCTTCGGTTCCTCAGGCGCCGCAACGGTTTTCCCGTCGGCCGCCGCGCGGTACGCCTCGACCGCCTCGCCGACCAGCCGCACGTAGAGGTCGAAGCCGACGCCGGCGACGTGCCCGGATTGCTCGACGCCCAACACGTTTCCGGCGCCGCGGATTTCGAGGTCTTTCATCGCGACCGCCATCCCGGCACCCAGCTCGTTGTTCTGGGCGATCGTCGCGAGCCGGTCGTAGGCCGTCTCCGTCAATGGCACCTCGGGTGGATACAGGAAATACGCGTAGCCACGCTCACGGCTGCGGCCGACCCGGCCCCGCAACTGGTGCAGCTGTGACAGTCCGAACGTGTCGGCGCGGTCCACGATCAACGTGTTCGCGTTCGAAATGTCCAGTCCTGTCTCGACAATCGTCGTGCACACCAGGATGTCGAA
>DASRJA010000514.1:0-3209 GCA_035649695.1 Mycobacterium sp. | reverse complement strand
CCACCGCGCAGAGAGAAATCGGACATGCCGGCAACCCTGACGATCCCGCACATCGAGCCACGGAAGATCCTCCTCGCGGGGGTCGCCACGCTGGTCGCCGGTTGCGGAGGCGGCGGCGGCGGCGGTGGGAGCGGGCCGCCCCCGGCACCCACCGTGCAGCTCCAGGCGGACCCGACGAATGTGGTTGTCGGCGGTACATCGACGCTCACCTGGTCGAGCACCGATGCCGACACCTGCCAGGCGTCCGACGGCTGGAGCGGTGTGAGGTCGCCGTCCGGGTCGGAAACCACCGGGCCGATCAACGCGGCCACGACGTTCACGCTGGAGTGCAATGGCGCTGGCGGCTCGGGCACGGCGAGTGCGACCGTCACCATACAGGCAGGCAACAGCTCGGTAGCCGGCAACCTGCTGGTGCCGACGACTTCGCGCTCCGACAGTGACGTGAACGATCCGCTGGCGCCGTTCGCACCGAACGACAACGACGTGCAGGCGCAGGACATGCCAAACCCGGTGGTGATCGGCGGCTACGTGAACGTGCCCCGCGCCGGATTTGACGGCCGGTCGTTCCAGAACGGCGATATCGACGACGTCTACCGCGTCGACCTCCTCGCCGGGCAGGTGATCGAGCTGGTGATCCCGTCCGCCGACGTCGGCGACGACGCCGACCTGTTCCTTTTCGACTCCGCCGGAAATCTCGTCGACTCGTCGGAGGGTACGGGCCAGGTCGAGACGCTGGTCGTTGCCTCCGGTGGAACGTACTTCATCGACGTGTTCGCCTTCGAGGGGGCACCGATGTACCGGCTGAGCGTCGGGCAATCGACGGTGTCATCGAACACGGCGAGCCTGCGTCTGAGCGACGAGTTCGTGCCCGGCGAGCTGATCGTCACGCTCAAGAATTTTGCCAAGAGCTCCAGTGACGCGGCCGCGACGGAATCGACAAGCGCCGCGACGCTCGCCACGCGCTTTGAGCTGAGCCGGAAAGGCGGCGCGCCCGATCGTGCGATGCTGCTCAAGCTGCCCGCCGATACGACGGCCATCACGAACGGCATGACACCCTGGTCGCGCGCCGCGGCGGCTGGTACGAAGAGCGCGACCGCGACGGCCGTCACGACCGCAGCGACCGGCGCTGCCAAGACAGCAGCGCCGCGGAACTGGCGCGTTGCCAGCGCCCTGCAACAGCGCAAGCTCGACACGCTCCTTTACGCAAAGCGCCTGCGCAGCGACGCGGCGGTGCGCAGCGCAGACCTCAACCGGATCATGCGCACGTCGTTGACGCCGAACGACGCCAATTATCCGATCCAGCGCTGGCATTACGAGCAGATACAGTTGCCCGGTGCGTGGGACGTCACGACCGGTAGCACGGCGGTCCGTGTTGCCGTGGTCGACACGGGTGTCGTCATTACGCATCCGGAACTCTCGTCCAAGCTCGTACAAGGGTTCGATTTCGTCAGCAGCCCGTCGAACGAGGACGGCGACGGCATCGACGCGATCCCTGCCGATCCAGGCTGCGTCATCGGTGGCGGCTCCACGTTCCACGGCACGCACGTGTCCGGGACCATCGGCGCGCGCAGCAACGACGGCAGCGGTGTCGCGGGTGTGTCCTGGGGCGCGCGGATCATGCCCATCCGCGCGCTCGACGGTTGCGTGGGGACCGGCACGTCTTTCGACATCATCCAGGGCATCCGTTATGCCGCTGGCCTGGAGAACGACTCCGGCACGCTGCCCACGCAACGCGCCGACGTGATCAACATGAGCTTCGGCGCCGCCGGCGCCTGCGACACGAGTGCGTCGGATCTGTTCGCACAAGTCCGCGCGCAGGGCGTGGCGGTGGTCGCCGCTGCGGGCAACGACAACAGCAGCGGACCGCAGAGCCCGGCCTCCTGCGACAACGTGATCAGCGTCGCAGCCACGGGGCCGCTGCGGACCAAGGCGCCATACTCCAATTTCGGCTCGACCGTCGACCTGGCCGCGCCCGGCGGCGACATGCGCGTGGACGTCGATGGCAACGGGCTGCCGGACGGTATCTACAGCACGCACGCGAATGGCGGCGGCGCCAACATCACGCCCACCCTCGATCATCTCCAGGGCACCTCGATGGCCGCGCCCCACGTCGCGGGCGTGATCGCGCTGATGCTGAGCGTGAACCCTGCCATGACACCCGCGCAGTTCGACGCGCTGCTGGCACAGGGATCGCTCACCGACCCTATCCCAGGAGAAAATCGACTTGGGCAGGGCCTGATCAATGCGGCCAAGGCGATCGGGGCCGCGAACCCGTCGCTCCCGCAGCCGCCTCCGCGGATCAGCGTCACGCCCTCCTCGCTCGCCTTCGGCGACATCGGCACGACGGCACAGGTGGTGGTGGCGAACGCCGGCGGTGGGACGCTCACCGTGACCGGCGCCAACCCGTCCGATCCGTGGATCTCCGTGGTCGAGACCTCGGTCGATGCGAACGGCCTCGGCCTGTACACGATCACGGTCGATCGCACCGGTCTTCCGGTTGGCAGCTTCTCGGGGTTCGTCCTCTTCACCTCGAACGGCGGCACGGGACGGGTCGAGGTGCTGATGGAGGTGGCAGCGGTCAGCGGCGAGCCAAGCGCCGGCAAGCAGTACGTCCTGCTCGTCGACCCTGTGACCAACGACACGCTCGCGCAGGTCGAGGTGCTGGCCGAGGGAAGCTCGGTCGCCTACCAGTTCGACGGTCTGGCCGCCCGCGACTACCTGCTGATGTCCGGTACCGACCTCAACAACGACCAGTTCATCTGCGATCCGGCCGAGGCCTGCGGTGTCTATCCGGTGGAGGCCGCACCGGTGACGATCGCGGTCGACGGGGCGGAGACGGGGTTCGACTTCGTGGTGTCGTACCGCACCGGTGTGCCGACCAGCGCCAGCTCGACGGGCACGAAGGGCGTGCGGAAAGAGGTACGGCAGCGGCGTCTGATCAGGAAGTGAGGCTGGTACATCCAACGCAGGTCAGACCTGAGCGCTGGGCCAATGGCGGCGGCTGGACGCGCACGCTCCTTGCCTGGCCCGATCCGCGGCGCTGGTCGGTGCGGGTGAGCGTCGCCGACGTCGAGACGGCCGGACCGTTCTCGGCATACCCAGGTGTCGATCGCTGGTTTGCGGTGCTCGAGGGCGGCGGCGTCCGGCTGACGACCGCGGGTCGCGCGCCAGCCTCCGTGCGAGCCGACGACGACGAGATGCACGCATTC
>DASRJA010000513.1:0-2018 GCA_035649695.1 Mycobacterium sp. | reverse complement strand
CAGATCGACGAACAGGTCCGTGCGTATCTGCAGGATCTGCTGAACCTTCGCATGGTCAATCCGGTTCTGGCGCTGCCGTTCCGGCCGCTGCTGAAGTTTCTTACCGTCGGGTTCCTGGCTCCGGTGTTCCGCGACGCGATGGGGGTGCAGTGGAGCGGATTCAAACAACGCCAATTCGAGTGGCTGTTCCTCTTCGTGGCATTTGTCAACCGGTTCCTGCCGGTATTCGTCCGTCAAGGCGGCAGCTATGTGCTGCTCGCCGACGTACGCAGGCGGGCTCGCACTCACCGAGCGCTGGTGTGACGTGTTGCGCCGCGTGCTGAGCCGCCGGGTCAGTGTCGAGGCGATGATCGAATTCGCGCTGTGGATGGCGATTCCGTACATCGTCATCGGGCTGGCGTTCGCGTTCTTCGGCGCCGAGCAGGTGCAGCTGATCGAGACGCAGCTGCAGACCAGGCTGCCTGCGGGTTCCGAAATCGCGGCCTATCTGCTGACGGCACTGTCGTGGCCGGCGACGCTGTTCGGCGTCGACGTCTGTATGGCCTGACCGAGTATGCGAATACCCGCATCCGGGCGTCCGGCCAGTGGGATTCTGACTCACAGCGCAAGTCCAGCTGCGCAGTGAAACGGGGAGGACGCAAATGAAATGTCGGGGCGCGGTGATGCACGGTGTCGGCCAGGACTGGGAAATCGAGGAAATCACCCTCGACCCACCCCGTGAGGGCGAAGTGCTGGTCAAGATGGCCGTCGCCGGTATCTGCCATTCCGACGACCATTTCTCCACCGGCGACATGGTGCCCACACCCGAGCTTGCGGCAATCATGGAGTCCACCGGCGCGGCCCCACTGAATTACTTCCCCCTGCTCGGTGGCCACGAAGGTGCCGGCGTCGTCGCAGAGGTTGGTCCCGGCGTGCGGTCCGTGCAGCCCGGTGATCACGTCTCGTTCTCGTTCATTGCCGCGTGCGGGGCATGTCGATGGTGCGTGTCGGGCATGACATATCTTTGCGACAACGGGGCGATGATGTTGGCCGAGGAGATGACGACGGACGGCACCTGCCGACGTCACCTCGGCGATGAAAACCTTACCGCGATGACGCAACTCGGCACGTTCGCCGAATACGCCGTGCTGGCCGAGGAGTCAGTGATCAAGATCGACGACTCGATTCCCCTCGAGGCTGCCTCGCTGGTGTCGTGCGGTGTGACGACGGGTTGGGGCTCCGGCACCGTCGGCGTCGGCACGCAACCCGGCGATACGGTCGTCATCATTGGCACCGGCGGGGTGGGGATCAACGCCGTGCAGGGCGCCAGGGCCGCGGGTGCCAACGCCGTAATTGCCGTGGATCCCGTTGAGTTCAAACGAGATACGGCGAAGTTCTTCGGGGCGACCGATACCAGTCCATCCGTCGAAGAAGCCATACCGCTCGTCCGGGAACTAACCCAGGGAGTCATGGCGGACAGAGTGGTGCTGACGCCGAGCGTGACCCACGCTGAACTGTTGGCTCCCGCCTTGATGCTGACGCGCAAGGGTGGCACCTGCCTGATGACCGCGGTGCCGAAATTCGAACTGAATATGGTGCCGCTGTTGCTCGTTGACATGCTCCAGTCGTGCAAGACCTTCAAGGGACTGATCTACGGCGGGATGAACCCTCGCGCCAGCATGCCGATGCTGTTGGACATGTACCGCAACGGCCATCTCAAACTCGACGAGCTGATCACTCGCCGCTACCGGCTAGACCAGATCAACGATGCGATCACGGATATGCGCGAAGGCCGCAACATCCGCGGCATCATCGAATTCGCCTAGGGCCCTTTGTATCCCGGCGGGTTTGGGGTGTCGACCCACAGGTCGACGCCCAGTTTCCCGCCGGGCACGCAGTCGTAGATCGACAAGTCGGTGACACCAGACTCCAGCAGCACGTCCTCACACAACAGGGCCTTGCCGGTGTACTCGCGGGCAGGCTTGTTCAGGACCTCGTATGCGGCGTCGGCGTACACGTCGGGCTTACGTGCCCGGGCC
>DASRJA010000512.1:0-6525 GCA_035649695.1 Mycobacterium sp. | reverse complement strand
TCAGCAGTTTCTCGCGGCGCGCGGGATCGCTGGAGCGCTCGGCCTGTTCGAACGCGCCGAGGATCCGGCCGCGCAACTCGAGTGCGTCATCGACCGACTTCATGCCGGGCGCCCACTCGGCGAAGTGATCGTTGCCGAAGTAGGACTGGCCGGCACCTGCCGCGATGATCAGGCTGTCGTACGGCGTGACGTAGGTGTGACCGAGCAACTCCGACTTGATCGTCTTGCTGGCCAGGTCGATATGCGTCACGTTGCCCAGCAACACCTGCACGTTCTTCTGCTTACGCAGGATGATCCGGGTGGGCGGGGCGATCTCGCCCGACGAGATGATGCCAGTCGCCACCTGGTACAGCAGCGGCTGGAACAGGTGATGCGTGGTCCTGGCGATCATCTTGATGTCGACGTCGGCGTGCTTGAGCGCCTTGGCGGCGTTCAAACCCCCGAATCCCGAACCGATGATCACGACCCTGTGTCGATCAGTTGCAGTGGCTCCGGGATGGCTCATCTTCGGCTCCTCGACGGACTACACGTGCACTTATACAGACACTACGGTAGCCGTCCCGCTTCCCCGCAGCCCCGTGAGATTTGCCACGCCGCCGGGGTTTTTAAACGGACTCAAGCGGAAAGGAGCGGCCTCAACTTCTCGGCCACCGCGGTGATGCCGCCCGGCTGGTATCCGTTCAGGCTTGTGATCGGGCTCAGGATGACGCCGTCGACGCCCGCGTCGAGCACCTTGGTCTTGATCTGGTCGGCCACCTGCTCGGCGCTGCCGACGACAGCCTGTTGCTTGAAATCGTCGGGAATCAGATCGGAGGTGACCTTCTCGTCGATCACGGCGATCACCAGCATGCTGGTCTCCAATGTCGCCGGATCGCGGCCGATCTCCTCGCAGCGGTCCTTGACCACAGCCACCTTGCGCGGTAGCTCGTCGAACCCGGCGATGATGTTCAAATGATCAAAGTACTTGGCGGCCAACGGAATTGTCTTCTTCTCGCCGCTGCCGCCGATCATCAGCGGGACGTGGTCACGGAACCGCGGATTGGCCATCGCCTCCTTGGCGCGGTAGTACTTGCCCTCGAAGGTCGGCCGCTCGCCGCGCAACATCGGCAGGATGATCTGCAAGGCCTCGTCCAGCTTGTTGAAGCGCTCGGTGAAGGTGCCGAACTCAAAGCCGAGCTGATCGTGCTCCAACTCAAACCAACCGGTGCCGATGCCCAGGATCGCGCGGCCTTGGCTGGCGACGTCCAGCGTCGTGATGGCCTTGGCCAGCAGCGTCGGATTGCGGTAGGTGTTCCCGGTGACCAGCGTGCCCAGCTGCACGTTCTTGGTCACGGTCGCCAAGCCGCCGAGGGCGGTGTACGCCTCCAGCATCGGCTCGTCGGGAGTCCCGAGGCCGGGCAACTGATAGAAGTGGTCCATCACGAAGACCGAGTCGAAGCCTGCCGCGTCGGCTTCCTGAGCTTGGGCAATGACAGTGGGGAACAGTTCTTCGACCCCGGTGCCGTACGAGAAGTTGGGAATCTGAAGTCCGAGTTTGATGGTCACGCCTTCACGTAACCACAACTAAGCGGGGCGGTCACCCCGTTTAGCTTCGGGCGAACGCGGGAATATCAGCCGAAGTTGGCCAGCGCCCCGTGGCTGACATGCAGTGTCTGCCCGGTGATGTGCCGCGCGGCGGGCGTGCTCAGGAACAACGCCAGGCGGGCGATCTCGGCGGCCACCGGGGCCGGGGTGCGCGACAGGCCGTCGTAACCAGGCTCCGCGTTGCGGCCGGAGGCCACGGCGTTGACGGTGACGCCGCGGGTGCCGAAGTGCGTGGCTTGCCCGGCGGTCCAGTCCGAAACGGCGGCCTTCACAGCGGCTTCGGCGCTGCCTTCGCGGGGCTGGTCCGTGATGACGTTGACGATCGAACCGCCGGAGCGCAGATGATCGCCGAGGATCTGCACCGTGAGCACCGCCGACACCACGGTCGCATCAAAGGCGTTGCGCCACGCCCCGGCCAGATCGGCAAGCGAATAGGTGCGCGGATCGCCCCCGTCAAAGCGTGGCGCCGGGATGTTCACGATGGTGTCGAGGTGATGCGGCAGCTGCCCGCGCACCTCTTCGAGGCTGGCCGGGTCGGTGTTGTCGAACACGATCGCGTCGACGTCGAGTTCCTTGGCCGCGACCTCGAGATCGTCGCGACGCGCGCCCGCGATCACCACTCGGTGGCCCGCGTCGCGGTAAGCCTCGGCAACCGTGCGTCCCAGATCTGTATCGCCGCCGGTGACGAGCACCTCCATGGCAAGGACCTCCTGCTTGTGTTCAACGCTGAACCCCAGCGAGTGACGGTCATGTTACTGGACAGTAGCTAGGCGGCGAAACTCGGCGCGCATGCGACACGACAACAGTTCAGTCAACGTGCCATAGGGTCGTGATTTGTGCTGCCCCGCTGGATTTATCTGCCCGCGGCGATCGGGGCCCTGTTCGTCGTCCTGCCGCTGATCGCGGTCGCCGCGAAGGTGGATTGGCCGCACTTCTGGTCGTTGATCACGAGCGAGTCGTCGACGACCGCGCTCCTGCTCAGCCTGAAGACCTCGGCGGCGAGCACGGCGCTGTGCCTGTTGTTCGGCGTGCCGATGGCGCTGGTGCTGGCCCGCAGCGACGCCCGGTTCGTCCGGATGGCCCGGCCCCTGATCCTGTTGCCGCTGGTGCTGCCGCCCGTCGTCGGCGGCATCGCGCTGCTGTATGCGTTCGGCCGCCTCGGGTTGATAGGGGAGTACCTCGACGCCGCGGGCATCCAGATCGCGTTCACGACGACGGCGGTGGTGCTGGCGCAGACTTTTGTGTCGCTGCCGTTCTTGGTCATCGCGCTGGAAGGCGCGGCACGCACCGCGGGAGCCGACTATGAGGTGGTGGCCGCCACGCTCGGAGCACGGCCGACGACGGTGTGGAGGCGGGTGTCGTTGCCGCTACTGGCGCCCGGCCTGATCTCCGGTGCGGTGCTGGCGTTCGCCCGCTCGCTTGGCGAGTTCGGCGCGACGCTGACCTTCGCCGGCTCCCGTGAGGGCGTCACCCGGACTCTGCCGTTGGAGATCTATCTGCAGCGCGAGAGCGACGCCGACGCGGCCGTGGCGTTGTCCCTGCTCTTGGTCGCGGTGGCTGCGGTCGTCGTCGTCGGACTCGGCAGCCGCCGAGCGCGGGGGATCGATGCCTGGTAACCGGCCATGACCGGGGTTGCGCTGCGGGCGGTCGTCGAAAGGCGGGGTGTCGACATCGAATTCGACATCGCCGCCGGCGAAGTGCTTGCCGTACTGGGCCCCAACGGAGCGGGTAAGTCGACGGCGCTGCACGTGATCGCTGGCCTAGTGCGCCCGGACCGCGGGGAAGTGCGTGTTGGACAACGCGTCCTGACTGATACCGAGGCGGGGGTGCACATCCCCACCCACGATCGTCGCGTCGGCCTGCTGCTGCAGGAAGCGCTGTTGTTTCCGCATCTCAACGTTGCCCGCAACGTGGCGTTCGCGCCGCGCAGTTCCCGTGCGGCAGCGGCGCATTGGCTCGCCGAGGTCGACGCGGCTGAGCTCGCCGACCGGATGCCACGGCAGCTGTCCGGCGGGCAGGCGCAACGGGTGGCGTTGGCCCGGGCACTGGCCGCCGAACCCGACGTGTTGCTGCTCGACGAGCCACTGGCCGGACTGGATGTCGCTGCGGCCACCGCGATGCGCAAGGTGCTGCGCCGCGTGCTGGCCCGTGACGGCCGCTCTGCGGTGTTGATCACCCACGATCTGCTCGATGTGCTGACCCTGGCCGACCGAGTGCTCGTGCTCGAGGACGGCAAGATCGTCGAATCCGGTTCGACTGCAACGGTTTTGACGACCCCTAGGAGTCGCTTCGGCGCGCGGTTCGCCGGAGTGAACCTGGTCGGCGGCACCGCGGACGCCGCAGGCACACTGACGACGCAGTGGGGGACGACGTGGCACGGTAGCCCGGGTCCCGACATGGTGGCAGGCGAGTCGGCAGTGGCGCTGTTCAACCCCGCCGCGGTCGCGGTGTATCGCGATAAACCGCACGGCAGTCCCCGCAACACCGTCGAGGTCACGGTCGCCGAGCTCGACAGCCGCGGCGCCGTGATCCGGGTGCGTGCCGACGAGCAACCCGACGGCTCGCCGGGGCTGGCCGCCGACATCACCGCCGAATCAGCGGCCGAGTTACGGCTGGCACCCGGCGATCGTGTTTACTTCTCGGTCAAGGCTCAGGAGGTCACCGTCCATCTGAGCCCGTAACGGTCCGGTTCGCCACCGCGAAAAACGGTCTGAATCGACCACAAACCACGGGGGTGCCAGTGGGTTCGATCACCCCGCGCGACGCGCGGGGGCCTTGTCATGTCAGCAATCATACTATCGGCCCCCGCGCAGCAGCTTTTCAGTTAACAGCAATCTCTCAGCTGAGCACTTTTTGAGCAACTCGCACTTGCGTCACGGGCGTAACACGGTAGTTTCTTCCACATGGATCAGCCGGACGCGACTCCCGACTACCGCAAGGGCCTCTCGACGACGCTGGCGATCGCGGCGCTGACCGGCGCCACGATGGTGGCGCTTACGCTGCCGGTTGCGAACGCCGATCCGACGACGCCCCCGCCCCCTCCGCCGCCGGCGGGCAATACGTTCTTGAACGGCCAGCCCCCTCCGGAGGCTCCGGCACCGCCCCCGCCTGCCGACCCGAACGCACCGCCGCCTCCGCCTGCTGATCCCAATGCGCCACCCCCGGCTGCCGACCCGAACGCGCCCGCTCCGCCTCCGCCGGAACCGGGCCGGGTCGACAATGCCGCCGGCGGCTTCAGCTATGTAGTGCCTGCGGGTTGGAAGGTGGCCGACGCGACGCAGCTGTCTTACGGACAGGCGTTGCTCAACAAGATCCCCGCGGAGGCCACCCAGCCGAATGGCCAGCCCGCGCAGCCGCCAAGTGACACCAGCGTGCTGCTCGGACGGCTCGACCTGAAGCTGTTCGCGGGTGCTGAGACCGACAACACCAAGGCGGCCCAGCGGCTCGCGTCGGATATGGGTGAGTTCTTCATGCCGTTCCCCGGCACCCGTGTCAACCAACAAACCGTCCCGCTCAATGCCGGTGGCATGGACGGTGCCGCGTCGTACTACGAGGTGAAGTTCACCGACGCGAACAAGCCGGTCGGCCAGATCTGGGCGGGCGTCGTCGGAGCGCCCACCCCGCCGGGCACGCCGCGTGGCCAGCGCACTCCCGAGCGGTGGTTCGTGGTTTGGCTTGGTACCGCCAACAATCCGGTGCCGAAGAACGAGGCCGTCACACTCGCACAGTCGATCCGGCCGTGGACGCCGCCGCCTCCTCCGCCACCGGACCCCAACGCTCCTCCGCCACCTGCCGGCGGCACGAACGCGCCCGGCCAGAGCTCCAACGTCGGCGTGCCGGTTCCGGTCGACCCCAACAGCGCGCCCGGAATGCTGCCGCCGGGCTAACGGCCAACGTTCAGTCGGCCCTTACGGACCCACACCCGGCGGCTGGCCGTTCAGATTGTTGACGTTCACAATGAAGCAGGGCATGGACCCGCCGAACCCGAGGACGCCGACGGACTGGCAGCGCTGAAAGTTCCCGTCAGGTGCGATCGGGCGTCGGGATTTTCCTACGAGTTCCGTACTCGGACTCGCGGTTTGTGCCCATTTCAGAACCCGAATCGTTACCCACGTGCGGTATACCTTCAAGCGTGGTCCAGCGGCCCGCTGGGCACGGCCGATAGGCAGGAGATCTGCGATGGACGTACTTGCGGCAACCGAGTTCCTGGCCCGGTCCACCACGCTGACAAGCGTTGGCTGGATTGGCTACATCATTATTGGCGCGATCGCCGGCTGGATCGCCGGCAAGATCGTCAAGGGCGGTGGCTCGGGCATTCTGATGAATATCGTGATCGGCATCATCGGCGCGCTGATCGGCGGCTTCCTGCTCAGCTTCTGGTTCGACACCGCCGAGGGCGGCTGGTGGTTCACCTTGTTCACTGCGATTCTCGGCTCGGTGATCCTCCTGTGGATTGTCGGCATGGTGCAGCGAAAGACGTAGCGGGCGCATAACTCTCGACGGGCGAGCACCATAGGAGGGTGTCCGTCCCAACCATGAGCGCCTGGCGAGTCCAACGACCGGGCCCGATGACCACCCATCCGTTGGACCGCGTCACCGTCGATATGCCGCGGCCGGGGCCGGGTGAACTCCTCGTCGCCGTGCACGCCTGCGGTGTGTGCCGCACCGATCTGCATGTCGCCGAGGGCGATCTGCCTGTACACCGACCGGGCGTGATCCCGGGCCACGAGGTGGTCGGAGAGGTCGCCGCTATCGGGCCGGACACCGGCGACGAGTTCGCGATCGGTGACCGCGTCGGCATCGCCTGGCTGCGGCACGCGTGCGGACAGTGCAAATTTTGCGTCCGCGGGCAGGAGAATCTCTGCCCGCAGTCCCGCTACACCGGCTGGGACGCCGACGGCGGCTACGCCGAATTCGCCACTGTCCCAGCGGCGTTCGCAC
>DASRJA010000511.1:0-5054 GCA_035649695.1 Mycobacterium sp. | reverse complement strand
GGACTGGAGCTACGAACTCTGCCCGTATAACGCGCAAGTACTGTGGCGCCGTCTGTCGGTGTTCCCCGGAACCTTTGACCTCGAGCTGGCCGAGTCGGTGTGCGCCTTCGGCGAGCTAGATCCCGACGAGGTGATCGATTCCATCGAGCGATTGGTCGGGCAATCGATCCTTCTGACCGGCCAGGCCGCAGGTGCAATGCGATACCGACTGCTCGCCCCGTTGCGGGAGGTTGCCGGCGAGCTCGCCGAGCAGGCCGGCGAAACCGCCGAACTGCAGCGCCGGCACCACAACGCGATGTTGCGGCGCGCCCAGCAGGTCGTGCAGCAATGGTGCGGCCCGCAGCAGGATGTGCTGATCGCCCGCATGGGCCTTGATCACGCCAACTATGTCGCCGCCCTGCAGTGGAGCGCCGCGACAGAAGGTGAGGAGCAGACCGGGCTCCTGCTATTGGCCGCGCTGCGATACCACTGGCTATCCGGCGGACTCCTCGCCGAAGGCCGTATGCGAATCGAGACGATGCTGGCGGCGGTAGGCGAGCCGTCCGCGGCGCGCGCCGAATGCCTGTGGGTGGCGAGCTGGATTGCGCTTGTCCAAGGTGACCGGCACCAGACCGAACGATGGCTGGAAGAGCTCGCAGTTCTCGCGAAGCAGTCGGATGACCCCAGGCTGGACCTGCACGTGTATCACTGGACGGGGTTACTGGCCATGTTCACCGGTGATGTGGACGGAGCCGTTCGCGGACTTCGGGTCGCCGTCGACGGGTACCGTGCCCGCGGAGATCGTGAAATGGAACTAACCGCCCGCTACGCGCTCGCCACCGCGCTCATGGTCGGTGGCCACGCCGAGGATGCGCTGACGATCAGCAGCGAAACGGTGGCGTTGTGCGATGAAAACGGAGAACGGAACGCGCGCGCCTACGCGCAGTGGGCGGCCGGGGTCGCCCACTGGACGTTGGGTGACCTCGATGAGACGGAACGATCCGCCCGCAAAGTGCTGAAGACCCATCGGACAATGGCCGACGGTATCGGAGTCGCACTCACCACGGAGTTGCTGTCGTGGATCGCCTATGACCGCAAACAAGTTGCCCATGCCGAGGCCCTGTCGGCGGCTGCCCGCCATGTGTGGCGAACATTAGGCACGTCCATCGAAGCGTTCGGGCCGCAGCTATCTCGGTTCGCTGAAGGGCATGCGCCACCTCGGCGCGCAGCTCGCGTGCCCGATGAAGGTCACGTCGCGCATCGGTTCCGTGATCTCGACGACGTGATCGATTTCGTACTTGGTGTCGGGGGTGACCGCGTCGGACCAGGGCGCACAGATGATGCAGCGCTGTTGACCAAGCGAGAACTCGAAGTTGCCGAGTTGATCGAGAGCGGCCTGTCGAATCGTGAGATCGCGGAGCGTCTGGTCATCTCCAAGCGCACCGCCGAAGGCCACGTCGAGCGCATTCTCGCCAAACTCGGATTCAGCTCTCGGGCCCAAGTGGCAGTCTGGATGGCACGCCGCGCGTCGTAATATTGACGCGCTGGCACGAACCACCTATCGGTCAGAAGCGCCGCACGTTTATTCCACCATCGATGGCGATCGCGGCGCCGTTGACGAACGACGCCTCATCCGAGGCCAAATAGACCGCGAGGCCGGCGATCTCATCAGGCTTGGCAAGCCGCCCCTGGCCCCTGGCGACAAATTCCTCGAACGGCATGCCGGTGGCCGCGGTGAAACCGATGGCCGAGCGCGCAACCATGTCGGTGTCGACGAACCCCGGGCACATCGCGTTAGCGCGCACGCCGTGGTCGCGCAACTCCAGCGCCATCGTTTCCGTCATCCGGATCACAGCGCCTTTGGTGGCTGAGTAGACGCCCAGCAGCGGGAACCCCACCAAGCCGGAAACGGACGCAATGTTGATGATCGCCCCGCCGCCGTCGACCAACGCGGGCACGGCGTGCTTGTACATCAACCAGGTGCCCCGCAGGTTCACCGCGACAACCCGGTCAAACTCCTCTTCGGTCAATTCGTGCAGCGGCGCAAGGGATCCCACGCCGGCATTGTTCACCAAGAGGTCAAGGCCGCCGAGCGCTCGCACGGCCTCAGCGATCCCGGCCGCAACGCCCTCGCTGGAGGCAACGTCACATGCCACGCCGACCGTGCCGCGGCCGATCTCCTCGGCCGCGGCCACGGACCCCTCGATGTCGGCGATAACCATGCGCGCTCCCGCTGAGACGAACGCTTCCGCGATGGCGCGACCAATGCCGCGGCTTCCACCTGTCACCAGAGCCCGCTTGCCGTCCCAGAATTTTCGTCATGCCTTGCTGTCGTTCGTGTGATCACTTCGGTTTGCCCTATGCGGCCACAGATGCAGCCGCTGCGTTTCTCGGCGCCACGCTATGCAGCAAGCGGTCAAACGGATGCGACCAAGGCGAAAGATGGGTAGGCCAACAGGTATGGGGTCAGGTAGATACACCCGTGTGGCACGCGCCCGCCGACCGCGATTGTTGAGGCGTGCATCACAGTGACATGGATCTGGCGGTCGGTTCGGATTCGCCGGTCGAACGGACGGCACGGCCAACCCCGCGTTTGCGCCCGTGCAAGGAGAGATCTTTCAATCGACTCTTGCCCACACTCTGGCGTGCGCGCCGTCGCGCTGTTAACAGCGGCATGCCAATCGTCGGGCCAGCTTGAAGTTCGGTGAATATCAGCCGAAAGCACGGCCCGAATGCATACCGTGTCAGTGAAGGTCGATCGATCAGCACCACGACGACGTTGCCTATGCCGACATCCGGTTACGCAGACGAAATGGCACTGCGTAGCGCCGATCGGCAAGACGCAGGATCGCTGACGGCGGACGAATCTACGGTAATCGCAAGTCACCCTCCAGTTGAGGCGCCTTCGGCGCGCGAAGAGATCCGCGGATGGGGTCGCCACTACATACGGGCGCATCCGCTGCTGTCGCTGCACACGATGGGTGGCCAGGTGGTGTTGGGCGTGCGCACCGCACAATACTTCTTTACCGACTTGGCCACCGGCCGCTTCATGGTCGGCGAATTCGTCCAGCAGGCAGCGTTCATGGCCGGAACAGCTTTTGTTCCAACGCTTCTGGTGACGCTCCCGATCGCAGCCACGTTGTCAATCCAGTTCAGCCTGCTGGCCGGGCAAATCGGGGCCACCTCGCTGGCCGGGGCCGCCACCGGACTGTTTGTGCTGCGTCAGGGGGCACCGTTGGTGGCGGCGATCCTGCTGGCCGCCGCGGTGGGCTCGGCGGTGAGCGCCGATCTGGGTTCGCGAACGATGCGCGAAGAGATCGATGCGATGGAGGTGATGGGTGTATCGGTGATCCGACGCCTGGTCGTGCCGCGGTTCGCCGCGGTGATCGTGATCGGGATTGCGTTGACCGGTTTGACATGCTTCGTCGGATTCATCGCGGGCTACGTGTTCAACGTCTACATGCAGAACGGGACGCCCGGATCGTTTGTCGCGACGTTCGCCGCATTCGCCACCCCGCAGGATCTCGTCGTGGCCCTGATTAAGGCGATGGTGTTCGGCGCGATCGTCGCAATCGTCAGCTGTTACAAGGGATTGGAAACCCGTGGTGGCCCTGCTGGAGTGGCGAACTCGGTGAACGCCGCAGTGGTCGAGGCGATCTTGTTGTTGATGCTGGTCAATGTCGCGATCAGCAAGCTCTACATCCTCATCTTTCCGAGAGCGACCCTGTAGCCGTGACGGTCGCTTCATATCGCGTGTGGGGCACTCGCGCGTTCGTTGATGCAGCGGATGCGGTAATGCGGACCGTGGCCAAAGCCGGCCACATCATGTACTTCGTCGGTCGTGTGGTGACCTCGATCCCGCTTATGCTGCGTTCCTATCCCCGAGAGTTCTTCCGGATACTGTCGGATATCGCCTGGGGGAACGGCTCGATCGTGGTTGGTGGCGGCACAGTCGGCGTCGCACTGGTGTTGGGTGTGACCGCGGGCGCGCTCGTCGGTGTTGAGGGCTACAACGCGCTGAATCTGTTGGGCTTAGGTCCTGCAACCGGCGTGCTGGCGTCGTGGGGGTCGACACGCGAACTCGCACCCGTCATGCTCGCGTTGGCGTTCACCGCCCAAGCGGGGTGCCGCTTTACCGCGCAGCTGGGCGCGATGCGCATCGCCGAAGAGATCGACGCGCTCGACACTCTGGGCATAAACCCGATTCGCTATCTGGTGACGACCCGTGTGGCGGCTTCGGTCGTTGCGGCGATCCCGTTGTTCTTGGCCTGCTTGGCGGTGACCTATCTGAGTGCTCAGATCGTGGTCGCCTTCTCCGGACAAACTTCCGGCACATACCAACACTATTTCGCGATGTTTGCCAGCGGTAGGGATGTGGCGTACGCGACTTTCAAAGCCGGTGTCTTCGTGTTCGTCGCGGCAACAATTCAGTGCTATTTCGGCTACTTCGCCTCCGGCGGTCCTCAGGGAGTGGGTGTGGCGGCCGGACGGGCGATGCGTGCGAGTATCACTGTTGTCATCATCTTGAATCTGCTTCTCACAATGGCGATGTGGGGGGTCAACGCAGGCGCGAGGTTTGGCGGGTAGCAATGCCGAACTCCTTCGACCTGGATGGCCGCGGGCCGTCTAACCATCAGCTCTTTGTTGCAGGACTGTGTTTTCTGCTGGTTGGTGCAATCGTTGTGACTCTGTTGATCGCGAAATCCAAAGGCAGACTGGACCATATCGTGAGGGTCAGCGCTGAGCTAGCCGATGTTGGCGACGGCCTACCGGCCAAGTCGGACGTCAAGTTCCGCGGCGTACTGGTCGGCCATGTTGCCGGGGTCATCCCAGCGGGCCCCGGCCAATACAACATCGCTCACCTTGACCTCAGCGGTGAGTACGCCTCTGCCATCCCCAATACCGTGACTGCGCGGGTGGTGCCTTCCAACGTATTCGCGGTGTCGTCGGTCCAACTTGTGGACAACGGGAACGGCTCGGCGCCACTGCGGGACGGGGCCGCAATCCCCGAGGATCAAAGCCTCCCGACGGTGCTCTTTCAGACCACCTTGACGAAATTCCGTGACGTGTTGGCG
>DASRJA010000510.1:0-3563 GCA_035649695.1 Mycobacterium sp. | reverse complement strand
GATCCTGTCGGCGGTGATCTTCAACGCGGTGGTCATCGTCGCGCTGATCCCGCTCTCGCTGCGCGGTGTTCGTTACACACCCAGCAGTGCATCAAAGCTGTTGAGTCGCAACCTCTACGTCTACGGTCTCGGCGGCATCATCGCGCCGTTCATCGGCATCAAACTCATCGACCTCGTAATCCAATTCTTACCAGGGATGTGATATGAAACTATCGAACTTCGCTCGTCAACACTGGGCCGCATTGCGGGCGCTGATGGTACTCACCGTTATTGTCGGCATCGCCTACCCCGTCTTCATCTGGCTGGTCGCCCAGATTCCGGGTCTGCGGGACAACGCCAACGGGTCGATCATCGAGGCGAACGGAAAGCCGGTGGGCAGCAGCCTCATTGGTCAATCGTTCACCGACAAGGACGGCAACGCTCTGCCACAGTATTTCCAGAGCCGGCCGTCGGCCGCGGGTGACGGCTACGATCCACTGGCAACCTCCGCGAGCAATCTCGGGCCGGAGAGCATCGTCGACACCCCGGCTGATCCGTCCGCGCCGAAGGATGACAACGGCTACAAGGCCAGCCTGCTCACCCTGGTATGCGGGCGAAGCAAGACGGTCGGCGACCTCGAGGGTGTGAACGGTGCGCGTCCGTTCTGCACCGGTGAGGGAGTCGGGGCCGTGCTGTCGGTGATAGGCCCGCGCGACGCGTCGGGCAATGTGGTTCACCCCACCAAGGTGGTCAGTGTCAACGAACCGTGCGAAACGACTCCGACGCCATTCCTCAACACCTATGAGGGCGTCCGCGTCGAGTGCGCAAAGTTCGGTGATGATTACACCATCGGCCAGATTGTGCCGATCCGCGGAAGCGCCCCCGCCGACTCTCAGGTGCCGGCCGATGCCGTCACCGCCAGCGGTAGCGGCCTCGACCCACACATCTCGATCGCGTACGCCGATCTGCAGGTGAACCGGGTCGCCAAGGCGCGCGGAATCAGCCCCGACCAAATCAAGCAGGCGGTCGCGGACAACACCGACGGACGCTGGCTCGGGTTCTTAGGTGAGTCCAGGGTCAACGTGTTGAAGCTCAACCTGGAACTGGACCAGAAGTATCCCGCCAAGAGCTGACGTGTCCGGTGGATGATGAGCATGTGACAGCCGACCTGTCGCTGGCCGGCAGGCCCGACTACAAGAAGAAGCGCGGTGAGCTGCGCATCTACTTGGGTGCCGCGCCGGGTGTCGGGAAGACATTCGCGATGCTCGGCGAGGCACATCGGCGGCTGGAACGCGGCACCGATGTAGTTGCGGCGGTCGTCGAGACGCATGGCCGCAAGAAGACTGCGGACTTGATCGAGGGCATCGAGACGGTGCCGCCCAAGTACATCGAATATCGCGGTAAGCGCTTCCCCGAACTCGATGTCGAGGCCGTGCTGCGGCGGCAGCCGCAAGTCGTGCTCGTCGACGAGCTCGCGCACACCAACACTCCCGGGAGCAAGAACCCCAAGCGGTGGCAGGACGTCGAGGAGCTACTCGACGCCGGCATCACGGTCATCTCGACGGTCAACGTGCAGCATCTGGAAAGCCTCAACGACGTCGTAGAACAGATCACCGGCATCGAGCAGAAGGAGAAGATTCCCGACGAGATCGTCCGCGCAGCCGACCAGATCGAACTCGTCGACATCACACCAGAAGCGTTGCGGCGCAGGCTCGCCCACGGAAACGTCTATGCCCCCGACCGCATCGACGCGGCGTTGTCGAACTACTTTCGGCGCGGAAACCTCACGGCGCTACGTGAATTGGCGCTGCTCTGGCTGGCCGACCAGGTCGACGCCGCCCTGGAGAAGTACCGCGAAGAGAACAAGATCACCGATACCTGGGAGGCACGCGAGCGTGTCGTCGTCGCCGTCACGGGCGGACCGGAGTCGGAGACCTTGGTACGCCGCGCATCTCGAATCGCGTCTAAGTCCAGCGCGGAGCTGATGGTCGTCCACGTCGTTCGCGGCGACGGGCTGGCCGGGGTCTCCGCACCGCAGATGGGCAAGGTACGGGAACTGGCTATCAGCCTCGGTGCCACCCTGCACACCGTCGTCGGCGACGACGTGCCAAGCGCCCTACTGGATTTCGCCCGCGATGAGAACGCCACCCAGCTCGTGATCGGCACGTCGCGGCGGTCGCGATGGGCCCGCATCTTCGACGAGGGCATCGGCGCCTCGGTGGTACAGCAGTCGGGAAAGATCGACGTGCACATGGTCACCCACGAGGAAGCCAAGCGCGGCTTCTCGTGGTCACGGCTCTCGCCGCGCCAGCAGCATATGACGTCGTGGCTGGCCGCACTTGTGGTGCCGTCCGCCATCTGCGCGCTGATCGTCGCATTCCTGGACCCTTACCTCAAAGTCGGCGGCGAGAGCGCTCTCTTCTTTGTCGGCGTGCTCGTGGTGGCGTTGCTAGGCGGTGTCGCACCCGCCGCGCTGTCCGCTGTGCTGTCCGGGCTGTTGCTGAATTACTTCTTGATCGAACCGCGCTACACGCTCACCATCGCCGAGCCCGACAACGCGATCACGAGCGTGGTGCTGCTGGTCGTCGCCGTCGCCGTCGCAGCACTTGTGGACAATGCCGCGAAGCGCACCCGCGAAGCCAGGCACGCATCGCAGGAGGCCGAACTTCTCGCGTTGTTCTCCGGGTCGGTGCTTCGCGGTGCCGACCTGGACACGCTGTTGGAGCGAGTGCGCGAAACCTATTCACAGCGCGCCGTCAGCCTGCTGCGGGAAGGTACCGGCATCGTCGGGTGTGTGGGCAAGGATCCCTGCGTCGACGTCGACACCGCCGACACCGCGATCGAGGTCGGCGATGACGAGTTCTGGCTGCTGATGGCCGGGCGCAAGTTGCCCGCCCGCGACCGCCGCGTGCTGAGTGCGGTCGCTAAGCAAGCGGCGGGCCTGGTCAAGCAGCGCGAGCTGACGGAAGAGGCCGGCAAGGCCGAGGCGATCGCGCAGGCCGACGAACTGCGCCGTTCGCTGCTGTCGGCGGTCAGCCACGACCTGCGCACTCCCCTGGCTGCGGCCAAGGCCGCGGTGTCCAGCCTGCGCAGCAGCGACGTCGACTTCTCCGCCGAAGACACCGCTGAACTTCTCGCCACAATCGAGGAATCCATCGACCAGCTGACGGCGCTTGTCGGCAATCTGCTGGATTCGTCGCGGCTCGCTGCCGGTGTGCTTCGGCCCGAGCTGCGACGCGTCTATCTGGAGGAAACCGTGCAGCGCGCCCTGCTGGGAATCAGCAAGGGCATCACCGGTTTTCGGCGTCAAGGGGTAGATCGAGTGAAGGTCGACGTGGATGACGCCGTCGTGATGGCCGATAGCGGCCTGCTGGAGCGCGTGTTGGCCAACCTCATCGACAACGCGCTGCGCTACGCGCCGGACAGCCCGATCCGCGTCACGGCCGGACAGGTCGGTGAGCGCGTGCTGATCGCCGTCGTCGACGAGGGACCAGGCATCCCGCGCGGTAGTGAGGAGCAGTTGTTCGCACCGTTCCAGCGGCTCGGCGACCACGACACCAGCATCGGCGTCGGGCTTGGCCTGT
>DASRJA010000509.1:0-12425 GCA_035649695.1 Mycobacterium sp. | reverse complement strand
GCCAAGGGGTATCGACCTGTCGTGCGTGATCAGCCGTTCTTGTTCCCGCCGGATATGCGGGACTGGCTGCCATCGACTCATCCGGTGTGGACCGTGCTGTCGATCGTGGCGCGCCTGGACACCTCGGCGTTTCACCAGCGTCGCCGGGTTGGTGGTGTGGGCCGGGCCGGTTATGACCCGGACATGTTGTTGACGTTGTTGATCTGGGCGTGGTCGCAGGGGGTGCGGTCCTCGCGGCGCATCGAGCGCGCGTGTGCCGATGTGGTGTCGTATCGGGTGATCTGCGCCGGTGATGGGCCTGATCACGCCACAATCGCGCGGTTTCGCGCCGACAATCACGCCGCCTGCCAGGCGTTGTTCACCCAGGTGTTGATGCTGGCCGCGCGGTTGGGGTTGGGGCGGTTGGAGACGGTGGCGCTCGACGGGGTCAAGGTCGCCTCGAATGCCTCGTTGGCGGCCAACCGCACCGCATCGGGGTTGGCCAAAGCCGCGGAGGCCGAAGCCGCCCGCATCGCTGAGAAAGCCGCGGCCGAGCATGCGGCCACCGATGCCGCCGAGGACGCGGCCTACGGGCCCGACAACCCCGAATTGGTGCCGGCCGAGCTGGCCGATCCGGGCGTGCTGGCCGAGCGCATCGACGAAGCACTTGCGCACCTGGATGCCGGGGCTACCGCCGATCGGGTTGATCCAGATGACCCCGCTTCGCCGACGGCGTCGCACCCAGAGTCCACGGAATCGGTTGAACCCGAGCCGGTTCCGGGTGATCGAGCGGGGCGCATCGCGGCCGCGCAGGCCCGCATCGAGGCCGAGATCGCCGCCGAGCAAGCTAAGCGGCAGGCCATGGTGAGCCAGTATCTGGCGCGTATCGAGGCCGGGGCGAAGATCACCGGTCGGGTTCCGGTCGAAGCGCGGGTGGCGTTGGCTCAGCGCCAGTTGGACCATGCGATCGCCGCCTCACAGGCCAAACACGCCCGCTGGGCGGCGCTCAATGCCGGACCCGCCCAGCAGCGGCGCAGTCCGGGGCGGCGCCCGGTACCGACCGAGCAGAACGCCCGGGTGCGCCAGGCCCAGGCCAAGCTTGACACGGCGCGCGCGGCCGCCGATGACGCCCGGGTCAAAGCCGAGGCCGACGCTGCGGCCGACGCACGCATGGCCAATATCACCGATCCGCAGTCGCGGATGCAGCCGCTGCGCGGTGGGGGCTGGGTGCAGGGCTACAACTGTCAGGCGGTCACCGCCGCCGATGGGCTAATCCTGGCCACCGGCGTGGGCACCAGCCCAGTTGACTGTGAGTACTACCGCGAGATGGTCGAAAGGGCCGTGGCCGCAGCGGAATTAGTCACCAGCCACCGGCCACCCGGCTCCCCGGATGAGGCCGCGGTCGAGCCGATCGGGATCGTGCTTGCCGATGCCGGCTACTGCTCGCGCGAGAACCTGACCATCCCTGGTCCGGACCGGTTGATCGCCACCGGTAAAGCCCGCGATGTGCATACCGCGGCCAGCAACAATCCCGCCGAGGGGCCAGCGCAAGATGACATCGACCCGATCGCGGCAATGCGGCATCGGCTGCGCACCCCAGAGGGAATCACCACCTACGCCCAGCGATCCCACATCGCTGAAACCCCGTTCGGGCACGCCAAATACAACCTGAACTTCCGACGATTCACCGGCCGCGGCCTAGCCCGCGCATGCAGCGAATGGGCCTTCCACGGCGCCGTGCACAACATCGGCAAGATCCTCGGCCACCTCGCCGCAGCACCACTGCCCGCCTAAGCACCGCAGGCACCATCAGCACCTAACCCGTCGAAATCACCACGAATCATTTCGAGACAACCCGTCAGCGGCTGTTAGCGCGCCGAAGTCACATTACGGGGCTGGGATGTTTATGCAGCCCACGTTCGGGATGCATCCGCTGGCACCACCGGAGTCAGCCGAGCCGCCAGGGCCGTACGGCGACAGCGATCCGCTCGCACCACCGCCATCTGCTGAGCCTTCCGGGCCATAGGGAATCGCGCCAGAGGCGCCCCCGGCATCGGCTGTGCCTTCGGGCCCGTAAGGAATGTTCACCTCGGCGCCACCCGGGCCGACGTTGCCGATGTCCGAGCACGGCGTGCCGTCAGCGTTGAGGCATGGCGGCGGAGGAGGCGGTGGGTCGTCAGCCGTCGCGGCCGGGGCGAACGAAATCGCAGCTGCCGCAGCGCCCGCGAACAGTATGGGCGTCATTTTCGTCAGTTTTACGATCATGTAGATCGGCTACCACGATCGTCGGGTGCCTAAACCCGTAGTGCGCCTAACTAGGCGAATTTGGATGCAAATTCCGGTGGCAGCAGGCGTAACACCTGCACCAACGGCGCCCAGGGCCACGTCGGCACGGCGGCACGGCCACGTTCGCGTTCGATGGCGTCGACCATCGCCTTGGTGCCGGTCTCGTTGTCGACCATCAAGGAGGTCGTGTCCGCCTTGGCGGTCATCTCGGATTCGATGTAGCCCGGCTCGATAACCGTCACCTTGATTGGGCCCTTGGCGTATTCGGCGCGCAGCGATTCGCCCAGCGAGGACACTCCAGCCTTGCTGGCGGCATAGGCAGCGCGCACGCCGGGCACGCCCTTGTTGGCGAGCACCGACGAGATGAGCACCAGATGCCCACCGCCGGCGGCCTTGAACATCTCGATCGCGGTCTCGATTTGTACAAGCGCCGCAACAAGATTCGTCTCGATGGTGGCTTTGTTGGCCCACAGCTTGCCCGAGCCGAGCGGCGCGCCTTTACCGATGCCCGCGTTGACGATGATGCGGTCGATGCCGCCGAGTTCGTCGGCGAGCGCCGTGAAGACCTTCGGCACCTGCTCGTGGTCGTTGACGTCCAGCTCGGCGACCGCGACGGTGATGGCCGGATGACGCTCCAGCAGTTCAGCCTTCAGCTCGTCGAGACGATCGGTGCGGCGGGCGCACAGCGCCAGATCACGCCCCTTCGCAGCAAAAGCGCGGGCCATGCCTGCGCCCAGCCCAGACGAGGCACCGGTGATCAGGATTTTCTGCCGAGTCATCGGCACAGCCTATTTGAGCAGCCGGGACAGCCGCCGGTCGGCCAGTACCTTGCCGCCGGTCTGACAGGTCGGGCAGTACTGGAACGACTTGTCGGCGAACGACACTTCACGCACGGTGTCGCCGCAGACCGGGCACGGCAGACCGGTGCGGGCGTGCACGCGCAGCCCTGATCGCTTCTCCCCCTTCAGCGTCGCCGCCTGCTGGCCGACGGAGCGTTCGACAGCATCACTCAGCACCGAGATCATCGCGTCGTGCAGCGCCGCCAGCTGTGCGTCGGTCAGCTTGCCCGCGGTGGCGAACGGCGACAGTTTGGCGACATGCAGGATCTCGTCGCTGTAGGCGTTGCCTATTCCTGCGATCACCTTCTGGTCGGTGATCACGGTCTTGATCCGCCCGCTGTTGCCCGCCAGAACGCCCGCCAATTCCTCCGGACTCAACGACAACGCGTCTGGACCCAGCGCCGCGATACCCGGCACTTTGGCCGGATCGTCGACCAACCACACCGCCAACCGCTTTTGGGTTCCTGCCTCGGTCAGGTCGAAACCCGGTGCATCGCCTGGCTTTCCGAGGTGGACGCGTAACGCGATCGGACCCTTGCCCGGCTTCAGCGGCGCCGCGGCCAGCTTGTCCGACCATCGCAGCCAACCTGCCCGCGACAGGTGTGTGATGAGGTGCAGGTCGCCGGCTTGCATGCCGAGGTACTTGCCCCAGCGCCCGGCGCCGGTGACGGTCTGACCGTGCAGCACGTTGATCGGCGGATCGAACGTCTTGAGCACCGACAGCGCCGATACGTCGATGCGCCCGATGCTGCACCCGACGGCGTGACGGCGCAGATGATCGGCCAGCGCTTCGATCTCAGGTAGTTCGGGCACTCGTCCAGTCTGCCGATCGCCACCGTTGACGTCCATGCGCTCACTGTGCGAATCTGAACAGCGTTCGAATTGGAACAACGTTCGAAAGGCGATAGTGGGCAGATCGGAGCGCACCATGCCGCCGCTCGGGTACGGCGGGTTGGACCGCGATCACCTCACCAAGCACCTGCTGGCCCTGGCGCAACGAGTCGGGGTCGACCAGGTGACGATGCGCGACCTCGCCGCCGAAGCAGGCACGTCCGCGTCGTCGGTGTACTACCACGTCAGCGGAAAAACGGAGATGCTCGACCTGCTGATCGAAGCCGTGGTGAACACCATCGAACTCCCATCGAAAGGCGAGTGGGATCAGCGCATCGTCGCGCTCTACGTCAACGGCTGGCGTGCCTTCGTCGCCGTTCCAGGAATTGCAGGTCTGCTGCAGCGACGGCCGGTCGCGGCGTCCACAGCCATCCTGGACCGGGCGTCGCGCCACATATTGCGCGAATCAGGCTTGCCCGCAAACGATGTCGCGGCCGCACACGCGTTGCTGTTCACCCATCTGCTGGGTTCGGTCGAGCTGCAACACAGTCGCACCAAGACACTCGGCGAGGTGGATCTGGGTGGCGACCCGGAATCCGTCTTCGTCTATGGCCTGCGGGTAATCCTCACCGGCATTCGTCACATGGAAGGAGCACGACTGTGACGGTCCCGCTGCACTCCCCAGACTTCTACGCCGGCGATCCCTACCCCGCGTTCAAAGAACTTCGTGCGACGGCGCCGGTGTGCTGGAACGAGGACACCGCGTTCTGGGCGCTGTTGAAGTACGAAGACATCAGGTTCGTGTCGGCCAACCCGATGATCTTCTCGTCGGCCAAGGGCATCACGATCCCCGATCCCGCGCTGCCAAACCCGGTGCAGGAGGGGAATCTCATCTTCACCGACCCGCCACGCCACCGGCAGCTGCGCAAGCTGATCAACTCGGGTTTCACCCGGCGGCAGGTCGCACTGCTCGAGCCAAAGGCACGCAACTTCGCGCGACGCGTGCTCGACGAGGTTGATCCGTCGACCACGCAAGAGTTCGCCGAACAGGTCGCCGCGCCACTGCCCACCTGGATGATCGCGGAGCTCCTGGGTGCGCCGCCCGAGGATTGGGAGCAGTTCCGTGCGTGGTCGGACGCGACGGTCGGAACCGCCGATCCGGAGATCGAAATGGATTCGTTCGTCGCGCTGGGGCAGCTCTACGAGTATTTCCAGGAATTGATCAAGGCCCGCCGAGCCGGTTCGACAAAGAGCCCGGACGATCTGTTGTCGGTCCTGATCGCAGCGGAAATGGACGGCCAGCGGCTCAGCGACGACGACTTGCTCGACTTCTGCTATCTGCTGTTGGTGGCGGGCAACGAGACCACCCGAAACCTGATCGCGCTGGGGACGCTGGCCCTCATCGAACATCCCGCACAGTTTCGGAAGTTGCGTGACGATCCCAGCCTGGTCCCCACCGCAGTCGAGGAAATGCTCAGGTTCACCAACCCCGTCGCCAGCATGGCCCGCTGCGCCACCCAGGACGTCGAACTTCGCGGCCAGGCCATCCGCGAGGGCGAGGTGGTGGTGATGCTGTACGGATCGGCCAACCGGGACGAGGACATCTTCGGTCCTACCGCGGACGAGTTCGACATCGCGCGAAACCCCAACCCGCACATCGCCTTCGGGTGCGGAGAACACTCATGCCTGGGCGCGCAACTGGCGCGACTGGAAGCCCGGGTGATGTTTTCGGAGTTGCTGCACCGGTTCCCAGAGATCGAACTCGTGGGCGAAGTGTCGCGGATGAAAGCCACCATCGTGCCGGGTGTCAAACGAATGCCCGTGCGGCTGATGATCGGCGTCTAGGTACCTGGTGGCGAGGCGTGACCGAGGGCATCAGAGTGGGTCGAGGCGGGCCTTAAGCAGGCAGAACGCATTGCCTTCGGGGTCGGTCAGGACATGCCACTGCTCCTCCCCTGTCCGGCCGATGTCAGCCGGGCGCGCACCAAGCTTCAGAAGGCGTTCGAGCTCGGCGTCCTGATTGCGGTCGGTGGCGTTGACGTCGATGTGCAGCCGGGATTTCCCCTTCTCCGGCTCATCCCTGCGACTGAGGATGATCGTCGGCTGCGGACCACCGAACCCTTCGCGCGGCCCGATCTCCACCGAGCCGTCGTCCTCGCGATCGAGCACGACGAAGTCCAGGACCTCGCACCAGAACCGCGCCAGCACCTCAGGGTCGCGGCAACCGAGCACGAGCTCACTGATGCGACATGCCATAACGAAACCTCCTCTCAGCCTGGGAACTGCCGGGGAGGCCTCACGCGAACCTCTTGAGACACGACCTAGTCGCGGACGCGGTCGCCGGCGATCAACGACAGCAGCCAGCTCACGATCGACAGCACGATCGCCGCCCAGATCGCGGTCCACCAGAAGTCTTCGATGTACAGGCCCCAGTGGGTGGTGTGCTCGGTGATCCACGAGGTGATCCACAACATCAACGCATTGATGACGATGTGGATCAGACCGAGCGTGAGGATGTACAGCGGGATCGAAATGATCTGCACGATCGGCTTGATGATCGCGTTGACCAGACCGAAGATCACCGCGACGACGAAGATGATGCCGACCCTCGCCAATGTGGTGTCCCCGCCGACGAAGTCGATGCCGGGAACGACGAGGGTGACCACCCACAGCGCGACCCCGGTAAGCGCTGCGCGCAGCAGGAAGCTCCCCATGGCCGCTAGTCTGCCGGGCGCAGCAGGTAGGTGTCCATGATCCAGCCGTGTCGCGCCCGCGCGTCGGCCCGCAGTTCCGCGATCCCGGCGCCCACGTCCCCGATTGTGCCGGACACCAGCAGCTCGTCGGGCGTGCCCAAGTAAGCGCCCCACCAGATGCGAGTTTCGGGTGGGCAGCGCAGGAACGAACAGTCACCGTCGAGCATCACCACGGCGCTGCCGGATAGCCCGGTGTCGCGTAGTTGCCTACCGGTGGTGACGAGCACCGGTTCGCCGACGTCGTTGAGCGGGATGCGGTGTCGCGCCGTCAGCGCCTGGATCGCGGTGATGCCGGGGATGACGTCGTAGTCGATGTCGACATGCGTCGCGACGGTGTCCAGGATTCGCAACGTGCTGTCGTAGAGCGACGGATCGCCCCACGCCAAGAACGCGCCAATCCCGCCGGGCTCCAGCTCATTTCGGATGGCGTCGGCCCATACCTGTGCCCGCGCCGCGTGCCAATCGGCGACCGCCTGTCGGTAGTCGCCGTCCTTGGCGCGCGGCGGGTCGGGCAGTTCGACGAACCGGTAGCCAGGCTCGCGGATGAACCGTTCGCAGATCTGCCGCCTAAGTTCGACAAGGTCGCCCTTGTTTGAACCCTTGTCCATCGCAAAGAACACCTGCGTGTCGTTCAGCGCATCAACAGCCTGTGCCGTTAGATAGTCCGGATCGCCTGCGCCGATGCCGATGACATGGATCCGCCGAGTCACGCGGCGAGTATGCCATGACCTGCGGTTACGCAAAGTATGCGGTACCCGGGGTATTGACTATCGGCGGCGCCGCATCTACCTTTTGAACAACGTCAACGAAGGACGACGGGAGAGGCTGCTGATGACCGCACCCACTCGTGAGGAATTCTCGGAGCGGTTGCTGAAGGGCTCGGTTAAGAAGTCCTATGCCCCGATCGTCGACATCGACTGGGACGCTCCGCTGGACCCGGACAAGTTCTTCCTGCCGCCCAAGACGGTCTCGCTGTACGACACGCCGTTATGGGACGGCATGACCCGCGAGCAACAGATCGAGTTGTCGCGACAGGAGTTCGTCAACACCCTGTCGGCGGGGATCTGGTTTGAGAACATGCTCAATCAAGCGTTGCTGCGCAAGATGATTCACCAAGATCCCACGGCACGTGCGACGCACTATGAACTGACCGAGCTCGGCGACGAGACCCGGCACATGGTGATGTTCGGCATGGCGATCGAGCGAGCCGGCGCAAAGCCGGTGCGGCCCAGGCTGTATCAGCGGATGATCATCAATGCGTTGCCGTTTGCCTTCAGGGGATCGCTACTGTGGGTAGCCGCACTGATCGGCGAGGAGATCTTCGACTCGCTTCAGCGCCAGATGATGGACGACCCCGAGCTACAGCCAATGGTGCAGCGGCTCATGCGTATTCACGTCACCGAAGAAGCCCGTCACATCCAGTTCGCTCGCGACGGTCTGCGGAAGCGCTCTCCGAACATGCGGCGGATCCCGAAAATGTTCGTCGCGAACATCAACGGAGTGGGCGGGTACTTCTTCCGGTATCTGTTCACGAATCCCGTGCCGTATCGCCGTACCGGGCTGGACGGCCGCATGGCGCGGCGTATCGCCCGCAACAGTCCGCACCGTCACGAAGTTCAGGTGGTCGGCTTCGCCCCACTGGCGGCATTCCTCGAAGAGGTCGGGCTGATGGGTTGGATCTCGCGGCGCATGTGGAGACGCAGCGGATTTCTGCCCCGATGAGCGCAAACGTGTTCGACGCCATCGTGATCGGTGGTCGCTCCGTCGGCGTCTCGCTGACCAAGGTGATGATTCTGCGGCCTGACGACATCGTCGGGTCTGAGTTCGACGAGATCCGTCACACTTGGACCGTTACCACGCGCGCGGGCGACAGTCACGACGCGAGCGTCGTGATCTCTTATGGTCCGGCGCCATCACCCGCGGGCATGGTGCCCTACCTGGGTGTCGCGGTGCACGGACTGCCAAACCGCTTCTTCATCAGCGGGCCGGATGTCCGCGGACAGCAGCAGTACGTCGCGCAATGCCTGAACGCCATGGCCCGCACCGAAAGTACCCGGATCGAGGTCCGGCACAGCACCCAACGCACCTACACCGTGCGCTACCGGCCCGGCAGCACAGTGGACTGGCGACGGATCCGCAGGAAGATCAAATCGGCATTCGATCTCAGCTCCCGCGTGACTGTCGAGGACGAGGTGTACGACGGCCCCGCCGCGGTGCATATCGACGACGACATACACGATGTCCGGGTTCGATTGACGGGCCACCTCGACCCGATCGACGGGCGCTATCACTGGCAGGGAACAGTTTTCGACGAACTGCCCGACGAAAATCCACCACAGCGGGTCAGGCTGGCAGTCGGCGAACGCATTGCCGAAGCCCGCATCGCCGAACGCACCCCGTGGGGCACTTATTCAGTGGTCGGGGTCGGCGAGCCGCCCTTCGCGCTCGACGAAGTCGAGTTCACTGTGCCCACCCTGTCGTGAATCGCAACGGCCAGCAACCCGAGCGCGAATAGTCCACCGACGATCCCCGAGATCAACAAGGGAAGACGGCCGTCGGCACCCCACAGGAACCCGGCCCACAGACCCGCAGCCAGCACCGCGAATCCGCTGGCACCCTGGAACACCCCCTGCGCGCTGGCCTGCAGCTCCGAGCCCACCAGCGACGAAATCCACGCTTTGCCAACACCGTCCGTGCACGCGGTGAACAATCCGTACGCACCAAGCAACACCCATGCGGTCGCCATGTCGGTGGTCAGCCCCAGTCCGGTGTAGCCAATCGCGAAGAACAGCAAGCCGATACCGAACACGGCGGGCCGTGGTATGCGGTCGGCCAGCAGCCCGGCGGGATAACTCGCGACCGCGTACACCGCGTTATAGGTGACGTAGGCCAGGATGACTTCGACGACGGAGAAGCCAATCTCGTTGAGCCGCAACAAAAGCAGTGCATCCGGAAAGTTCACCAGGCCGAATAGCACCAATGCCGTCGTCACCCGCCAGTAGCGGCGCGGTAGGTCAGCGACCCTCGCGAACACCGCGCGCCGCTCGGCACGTGGCAGCACCCGCCGGCTCTCGCGCACCAGGAGGACCAGTGCGACACTCAACACCGCGGGTACGACCGCAACCCACAACAGCGGTGCGATCTGGTGGTCGAGCAGTTCGTAGCCGGCCAAACCCAACAGCGGACCGACGACAGCACCCAGGGTGTCCATCGCCCGGTGAAACCCGAACACCCGGCCGCGCGCGGCGTCGTCGATGTCGGCCACCAGCAGCGCGTCACGCGGCGCGCCGCGGATTCCCTTGCCCAGCCGGTCGACAACCCGGCCGGCCAGCACGCCCGGCCAGGCCGACGCGGCCGCCACCATCACCTTGCCGAGTGCCGCCATGCCATAGCCCGTCGCGATCAAGGGCCGCCGCGCGAATCGGTCGCCCAGCGGTCCCGCCGCCAGCTTGGTCAGCGACGCCGCCCCCTCCGCCGCACCTTCCACGGCACCGACGACCGCGGCCGGAGCGCCCAGCACGGACGTCAGATAAATGGGCAGCAGCGGGTAGAGCAGCTCGCTCGCGGTGTCCTGAAGAAACGAGACAGCCGAGAGCACCCGCACATTGCGGGTCAGCCAGGTGCGCACCTACGCCATAATGGCGCGTCAGGTCGGGGGCTCATGAGTGACGGCCCGATAACCGTGTGCGCTGGCCCGGTCCACCGCGGCCCGCACCAGACCGAACACCAGCCCCTGAAGCGCGGCAGCGGTGATCGCCTCGCGACCCGAACGGTCCAGATCCTTCGGATCGGGCGGCTCCTGATCAGACGGGCTGATCCGCTGCCAGATCTCGGTGAAGAGGCGGCCGGCGATCAGGCCGCCCGCCACGCTGCTGGCAATCGACAGGGGCATGTACAGGGCCTTGGATACCGCACTCATGGCGACGGCGTTCCCGCGACCGCAAGCCCTAAACTTAGAACACGTTCTAATATGGCCGAGTGCGCTTCACTTTCGCCGAGGCAATGACCGATCCGACGTACTACCTTCCGCTGGCGAAGGCAGCCGAGGCCGCGGGCTATCACTCGATGACGATCCCTGACAGCGTTGCCTATCCGTTCGAGTCCGATTCGAAGTATCCGTACACCCCTGACGGCAGCCGCGAGTTTCTGGACGGCAAGGCGTTCATCGAGGCGTTCGTGATGGCCAGTGCGCTGTGCGCGGTCACGACGACGCTGAAGTTCAACTTCTTCGTCCTCAAGTTGCCGATCCGACCGCCGGCGCTGGTGGCCAAGCAGGTCGGGTCGCTCAATGCGCTGTTCGACAACCGGCTCGGGCTCGGTGTGGGCACCAGCCCGTGGCCCGAGGATTACGAACTCATGGGTGTCCCATTTGCGAAGCGCGGCAAGCGGATGGACGAGTGCATCGAGATCATCAAGGGGCTGACCTCCGGAGACTATTTCGAGTTCCACGGCGAGTTCTACGACATCCCGAAAACGAAAATGACGCCGGCGCCAAATAAACCGATCCCGATCCTCGTCGGCGGCCACGCGGAGGCGGCGCTGCAGCGCGCCGCCCGTTGCGACGGCTGGATGCATGGTGGCGGCCAGCCGGATGAACTCGATCGATTGATCAAGCGGCTCAATCAAATTCGCAAGGAACAAGGGCGCACCGGACCCTTCGAGATCCACGTCATCTCCCTCGACGCGTTCACCCTCGACGGCATCAAACGCCTTGAGGACAAGGGCGTCACCGACGTCATCGTCGGCTTCCGGATCCCCTACATCATGGGTCAGGACACGGAGCCGCTCGACGCCAAAATCCGGCATCTGGAGACCTTCGCGGAAAAGGTCATCGCCAAGCTGTAATTGGTGCACCCGCAACTGATTACCGGACCGGTCAGCGGGGTAAACCCACAACGATGGCAAACACTCGTTGGCCACAGGCTCTGAATGTCACCGTCGAATATGTGGGTGAAACCACTGTGCTCGACGCTCGTGGCGTCTTGGATCAGTCCACCTATCTGGCCCTGCGGGACAAAATCATTCAGCAAGCGCTCGAAGAGCCCCGAGCGGTCGTCGTCGATGTCACCGAACTCCATGTTCCAGCAGAGTCGGCATGGCTGGTCTTCAGCAGCGCGCGTTGGCACGTTGACCGCTGGCCGACGATTCCCCTCGGGCTGGTATGCCGTGAGGCGACCCGCCGCAGCGCAATCGCGGACAGCAGCCTCGCCGGCAGGGTACCGGTCTACCCCACGGTCGATGCCGCGGTCCGCGCGCTGGGAAGCACCGCCGCAAGCCGGAAGCGCCGACGCGCTCGCGCCGAATTGCCGCCAACTCTCGAGAGCCTGCGACGAGCGCGCGAATTAGTGATGGGCTGGCTGACGGCGTGGTCGCTGACCGACCTGATCCCGGTGACCAAAATTGTGGTCACGGCGTTTGTCGAGAATGTTCTTCAACACACCGACAGCATGCCGATGATCCGACTGGAGACCGATGGCGCAGCGGTGATCGTGGCGGTGGCGGACTCCAGTCATAGGCGGGCCGAAATTTGCGAAGCGGCATCGATGGCGGGCTCGCCGCCATCGGGGCTGCACATCGTCTCCGCGCTGTGCCGCGCATGGGGTAACGCCCCGACGTCGTCGGGCAAGACGGTCTGGGCGGTCATTGGCCCGGAGAACCGCCTCTAGCCGAGTATTCGGACCGGCCGCGCTGGCCGAGATGGATGGACAGGAATGGACGAACAGACTTCGGACGGGGA
>DASRJA010000508.1:0-2168 GCA_035649695.1 Mycobacterium sp. | reverse complement strand
GCTCGTCGCCTTGACCGTTGCCGTCCCGGCCGCCGCCCCGGTCACCGTGACCGTCGCGCCACTCGGCGTCAGCGTGACGACGCCGGTCGGTGTCACTGACCACGTGACCGTTGCACTCGGCATCGGCTGCCCATTCTGATCGCGCACCGTGGCCGTCAGCGTCGCTGGACTCCCAATCGCCACGGTTGTTGTGGCCGGTGCAACCGTCACCGTCGTCGCCACGGGTGCTTGCACCGTAACCGTGGCTGTGCCGCTGACCGTGCCGCTCGTCGCCTTGACCGTTGCCGTGCCGGCCGCCGCCCCAGTCACCGTGACGGTCGCGCCATTCGGCGTGAGCGTGACGACACCGGTCGGCGTCACCGACCATGTCACCGCCGCGCTCGGCATCGGCTGCCCATTCTGATCCCAGACCGCCGCGGTCAGCGTCGCTGTACTTCCTACCGCCACCGCTGTTGTGGCCGGTGCAACGGTCACCGTCGTCGCTACCGCCGCTGTTCCTGCGGCCTGGTTTATGGTCGCGACTGCGTTCCCGGCCGCAACGGTCGCCGCCCGTGGGGAGGCAGTGGGGTTGGACGCTACGCTGAAGGTCACGATTCCGTTGCCGCTTCCGGGGCTACTGGTAACGGTGACCCACGAATTCGAGCTGGTCGCGGTCCACGTGCAAGCTGGGCCCGACCACACGTTGACGCTGCCGGTCCCGGCACTCGCGGAGAACGACAGGCTGTTAGGAGTCATGTCGTAGGCACAAGACCCACTGAACGAGAAAGGATTCGAGGCGACGCTGAGGGTTGTTCCGGCCGGACCGACGGCCGCAACGCGGGCTTCGTAAACGATCCCGGGCAGAGGCCAGGACAGCAGGTACGCGAAGAAATCGACGCGGATCTTGCCGTCGGTTTCCGGCGTCGGTTTGCCCAGGTCCATGACCTGAAACGGCTGCGCCGCACCGCTGTAGTAGAAGTGGAGATCGTAGCGGTCCACCACCGGCTGCCCCGTCGGCAGCGTGGTGTAGTGATCCAACGATGGATCGAACTCAACCACGTGCGGGTCAATCGTCTGAGCGCTGGCGACCGAGGCCGCGCAGACGAAGATGAGGCTCAGAATCTTGGTCAGCTTGAAGGTCATGATTCGACGCCGAGGGCGCAGAGATTGCGGGGGGCAGCCAGCGGCAGGGCAACGCCAGTACCAAGCCGGTCTGCCGCGGTTTTCCTGAGGAAAGAGCACACAGCGCGGTCTTCCCCGTGCCGGGCGAGTTACCGGTTACGCCGTTCGCGGAAAATTTCGTAGGCCGATCGAACGTTCTTGACTTGGTGGGGCGCGAGGCTTCCGCCGAGCGAGGCGATGCTCGACAATCGCGGACATTAACGGACAGCGAAAGAGTTTTTGGAGACCGGGCGGTGGAGCTTGGGCTCTCGTGATTCGCTCATGGGGCCCAAGTCGAGCGCCACGCAAAACGCGCGGTTGTTACTGACCCGTGAGTGACAGTCGGAACGCCGCCATCTCCTCGCCGTTGCGTACGAGGAGGACATCGCCGGCGAGTGCCGGGTGGTTCCACGTCTTGCCTTCGATGGCTTTGATCTTTGCGAGCTCGGTGAACTGATCCGGCAACGCTTTCACGAGCGCGAGGTCGCCTTCCTCGGAGAGCACCAGCAAGAGATCCTGCTCGGGCAGCAGGACCATTTGTCCGTGGCCGTAGCGGCCGCCTTTCCACTTGCGTGCGCCGTCCTCGAGATTGATGCAGGCGAGGATGCTGTTGTCGAATCCGTAGGCGTGGCCCTTGTGGATGACGAAGTCGTTGAAGTACGGCTTCAGCCCGGTCGACGTCCAGCGTTCTTCGGCGTGCCACCCGCCATCGCCGTAGGAGATCGCGAGGCGCCGCAGACCCCGTCCGCCCATCGCGTCGCCGCCGACGATCACGACGGCGTCGTGGTCAGCCAGCACCGGCTGCACGATGGCGACGCCAGTCTCCCACGTATGCTGCCAGAGCACCGCGCCATCCGCCGGCGCCACGCTCATCGCGCCGGCGCCATGCTGCAGGACGATCTGATCGACACTATCGATCGGCATCAAGTGCGGCGAGCTGTAGCCGCCTCCGCCGGTCTTACGCGACCATCGCGGCGTGCCGGTGGTGATGTCGTGGGCAACGAGCCGGCCCGACGCGGCGACGATCA
>DASRJA010000507.1:0-2417 GCA_035649695.1 Mycobacterium sp. | reverse complement strand
GTGCCGTTCTACTCGTCGCGGGGCACGAGCTTCAGCGACGACTGCGGTGCGGGTGGCGGGTTCGGGCTGAGCTCGTTCCTGCGCGACGGCGACTCCGTCTACCGCACGTACTTCACCACGTCACGCGGCGTCGACCGGATGCGATTCGACTTCAACGTGCTGGATCTGACCCCGTACGGGCGCCAGGAGGACTGGGAGGACTCGCCGGCCGGCTGGCCGCAGACCAAGCCCTACGAGTGGTGGCGCCTGCACGACGAGTACGCGAGCTGATCACACTCCGTACGGGTCATTGATCTGGTCGAATTCCGATGGTTGGACCGGGTCGGGTGGTGGGTACCTAGGGGCAAAGTCGCCACAGTTCCGCCGGAGGTGCCTGTCATGGCCACCCGTGAGGCCTCTGCGCCCATGCCACCCGAGCCGCCAACGCGAACCACCGGATCCGATGCGGCCGTCCGGTCCGATCGCAGCCCCTGGAACTGGCTGCTGTTCATCCCGATAGTGCTGCCGCTGATCGTCGCGCTCTTCAACGCGCGGGAGCCGGAACTGTTCGGCTTTCCGCGGTTCTACTGGCTCCAGCTCGCCTTCATCCTCGTCGGCGTCGGGACGACGACGCTCGTCTACCAGATGACGAAGAGGCGGTGACGGGCCATGTGGCGTGACCATCTCGTGGAGATCATCATCACGGCGACGTTGTTCCTCACCGTGAGCGTCATGGGGTTCGTGGCGGCGCGGTGGCGTCGCCCAGACGATCTGATGCACCTGAACGAGTGGGGGCTCGGCGGTCGCAGCTTCGGCGGCTGGATCACCTGGTTCCTGGTCGGCGGCGACCTCTACACGGCCTACACGTTCGTGGCCGTGCCGGCGCTGCTGTTCGGTGCCGGTGCGACCGGCTTCTTCGCCGTGCCGTACACGATCATCATCTACCCGCTGGTGTTCCTGGTGCTGTGCCGGCTCTGGTCGGTCTCGCACCGGCACGGGTTCGTGACGCCGGCCGACTTCGTGCGGGCCCGGTCGGGATCGTCCACAATGGCGCTGCTGGTCGCGGCGACCGGGATCGTGGCCACGATGCCCTACATCGCGCTGCAGCTCGTCGGCATCGAGGCCGTGCTGAAGGCCATGCATCTGCCCGGAGGCTGGCCGCTGATCGTGGCGTTCGCCGTCCTCGCGGCCTACACCTACCAGTCCGGCCTGCGGGCGCCGGCGCTGATCGCGTTCGTGAAGGACATCCTCATCTACCTGGTGATCCTGGTCGCGATCATCTACATCCCGACGAAGCTCGGCGGCTGGAGCGCCATCTTCGGCGCGGCGGACGCGAAGTTCGACCAGACACCATCCGCGACCGATGGCATCCTGCTGAACCCGGCGAACCAGTGGCAGTACATCACGCTGGCGTTCGGGTCGGCTCTGGCGCTGTTCCTGTATCCGCACAGCATCACGGGTGTGCTGGCGAGCAGGAGCCGGGACGTCATCAAGCGGAACATGTCGGCGTTGCCGGCCTACAGCCTGCTGCTCGGCCTGATCGCGCTGCTGGGGTACATGGCGATCGCCGCCGGAGTGAAGCCGCTGCCCGGTTCGACGGCGGGCAGCGTGGACAACAACACGGTGGTGCCGGTGCTGTTCGACACGGTGTTCCCGGACTGGTTCGCGGGGATCGCGTTCGCCGCGATCGCGATCGGTGCGCTGGTGCCGGCCGCCATCATGTCGATCGCGGCGGCGAACCTGTTCACCCGCAACATCTATCGCGAGTACATGCGTCCACACGCGACTCCGGCGCAGGAGGCGAGGGTCAGCAAGATCACATCGCTGGTCGTCAAGGTGGGCGCGGTGCTGGTGATCCTGCTCATCGATCCGCAGTTCTCCATCGACCTGCAGCTGATCGGTGGCGTCATCATCCTGCAGACGCTGCCCGCGGTCGCGCTGGGCCTCTACACCCGGTGGTTCCACAAGTGGGGCCTCGTCGCCGGCTGGGTCGTCGGGATGGGCCTCGGCACGTGGATGCTGTACTCGATCCCGAACGCCGCCACGAAGCGAGCGCACTTCGGCGGGTCGGCCTTCCCGCTGTCGAAGTGGTTTGACCCGACGTCGCTGGGGATGGACGCGCGCACGACCGTCTACGTTGGATTCATCGCGGTGCTCGCCAACCTCGTCGTCGCGGCGCTGGTGACGCTGATCTGCCGCTCGACGAAGGTGGCCGACGGCGTCGACATGACCGCACCCGACGACTACTTCGCCGACGAGGGCGATCCGCGCATCACCGGTCCGTCGGTGGACGAGCTCGACGAAGGCCGGGTCCCCGCCCGGTAGCACGCCACGACCTTGGATGATCTGTGCTGCCCCAGCTCCCCAGATCATCCAAGATCTGTTCGGGCGGGCCGCGTCGCCGGAATGACCGCGCCTGTTCGGGCCGACAGAATGGG
>DASRJA010000506.1:0-9519 GCA_035649695.1 Mycobacterium sp. | reverse complement strand
CAATCACACCGACCTACGACACGGCCACATCACCAAAATCGGGCGCCACATTTTGCAACAGCCCGCTGAGCGAACGTATGCGCACCAAAATCGCGTCGACGCCGTGCGCCTGCGCGGTCGCCTCGAAACACTGCCGGACCGCCGCCCGCGAGATTGCCTCGATCACCTTGCGGCGGAACGGGAACCACCGCAGCGGTAGCTTGTCGATCTACGTGTCCACGCCGCCGGTGAACAGATACTCGATCAGGCTGCGGGTGTGGATCTCGGTGACATCCGACCAGTTGACGTCGTCGCCGTCGAACTCGACGTCCTCCTCGCTGATCGCCACGCCGCCGAAGTGGTTCAGCTTGCGGGCCAGCCAATGCAGTTTGTCTGGTGTCAGCGGATGATCGGCCACCATGTCGCCGATGCCCAGCGCCCACCGACCGACGACGGGCCCCGGATCGGGTCGCCGGGTTTCCAGCAGCGACTGCAACCACGAGGCCTCGTCGGGCACCTCGCCATTTAAGCCGAATTCGCTACTGCAGGCAGTTCATCGGCCAACAACGCCAGCATCGGGGAGCACCCGCCGTCCACCTTCACCGTCGCGAGGTCGTCACCTCGGGTGTGGCCGCGGTTGATGATCGCGATCGGGATACCAAGCGTCGCGGCGTGCCGGACGAACCGGTATCCGGAATACACCGTCAGCGACGACCCGGCGACCAGCAGTGCGTCGGCTCTGTCGACAAGCGAATACGCTTCATCCACACGGTCTTTGGGCACGTTCTCGCCGAAGTACACGATGTTCGGCTTCAGCATGCCGCCGCAATGGGGACAGTCGATGATCCGAAAGGACGTCGTATCGCCGACCACCGCGTCGGCGTCGGGTGCGACCGCGATGCCGCCGACCGCCTCCGTCCGCTCGATAAACCCCGGGTTGGCCGCCTCGAGCAGATCCGCAAGCGCGGCACGCGACATCGTGTGCCCGCAGTCCAGGCAGATCACCTGGGCATAGGTGCCATGCAGGTTCACTACGGTGCGACTACCGGCCTTGGTGTGCAGCAGGTCGACGTTCTGGGTGATCACACCGGACACCACGCCGGCGTGCTCCAGTTCGGCGAGCGCACGGTGCCCGGCATTGGGCAGCGTCTCGTCCATGTGCCGCCAGCCGAGGTGGTTGCGCGCCCAGTACCGCTGCCGAAACGCCGGGTCGGACGTGAACTGGCGGATCGTCATCGGGTTGCTCGGCGGCGAGTCCGGCCCCCGGTAGTCGGGGATGCCCGAATCCGTGGACATCCCCGCGCCGCTCAGCACCGCAACGCGCCGGCCGTGCAACAAGGCGACGAGTTCCGGTGCATCCACGACTACGAGGGTAGATGGCAGGACACGCAAAAACCGCAAGCGCATTGCCGCTCGCGCCAGTTTCAGCCGACGGGCTGGTGCTCTTCCTCGTCCTCAGTGTGTTCGGCCTCCTCGAGCTGGGGCTGCTCGTCGTCGTCGGCTTCGTCGTGATCGTCATCGTCATCGTCATCGTCAAAGTCGTCGTCCTCGTCGGCGAGGATCGTCTCGATGACGTCGACACGCTTCTCGGTCGGGTGATCCTCGGCAAGCGGCACCGACACCGTGAGAATGCCCCTGTCATAGATGGCGTGGATCTCGTCCTCGTCGGCACCCGCTGGCAGTGCGACGGTCCGCACGAACGAGCCGTACGAGAATTCCGAGTGCCCGTTGGACTCGCCCGTCTGGGTCCGCTCGGCCTTGATCGTCAGCTGGCCATCAAGCACGGTGACCTCGATGTCGTCGGCGGGGTCAACACCGGGGACCTCGGCACGGATCTCGTAGATCCCGTCTTTGATTTCGTCCTCCAACCGCAGCACGCGGCTGTCGAAGAGCGGACGCAGGTTAGCGAACGTCGGGAACGCGTTGAAGAGTTCGGACAACTCGGGCAGCAAGGGACGCGACTGACGTTGAACGGCAGGCTTATTCACGATTTCCTCCGGGGTTGGGTCGTTTGATTCACGATGCGCGACGCAATCAAAATCGTCGGATCGTCAGCGGTGCGTGCGGGCGAACTGCAAGCCAACACGAGGCCAAGTCGGGCCTCAGCCCAGGCACTTCTCGGCGGGCACGATCTCGGCGTGCATGTTCTTGTGCATCATCGCCAGCGCGGCATCGCGGAGTTCGGGATCGATGTGCGCGACGGCGTCCGGTGCGACGACGATAGAGAAGTGCCGCACATAGGCATCCAGCGCGGTATAGAGGATGCATTGCTCGGTGACCTGTCCGGTGAGGATCAGTTGACGGGTTTCGAGTCGGCGGAGCAGGTAGTCCAGCGAGCTGGCGTAGAACGCGCTATGCCGCACTTTCAGCAGTCTGAAGCTGTTTTCCTCGGGCGCTATGGGCGTCACCAGATCGGGCCGATCGCCGTGCAGCGCCGCGTCGACAACGTCGCGGAAGTCGGCGTCGAAGTCGCCGTAGTTGTCGTTGACGTAGATCAGGTCGACGTCCTCGCGTCCGCGAGCCGTGGATACCAGCCCCGTCAACGGATCGATGATGTCGGCGACGTTGCCCGCGAGCACGTCCGCGTCTTCGTGCTCATATGTGTTCAGCATGTCTATGACCAGCACAGCAACGTCACTCATAGGGTCTTGCATACCCAGCGGCACTTTCGGGCAACAATTAGGGCATGGATTTCTACTCGGCGTACCGCCAGGGCTTCGTGCGGGTGGCCGCGTGCACCCACCACACGACCCTCGCGGACCCCGCGGCCAACGCCGAGTCGGTGCTGCGGCTGGCCCGTGACTGCCACGACGACAGCGTCGCGCTCGCGGTTTTTCCGGAGTTGACGCTGTCCGGCTATTCCATCGAGGACATCCTGATGCAGGATGCGCTGCTCGACGCGGTCGAGGAGGCTCTGGTCGAGGTTGTCGCGGCGTCGGCGGTGCTCCTGCCCGTGCTGGTCGTCGGCGCGCCGCTGCGCCGCGGTCACCGCATCTACAACACCGCCGTGGTCATCCACCGCGGCAGGGTGCTGGGCATCGTCCCGAAGTCGTATCTGCCGACGTACCGGGAGTTCTACGAGCGCCGTCAGGTTGCCGCGGGTGATGACGAGCGAGGTGTGATCCGGCTCGGCGGCGCAGAGGTGCCGTTCGGGCCCGACCTGCTGTTCGCCGCCGCGGATATGCCGGGATTCGTGCTGCACGTCGAAATCTGCGAGGACATGTTCGTGCCGATCCCGCCGAGCGCGGAGGCTGCACTCGCGGGCGCGACGGTGCTTGCCAACCTTTCGGGCAGTCCGATCACCGTCGGCCGCGCCGAAGACCGTTGTCTGCTGGCGCGATCGGCGTCGTCACGCTGCCTGGCCGCGTACGTCTACGCCGCGGCCGGCGAAGGGGAGTCCACCACCGATCTGGCGTGGGACGGCCAGACGATGATTTGGGAGAACGGCGTGTTGCTCGCGCAATCTGAGCGGTTCCCCAGAGGGGAGCGGCGCTCGGTCGCCGACGTGGATCTCGAGCTGCTTCGCTCGGAACGGCTGCGGATGGGCACCTTCGACGACAACCGACGCCACCACCGCGTACCCGCGGAATCGTTTCGGCGCGTGGATTTTCAACTCGACCCGCCGACGGGTGACATCGGCTTGCGTCGCGATGTCGAGCGATTCCCGTTCGTGCCGTCGGATGAGGCTCGGCTGGAACAGGATTGCTACGAGGCCTACAACATTCAGGTAGCGGGTCTGGAGCAACGGCTGCGCGCCCTGAACTACCCGAAGGTGGTTCTCGGACTGTCCGGCGGCTTGGACTCCACGCACGCGTTGATCGTCGCGGCCCGTGCGATGGACCGGGAAGACCGGCCGCGCAGCGACATTCTTGCGTTCACGCTGCCGGGGTTCGCTACCGGCGAACGCACCAAGCGCAACGCCACCAGGCTCGCCGAGGCGCTGGGCATAACGTTCGAGACCATCGACATCAAGGCCACCGCCGAGTTGATGCTCAAGGAGATGGATCATCCGTTCTCGCGCGGTGAGAAAGTCTATGACGTCACGTTCGAGAACGTGCAGGCGGGGTTGCGTACGGACTACCTGTTCCGGCTCGCGAACCAGCGCGGGGGCATCGTGCTGGGCACGGGCGATTTGTCCGAATTGGCGCTTGGGTGGTCCACATACGGTGTGGGCGACCAGATGTCGCACTACAACGTCAATGGCGGCGTGCCTAAGACGCTTATCCAGCATTTGATCCGCTGGGTGATTACCTCCCAACAGTTCGATGACGCGGTCAACGAGGTGTTGCAGTCGGTCCTCGACACCGAGATCAGCCCCGAACTGGTCCCGACGGGCGAGGATGAGGAGATCCAGAGCAGTGAGTCCAAGGTGGGGCCGTATGTGCTGCAAGATTTTTCGCTGTTCCAGGTACTGCGCTTCGGGTTCCGGCCGTCCAAGGTCGCATTTTTGGCATGGCATGCATGGAGCGACCCGCATCGCGGCGACTGGCCCGTCGGCTTCCCCGAGCACAAGCGGCCGGCCTACTCGCTGAAGGAGATTCGGCACTGGCTACAGGTGTTCGCGCAGCGGTTCTATTCGTTCAGCCAGTTCAAGCGTTCGGCCTTGCCGAACGGGCCGAAGGTGTCACATGGTGGATCGTTGTCGCCGCGCGGTGATTGGCGGGCACCGTCGGACATGTCTGCCCGCACTTGGCTCGACGAGATCGAGCGCGAAATCCCGGAGGATTAACGCTGTTAGCGCGTTCTTGCGTAACCTATCCAGCCGAACGCCGCTCCACCGAGCACTCCGGCGGTTGACCACAACCATTGATCGGTCATCGCTGCGACGGTGACGCCGATGATCAACCCGATGATCAACGGCGTCCACAGCCAGCCCGCTTCCTGCTTGCTGTTCATCTGCTTTCGTGCCATCTGACCCACGCTAGCGCGGCGAGCGGTCGAGGCCCAACCCAGGGACGAAACGACCGACGGTGGCCAGATAGTCGCGGTACGCGTCGCCGTGCACGGTCAGCAAATACGGCTCTTCGACCACGCGCACCTGAAGCTCGATCGTCGCCACCAGCAAGACGAAGCCCGCTATTGCCACCAGATTCGGTGTCACCAAAGCGATTCCGAAGCCAAACGTGATCATCGCGGTGAAGATCGGGTTGCGAACCCAACCGAACACGCCGGTGCGGACGAGCGTCGTCGTCTCGCTGGGATCAACAGCGATCCGCCACGAATCACCCATGTCGAGTTGCGCGTACACCGTCGCGAAGATGCCGAGCGCCGCGATCGCGATGCCGGTGATCTGGATCCACGCAGCGTGCAGAACGGCCGCCTGCGACACCACACCGAGCAGCTGTAACACGGGGGCCAGCACGGCGGCCAACAGTGCAGCGACGAAGCCTACTCCGGCAAACCATTCGTCGAACCCAACTCCCCGCTGATTCCACGGAAGCCAGCTGATCCGGTCCGGCGTCGCTGTTCCCAACTGCGCCAACCGAATCCGAGCGCAGCGAAGCTCGCGAATAATACGAGTGCAACGATCGGCATGATGACTCCCTGGTTGACTCTCACGGGCAACACGGGTCTCCGCGCCACGCGTTGACGCCTTCTCGCACCGCGATCGCCGCGATGCCGAGTGCGGCCACAGGGTCGGCCCACGACCAGCCCCACAGGCTGTTGAGCACCAGGCCCGCCAGCAGAACCGCGGACAGGTACGTACACAGCAGCGTCTGCTTGGAATCGGCAACGGCGGACAACGATCCCAGCTCGCGGCCGGTGCGGCGTTGTGTCAATGACAGCACCGGCATGATGACGAGGCTTGCCGCCGCGAGCACGATGCCGATCAGCGACGGCCGCGCCTCGCCGAGGCCGAGTAGCGAGAGCACGGCGTCGACCGCGACGTACACCGCAAGCGCGAAGAACGAGATCGCGATGAACCGCAGTGCGGCCTTCTCCCGCGTCTCAGGGTCCTTAGCGGAGAACTGCCACGCCACGGCCGCGGCCGACGAGATCTCGACGACCGAGTCGAGGCCGAAGCCGATCAACGCGGACGACGAGACACGCGTGCCCTCCGCCAACGCGACCACCGCCTCGATCACGTTGTAGGTGATGGTCGCGGCGACCAGCAGCCGGATGCGGCGTTGCAATGTCGCGCGTCGCGTCCCGATTGGGGCGGACATCAGCAGCAGGCGTCGGTCTCGGCGGCGGGGCAGCAGGCCGGGTCGACGGCCAGCACCAGGCCGACGAGGTCGTCGAGTGCATGCGCGATCCGCGCGTCGGCCAGCTCGTAGCGGCTGCGGCGGCCCTCGGGCTGCGCCACCACCAGGCCGCAGCCGCGCAGGCACGCCAAGTGGTTGGACAGGATCTGCCGCGACACCCCGATTTTCTCGGCGAGGTCGGACGGATAGCCCGGCCCCTCGCGCAGTGTCAGCAGGATCTCGGTTCGGGTGGCGTCCGACAGCGCGTATCCGAACCGCGCCAGCGCATCGCTATGAGTCACTGTCCGCATGAGACGGACAGTACATCAGATTCTGTATTCAGAAAAGACTGAACTATTGTCTTTTGCGATTTGTGCACGAAAATCCGCGCTCAGGGGCTGTTGCAAATTGGGATCGTCGCTGATTCGACGGGTTGGAGCCGGTACTGCAGGTCGCCTGATCAGGCGGGCAGTGGTGCTCCGGCGAGGTAGCTGATGATCTTGCCGATGTTGTGCGCGCACCGGCTGCATCCGCGACTGCGGGTCGGTGATGTTCGCCACGCGCTTATCGGCCCGAGCCTCGGCCGCCTCGGCGGCGCGGGCCGCTTCGGCGGCGCGCGCCTTGTCAAGCTTGGCTTGGGCCTGGCGCACTCGGCAGTACCGCTCGACCGGCACCGGCCGGCGACCACGCCGGTGCCGCGTCGCGAGCTTGGCTTCATAGGCGGCGATCGCCTCGGCCAACCGCTGCTCGGCCAATGCCACTTCCACCTCGACCGGAGCCCGACCGGTCAGCTTGTCCCCGGCAGCGATCCGGGCCAGATACGTGGCCACCATGGGCTCGCGCGCGGCTCGCTCGGCGGCGATCTGGGCTTCGATACGCTCTTGGGCTAGGGCGATGCGCGCCGACCGATCATGCGGAACCGGCTCAGCTCAACCGATTCGGTTGGTTCCAGGTGGTGGGTCGCTGGTGGTTCAGCATCGTCTGGCGGTGGCCGATCGTCGGGGCCGGTGGCGTCGGTGTCCAGCTGTGTCTTCACCGCATCGATGAGCGCCGCCCGCGCGTCCGGATCAGCCAACTCGGCTGGCACCAAGTCCGGGTTGGACTCGCCGAACCGCGCGTCCTCTTCGGCGTCGGTGGCCGCATGCGCGCTCACCGCGGCCTCGGCGATACGGGCCGCCTCCGCTTCGGCCGCTTTCGCCAACCCCGATGCGGTGCGATTCGCCGCCAGCGATGCGTTCGAGGCGATCTTCACCCCGTCCAGAGCGACCGTCTCCAACCGGCCCCACCCCAGCCCCGCGGCCATCATCAACACCTGCGTGAATAACTGCCGGCACGCCCCATGGTTGTCGGCGCGAAACCGCGCGATCGTCGCGTGATCAGGCCCATCACCGGCGCAGATCACTCGATACGACACCACATCGGCACACGCCCGCTCGATCCGGCGCGAGGACCGCACGCCCGACAACCAGGCCCAGATCAGCAACGTCAACAGCATGTCCGGGTCATAGCCGGCCCGGCCCACACCCCCGACACGTCGATTCCGGTGAAATGCCGAGGTCTCCAACCGGTCCACGATCGCGATAACCGTCCACACCGGATGATCCGGCGGCAGCCACTCGCGCATATCCGGAGGAAACAAAAACCGCTGATCACGCACAACCGGTCGATAACCCTTGGCCACCAACACATATTCGACGCAACGCCAGGTCAGATCACTACGACACGCTCACACCCGCGCCGTCATTTCGCGACAGCCCCCTCAGCGCGTGAAAGTGTGCACAAATCGATCTAGAGTCGGCCGTCGATCCTGAGGTCGGGATGCACCCAGTCGGGCGAGCGGCGCTCCTTGAACGCGCGAAAGCCCTCGAGCGCTTCATGCGAGGAGTAGCTGGCCTGCATGCCGATGCGGTCGAACAACCCCAGATAGTTGTCGAGGCTCGACTTCACCATGCTGCGCGCCGCCGGCGCCGTCCTGCAGCATTGCCCGAGCACCTCGCGGGCCACGTCGAGCAGCTCATCGTGCGGGACCACCCGCGCGACCATGCCCCACTCCTGCGCCTCGGCCGCGGTCAACGTCCGCCCGGTGAACATCAGGTCGCGTGTGCGCACCGGCCCGATCAGCCGGGCCAGCATCTGGCTGTAGTAGGTGTCGGCGATGCCGCGCAGCAGTTCGGGGACGCGGAACGTCGCCCGTTCGCTCACCACGGCCATGTCGCTGCACAGCGCGATCTGCAGCCCGCCGCCCTGACACAACCCGTTGACCGCCGACACCACCGGCTTGACCGACTGGCGCAGCGTCTCGAACGGCGTCACGTCCATGCCGAGCGCGGACCCGAACGTCAGCCAATTGTCCGAGCCGTCGCCGCCGCCCATGTCCCCGCCGGGCGCGAACACGTCACCGGTGCCGGTGATGAGCAGGCCCGCGAGGTCGGGATCGGCGTCGACGTGCCGGACGGCGTAGCGGATGCCGAAGTACATCGCCGGCGTCATCGCGTTGCGCGCCTCCGGCCGGTCCAGTGTGCACACCCCGAACGGGCCCTCGCGGGTGAAGCGCAGGTACGGCGTGCCCAGCCAGTCTCCTTCGGGTGGACGTGGCGTGGTTGTCGTCATATCTGCCTTTCCCCAGCCTTTCGTTTGGATACAGCGTCGTCGATGGCCTCAGCGTATGGCGCGCAGTCACCAGCCCCTGGGACCAGTGTCGACAAGGCACCGGCCGCGCAGGCGCGGCGCAGCGCGTCCTCATACCCGCCCAGCCAGCCAGCGGCCAGCACCCCGGCGAACACATCGCCTGCGCCCGTCGTGTCGACGGCCTCGACGGCAGGGGCGGGCACGTCGAATCGTTCGTCGTCGCCGAGATAACTTGCGCCGCGCGCACCACGGGTGATCACCAGATGCGGTACGGGCCAGTGCCATTCCCGCGCCTCGGCCTCGTTGACCACCACCACGTCGGCCAGCTCGGACAGCGCCAACAACTGGTGGGGTTGGGCTCCTGTCGGCGATGCGTTGAGCATGACCACCGCACCCGCGGCCCGCGCCACCCCCGCCGCGGCGACGGCCGTTGCGATCGGGATCTCGAGTTGCAGCAGCACGACGTCGCTGTCGGCGATCACAGCGCGAACGTCGGCGGAGGTTAGGGTCAGGTGGGCGTTCGCGCCAGGGGCCACGACGATGGTGTTTTCCGCCGACGAGTCGACGATCAGCACCGCCGAGCCGCTGGGCCCTGGCAGGCTGACCACGCCGTCCAGCCCGACCTCGTTGTCGCGGAGGTGGGCGCGCAACTGATCGGCCGCCGAGTCGGTGCCGAGCGCCGCGACAAGTTGCACGGCCGCGCCCGCGCGGGCCGCCGCCACCGCCT
>DASRJA010000505.1:0-5320 GCA_035649695.1 Mycobacterium sp. | reverse complement strand
TGATGCGCAGCTGCGCGTCCGGTGCCGCGGGGCCGTTGAAGCTGACCACGTAGCCGAGCACGATCGCGTGGGTTTCGGCGTGCGGCAGGTTGTAGGTGCCGCCCAGCGCGTGGCAGATCTTGTGATGCATGCCGGAACCGGCGGAGGAGAACGCGACGGCGGCCAGGTACGCGCCGTAGGTCACCTGCTCGCGTGCGGCGAGGTCGTCCGGGTTCGCGTGCAGGGCGCGCAAGCCAGGTATCAACGCGCGCAGCCCTTCAGTGCCCAGGGCGCGGTTGATCGGGTCGGCGCGGGGTGCCCAGAACCCGTCGATCGCGTGGGCGACCGCGTTGAGTCCAGAAGAGACCGCGAGCTGGTCGGGCATGCTTGCGCTCAGCGATGCGTCGTACACGACGATCTTCGGCAGAACATGGGGGTCGACTCCGGTGGTCTTGCGCTGCGCCTCGGTGAGGCCCCACACGTCGGTCGCCTCGGAGCCGGCGAACGTGGTCGGGATCGCGATGATCGGAAGTCCGGTATCGCGGGCGACGATTTTCGCCAGGCCGGTGGACGAGCCGCCGCCGATCGTGATCACAGTGTCGGCCGCGTTGTCCTTCGCGGTGGCCACCGCGGCGCGGGCACGCTCGATCGGGACGTGCTGGACGATGTCGTGGATGCGGGCGACCACAGGTGCGCGTGCGGCGATTGCGTCGGCAATCTGAACTGCGAATCGGTCAGCGATGAGCAGCACGCGCTGTGCGCCGAGCCCCGTCACCGCGACGATGGTGTTGTCCACGGCCGCGCCCGTTGCGAACAGCACGCGCTGCCCGTGGGTGTGATGGTCGAAGGTGAGGCCCATCCGTTACCCATCCCTTGCGTCAGGTGCTGGTAACGCCTATTCCAGTTTGCCATCCCAATGTTTCTGGAGATCCCGAGCCCTGAGGCGCAGCGGGCACAACGTTGGCTACATCCCCGCTAGCCTCCGGCCATCACGGTAAAGGTGAATCCGGTGCTCCTCGGACGACGCAGCGGAATGTCGCACTTGATCCGGCGCAGTACCTCGTGCCTGCTAAGGCCGAGCCCTTGCGCGATGAGCCGTTCCGGGCGCACCGGTATCGGATCCTCGAAGACGACCTCCACCTGGACCGGCCACGCCTCGTCGAGCCATGCCGACGAGGTGTCCAGCTGCCAGGCCCCCGTCCAGTCCAGAGTGAAGCGGCTGCGCCGGGCGAGCAACGGATCCAACAACCTGGACGTCACCAGTTCCGGATCGTTGACGTGGTAGCGGTGCAGCTCGGCCGGATCGAAGGATTTGACCGGCGCTCGCTCGTGCACGGTGAGCTTGCTCGTCCGATCGCAGGATACGCAGCGGACCAGCAGCCACACATCCAGTAGCTTGCCGTTGGCGTTGACGCGGAACCTGCCCTCGCCGGTGGTGGCCGAGTCCGACCGGCAGTCCACGCACCGCAACGACAACAGAGGCAGCCTTGTCCGACGAACGACCCAGGGCAGCACGGTATGAGGTTGTGAAGACATGATCTCTAGACCTGATCTCTAGACCTGACACGAGGCCGATCACGCGCGGCCTCAAACGCTGTATGACCGGGCGCACAAGGGCAGCCCGGCAGAACCGACGGAAGCGTCGGCTACAGGTGAGCGGAAGAAAGGCGTCAGACTAAAAGAGCAGGCGGGGTCACGCGGTTTGTCCTCTGTCCTCACTGGGATGGGCCTGGGGGCAACCTACGGGAACGCGGAAGGAAGGGTCAAACGGCTTTCGACCGAGACTTCGTCAGTGCTATCGGGACCCTCAGTGGCGAAGGCGATGGTGTCGTGTAAGCGAAGCCTTAATCCGTAGTCGCGTTGGCCGCCTGCGCGGCCTAGGGTGGGTGGTTGAGCGAAAGGACCGGAGAGGGTGGCGGGCCATGGCAGACGAGCCGGAGGAGACCGTAGACGTACTGCGCGCGATCTGGGCTGGTACCGGGCAACGGGTAAACGACGTTGATGAGGCCTGCGGACCGCAGAACAACTGCAAGAACATGAAGGATGTCACCTTCGACGGCCTGGCCGAGCCGGGTACTGACCTGGGCGCGGCGTGGCGGGAGCGGCTGCGACGGGAAGGCAAGCTCAGCACGTCGGCGGCCAGCATTCGCGAGATCGTGCTTGGCCCCGCCGAGACTCAGTAGCGTCAACGGCGCGTGGGCGGTTAGGGAGAGACTGCATGGACCGTCCGGAGACCGTGGCCCAGCTGACCCAACTCCTTCGTGAAGACGGATATCTTGCCGACCGCGGGTTGGCCACCGCGCTTTTGATCTCCTTTTCGCTGGGGCGGCCAATCCTGATCGAGGGTGAGGTCGGCGTCGGTAAGACGGAGGTGGCAAAGGCTCTCGCGTCCGTCTTCGGCCGGCAACTGATCCGGCTGCAGTGCTATGAAGGCATCGACACCCATCAGGCATTGTACGAATGGGACTACGCCCGGCAGATGCTGCAGATCCGGGCGCTGTCCGAGCGTCAGCTGGCCAACGGCGAGGCAGTCGACCAGCTCTTCGGCCCGAAGTTCCTCCTTGAGCGACCGTTGTTGCAGGCACTGCGTGCCGGTGATCAGGCAGTCCTGCTCATCGACGAGATCGATCGAGCCGACGACGAGTTTGAGGCGTTCCTGCTCGAGATGCTCGCCGACTTCCAGATCACCATTCCCGAGCTAGGGACGATCAAGGCCGACACGTCGCCACTGGTCGTGTTGACGTCGAATCGCACCCGTGAACTACACGACGCGCTCAAGCGCCGATGCATATACCACTGGGTCGGCTATCCGAGCATCGAGCGCGAGGTGGAGATCGTTCTCGTCCGGCAACCCGAGGTGTCGCAAGCCTTGACCCGCAAGGTTGTTACCGCCGTCAACCGCCTGCGAGCCCTGGAACTGGCCAAGCCGCCAGGCGTCGCCGAGACGATCGACTGGGTGCGGGCTCTGGACGTCATCGGGGCAACCGAGCTGACCGCCGAGACGGTGGCCGACACGCTCGGGGCGGTCGTGAAGGAGCACGACGACCTGGAACTGGTGCGGGCAAGCCTGGATGGGATCGTCTCAGGTGACTGAGGGGGCGCCGTTCGTCAGCGTGCTGGTCGCGTTCGGCGATCAATTGCGTGCCGCGGGTCTGACGGTCGGATCTGGTGACGTGCTCACCTACAGCGCCGCGCTGGCTCGACTCGATCCGACCGACCTGCTGGATCTTTACTGGGCCGGACGCACGACCATCGTCACCCGACGCGACGACATTGCGGTCTATGACCGGGTGTTCAAGAAGTTCTTCCTCGACGAAGGCGATGCGCTGCCGGAACCGTTGCGGCTCACCGTCCATAACGCGGCCGACGTGCAGTCGACGCTGGTCGTGCCCGCGACCGAACCCAGCCCCGAAGGCGGCGACGAGCAACCGGCGCGGCTGGGGCTGGTCGCTTCTGACGCAGAAGTGTTGCGAAACAAGGCTTTCACGGCGTGTACGGCACAGGAGCTGGCGGCGCTGCGCCGGATCACCGCGCGCATGCGCTTAAATCCGCCGCGCCGTAGGACCCGCCGCACGGCTGCGTCGCGGCGGGGCCGAACGCCGGATCCTCGTCGTACGGTGCGCGAAACGATGCGGACCCACGGCGAGCCCTTGAGGTTGTTCTGGCGTTGCCGTCGGCTGCGGGTGCGACCGCTTATCCTGATCGTTGACATCTCAGGATCGATGGCCGACTACTCCCGTGGTCTGCTGCAGTTCGCCCATTCAGCAAAGCGAGCCGACACTCGAGTGGAGACTTTCTGCTTCGGCACCCGGCTGACTCGCATCACCAAGGTGTTGCGGCGACGCCGCGTCGACGATGCGATGGAGCATGCCGCCAAGGCTGTTTTTGACTGGGAGGGTGGCACTCGGATCGGGGACTCGCTGGCCGCGTTCGTGCGTGACTGGGGACGGCGGGGCATGTGCCGCGGCGGCATCGTGGTGATCTGTTCGGACGGACTGGATCGGGGCGACCCGCAATCCCTGGCGAGCGCGATGGAGCGGCTGAGCCGGCTGTGCCATCGGGTGGTGTGGTTGAACCCGCACCGAGGCAACAGCCGCGACTTTCGACCAAGCACCCTTGGCATGATGGTCGCCTCCCCGTACATCGATCTGTTGCTACCCGGCAACAACCTGCATGACCTGGAAGTGTTCGCGGCGATGCTGCCAGCGCTGAGTTGAGGAGCGAATCGATGAAGTGGAGTGTGTCGGTGACGGCGCAGGGTGATCGCGTCGTGAGCCATGACGAGGTGCTGGAACTCGCCGACGCGGTGGCGGCGGCCGGTGGGATCGCCTCTGGCATCGGCACCACCAGTTTTGGCGCACAACTGATCGTGGAAGCCGACGATCGGGGTGCCGCGGTGCAACGCGGTACTGCCGAGTTCGTCCGGGCCGCGGCACAAGCCGGGTTGCCGGCCTGGCCGATCGCTAAGGTTGATGCCATCAGCGAGGCCGACGAACTTGGCGACCTCTCATTCCAGCAGCGGGTAGGCCCGGATCGCTCCGCGCCCGGCCCCACCCGCGCCCAAAGCACGGCTGCGCCTGAACGGAGTGACAACCAAGAATGATCAGGCTCGGTTCGCTTGCCGGCTATGCCTTCGAGGGTCCTCGACTGCTCGGCGGCTGGTCACCGCCGTCACATCCAGCGGTGTACGCGATCTTGTACAAGCCGCATCCGGAGACCAAACCCGAGACCTACGCGGTGATCTACGTCGGCCACGCCGACGATCTGTCCACAGAACGGCTTCCGTTTCACCATCCACGGGCGCACTGCTGGATCCGTCGCGCGGGCAGTCGGTGGCGCGTCTACATCTGCACCTACCAGGTACCCGGCGGGCTGCGCTCGCACCGCGAACAGATCACCCAGGAACTGAGCGCGATCTACCACCCGTCCTGCAACGAGCAGCAGTACGAGCGGTCCTGGAAGGACGAATGGATCGGCGAATACTCAGCGCCGACAACCGGACCGCTGACCACCGGACGTGAGCCCACCAGCGGTTACGACTCCGGAGCGCCCACCGGGACGTAGCCGACCCCTTCATGCAGCCGTGAGCGACGGCGCCCGGAGGCCGGCTTGGCCGGCTCGCGCACCTCGGGTTCGGTCGGGCGCGGCGTGACGCCGACGACAATTCCTTCGGCCATGCCGTAAAGCAGTGGCAATGCGCCGGCGACAACCCCACCGGTCCGGTTGATGTGCTCCACGCCGGGCTCGATGGCCTCCGCGTGGCTCTTGATGGTGCGCACGAGTTCGGCGCACTCCTCGAGGTTGGTGGCGATCCGTTTAAGCTGGCTGCCGACCACGAACA
>DASRJA010000504.1:0-4054 GCA_035649695.1 Mycobacterium sp. | reverse complement strand
AGAAAGAGCTCATCATCCGCGGCGGATACAACGTCTACCCGCGCGAGATCGAAGAGGCGCTGTACGAGCATCCCGCGGTAGCCGCGGTTGCGGTTATCGGCATTCCCCACGAGTCACTGGGCGAGGAAGTCGGCGCAGCGGTGGTTCTGAAGGAGGGCATATCCGCCGACCTGGAGGAACTTCGACAGTTCGTCAAGGGTCGGGTCGCCGCATACAAGTACCCACGCCGGATCTGGTTCGTGGACAGCCTGCCCACCGGTCCGACGGGAAAGCTGCTGCGTCGTGAAGTGAAACCGCCACCCGAGGAGGCATAACCGTGGTAGCCACCACCAGAGCAAACGCCGACGAGCTTGCAGCGCCGCTGGATCTTCTGTTGACGAGTTCGGCGGTCGGCGTGGCGGATCGGCTGTTGCCCAACGTGGCGTGGAGCAGATTCGCGTTGAACCTCGCCAAGCAACCGCGCACGGTGGCGTCGCGCACAGCGTCACTCGGTCGGGAACTGGTCGCGATTGCCGAAGGCCGCTCGGAGCGGGCCCCCGCGAAGGGCGACAGGAGATTCGCGGATCCGGCGTGGCGTGCCAATCCGCTGCTCCACCGCACGATGCAGGCTTATCTGGCAACGAACAGCACTGTGGATCAACTCTTTTCGGACGCGAATCTCGATTGGCGGGACGCTGAGAGGATTCGATTCGTTTTGGATTTCCTGACCGAAGGACTCGCGCCGAGCAACAACCCGGTGTTGAACCCGTTGGGGTGGAAGGCCCTCATCGACACCGGTGGACTCAGCGCTGTGCGAGGGTTGCGCCACTTCGTCGATGACATGATGTCGGCCCCACGAGTGCCGTCGATGGTGGATCCCGACGCGTTCACGGTGGGAAAGGACATCGCCGCCACGCCGGGTTCGGTGGTCTTCCGGTGCGACGAATTCGAGCTGATCCAGTACACCCCGCAGTCCGACCAGGTCTTCTCAGCGCCGCTGCTGATGGTGCCACCGGTGATCAACAAGTTCTACATCATGGATATCGCGCCCGGGCGCAGCATGATCGAGTACTTTCTGCGGCAGGGCATCCAGGTCTTCGCGATATCGTGGCGCAATCCTACTGCGGAACACAGGAATTGGGGTTTCGACACTTACGGTCAGGCAATTCTGAACGCACTGGACGCCGTCGAGAAGATCACGCAGTCCGATCGCACGCATCTGCAGGCATCCTGCTCCGGGGGGATCATCGCCGCGATGACCGCGGCGCATCTGAATGCAACGGGTCAGGGCCAAAGGCTCGCAGGGTTGACACTCATGGTCACGGTGCTTGATCAGAGGAAGGCCGGGTTCGCGGCCGCGGCCATCGACGAGGAAGCCGCGAACATCGCCATCGCCTTGTCGGCCCGCAAGGGATATCTGGACGGCCGATCGCTGGCGGAGGTGTTCGCCTGGCTGCGGCCAACCGACCTGGTATGGCGGTACTGGGTGAACAACTACGTCGAGGGCAAGACGCCCGCGGCCTTCGATGTCCTGTACTGGAACGCCGACACCACACGGATGGCCGCCGCGCTGCACCGCGACATGGTGACGATGGGTGTGCACAATTCGCTTGCCACACCGGGCGCTGTCAGCATGCTTGGCACGCCGGTGGACCTCAACCAATTGACCACGGACGCCTACGTTGTCGCGGGCATCGCCGACCACATATCGCCGTGGCAGGCCTGCTATCGCAGCGCCCGGATGCTCGGTCTCAAAAACCTCCGCTTCGTGTTGTCCTCCAGCGGGCACATCGCTTCGCTGGTAAATCCGCCCGGCAACCCGAGGGCGAGCTATCGGCAGGGCGGCGTGGATGAGCCAGATCCGGAGTTTTGGGTGGAGTCGGCCGAGCAGCATACCGATTCCTGGTGGCCGGACTTCGTTGCTTGGCTCGGTGAACGCAGCGGCAAGAAGAAGGATGCTCCCCAGTCGCTGGGTGGCGCGGGCATGGGGCCGCTGGAACCTGCCCCCGGCACCTATGTGCTGGACCACTGACCACGCGAGAGGCCTCGTATGACAACTGTTCTCGAAGAGCCAGCCGACCTGCTCAAGCTGGTCGGGCAGAGGCTTGGCACCACTGAGTGGATACAGATAACCCAGGACCAGGTCGACCGTTTTGCCGACGCCACCGGAGACAAGCAGTGGATTCATACCGATCCGCGGCGGGCCGCGATGGGTCCGTTCAAGGGAACGATCGCGCATGGCTATCTCACGTTGTCGCTTGCACCGGTGGTGATTTCGCAGGTGCTGCAGATCCGCGAGCTGACTGCCGCGTTGAACTACGGGCTGAACAGGGTGCGGTTTCCGACGCCGCTACCCGTCGGGTCACAGGTACGCGCTGCCGTCACGGTGATGAGCGCACAGCAGAAGACATCCGGTGTCGAGTCGGTGTTCACACTGACATTTGAGATCGACGGCGAAGACCGCCCCGCCTGCGTCGCTGATGTGATCGTGTTGTACCCATGACGACCGCCTCTTCTGTGAGGTTGAGCGTGGAAAGCCTGATACCGGTGCTCGGCCAACAGATCCGGGTAAACGTACGCAAGGGTAGCGGCGTGCCGCTGGTGTTGTGCAACGGCGTCGGAGCCAGTCTGGAAGTGCTCGATCCGCTCGTGGAGCATCTGGATCCCGACACGACAGTCGTCCGGTTCGATGTTCCTGGCACTGGTGGTTCACCGGATTCGCCGCTGCCGTACGGGTTCCCGTATTTGGCGGCCGTGCTTGGCCGACTGCTCAATAAGCTTGGGCTCAACGGCAAAGTGGATGTTCTCGGTTTGTCATGGGGCGGCGCGCTGGCCCAGCAGTTCGCGTTTCAGAACCCGCGCCGCTGCCGGCGGTTGATCCTGGTGTCCACCGGCACAGGTGCACTCATGGTGCCTGGAAATCCGGTTGTGCTGGCGAAGATGCTGACTCCACGCCGGTTCTTGGATCACGACTACGCATCGACCATCGCGGGTGATCTTTACGGCGGCACAGCGCGCACCGATCCGTCCCTCGTCAAGCAGTTGTTCGACCGCCAACTGATGGCCGGTTCGCGGGTGGGCTACCTGCATCAACTTCTTGCGGGGGCGGTGTGGACCAGCCTGTTCGCCTTACCGCTGATCCGCCAACGGACGTTGATCGTTGCAGGATACGACGATCCCGTCGTACCAGTGGTGAACGCCAGGATCATGGCGCGATTGCTACCCCACGCGACTGTGCATATGCACGCCGGCGGCCACGTCGACCTGATCACCAATGCCGCCGAATTGGGCCCGGTGATCGAGAGTTTCAGAGATCAACCGGACTGAGGGAGGCGCTCATGAGCACCGTGACCACTACCGACAGCGCCGATTTCTACGCACTGGAAGGACTGCTCGACGACGACGAGCAGGAGTACCTGCACTGCGTGCGCGACTTCATGAAATCTGAGGTCGAGCCGACGGTGAACCAGCATTGGCAGCGGGGGAGCTTTCCGTTTGAGATCGTGCCGGGATTCCGGCAACTCGGATTGGCTGGACTGCCGTATCAGGGATTCGGTTGTTCCGGAAGGTCGTTCCTTCTCGACGGCATGGTCGCGATGGAACTCGCCCGCACCGATCCGTCGATCGCGACATTCTCGGGTGTCCATGGCGGCTTGTCGATGGGTTCGATCTATCTGTGTGGCAGCGAGGAGCAGAAGCAGCGGTATCTGCCGAGCATGGCGCGGCTCGAGAAGATCGGCGCGTTTGGTCTCACCGAGCCGGACGTCGGGTCTGGCGCGTCGCGCGGGTTGATGACGACGGCTCGCAGGGACGGCGACTCGTGGATCCTCAATGGGCAGAAGAAGTGGATCGGCAACGCCACCTTCGGCGACCTCACGGTGATCTGGGCGAAAGACGTCGACGATGGTCAGGTCAAAGGATTCGTCGTCGCGAACGACTCCCCGGGATTCTCGACGACGAAACTGGAGGACAAGATTGCGCTGCGCATCGTCCAGAACGCCGTCATCACGCTCGACGATGTCAGAGTTTCCGAGGACGACCGGCTGCAGAACGCGAACTCGTTCCGCGACACCGC
>DASRJA010000503.1:0-16312 GCA_035649695.1 Mycobacterium sp. | reverse complement strand
CGAGCCTCGGCGGGTCGTGGTCCGGCACCCGCCGCGCCGCCAGGTGGTGCGGCCCAGACGTACCTGTTCCGGGATGAGTTCGACGGCCCGGCGGGCTCAGCCCCCGATTACTCGAAATGGGAGCCCGCGCTGGCCCGCGAGGATATGGAAGACCCAACGTTTTGGGAGCTGCCCGAGAACGTCGGCCAATATCGTGATGATCGGCGAAACGTCTTCCTCGACGGCAAGTCCAACCTCGTCTTCCGCGCCGCCAAGGACGGCAACACCTACTACAGCGGCAAGCTCTTCGGCAAGTACAGAGGACCTATCGGCACCACCTGGGAAGCCCGAATCAAGCTGAACTGCCTCACTCCCGGTTCTTGGCCCGCCTGGTACTTGGCCAATAACAACCCCGTCAACGGCGGCGAAGTCGACCTCATGGAGTGGTACGGCAACGGTCACTGGGCTGCGGGCACCACCGTCCACGCACTGTTGAACGGCGGAGAACACGTCTCGCACGGAATCACGGTGGACAGCGGCTGGCACACGTGGCGCGTGCAATGGGATAACGCCGGTATGCGCTTCTGGAAGGACTACGTCGACGGCGCGCAACCGTACTTCGACGTCCCGGCGAACTCGCTCCCGGACTGGCACTTCAACGAACCCGGTTACACGCTGTTTCCGATCTTGAACCTTGCGGTGGCTGGGTCAGGCGGCGGCGATCCCAGCGCGGGGACCTACCCGGCGGACATGCTCGTCGACTGGGTACGAGTCTGGTAAGACACCGGGCGACCTGGAAAGGCCCCGTTCAGAGCGGGCGACGGGAATCGAACCCGCGTAGCTAGTTTGGAAGACTAGGGCTCTACCATTGAGCTACGCCCGCGTGTGCAGCAAGAGCAGATGCTACCGGCGCCCCATCAATCAAATCCAATTAAGGGCTTTGCGGTGTCAGGCCGTAATATCGCCGGTGGTCACGGCGCAGCGACGAGCTGCAGACCGGGGTGTAGCGCAGCTTGGTAGCGCATCCGCTTTGGGAGCGGAAGGCCGCAGGTTCAAATCCTGTCACCCCGACTCCAGACGCATACACGACACACACAAGGAGCATGAGCGTGAAGAGCACCGTCGAGAAGTTGAGCCCCACCCGGGTTCGCATCAACGTGGAGGTGCCCTTCACTGAGCTGCAACCCGACATCGACACGGCCTTCAAGCAGATGGCGAAGCAGATCCGGATGCCCGGCTTCCGTCCCGGCAAGGTGCCGGTGAAGCTACTCGAGGCCCGCGTCGACAAGCAGGCGATGTTCGATCAGGTCATCGGCGACGCGGTGCCGGCCCGCTACACCGAAGCGGTGACGACCTCCGACGTGCGGCCACTCGGTCAGCCAGAGATCGACATCACCAACAAGGAGTACGGCCAAGACCTGACCTTCACCGCGGAGGTCGACGTCCGGCCCGAGATCGAGATCCCCGAGCTGGAGGGGCTGAAGATCACCGTCGACCCCATCGAGGTGAACGACGAGGAGGTCGACACCGAGCTTCAGAATCTGCGCGCCCGCTTCGGCACGCTCAAGGGTGTCGAGCGTGCCGCCGAGAACGGCGACTTCGTCTCGATCGACCTGTCGGCCACCGTCGACGGCGAGGACGTGCCCGACGCGAAGACCGAGGGGCTGTCGCACGAGATCGGCTCCGGTCAGCTGATCGACGGTCTCGACGAGGCGATCGTCGGCCTGAAGGAGGGGGAGACCCGTGTCTTCACCACCACGCTGGCCGCCGGTGAGCACGCCGGCCAGGAGGCGCAGGTGACCGTCACCGTCAAGTCGGTGAAGGAGCGCGAGCTGCCCGAGCCCGACGACGAATTCGCCCAATTGGCAAGCGAATTCGACACGATCGACGAGCTGAAGAGCAGCCTCACCGAGCAGGTGCAGCGCGTCAAGCGCATCCAGCAGGCGGAGCAGATCCGCGATAAGGCGCTGGAGGTGCTGCTCGAGCAGACGGATGTCCCGCTGCCGGAGAACATCGTTCAGGCCCAGGTGGACGACACCTTGCACAACGCCATCCACGGCCTCGACCACGACGAGAAGCGCTTCGAGGACACGCTCAAGGAGCAGGGCAGCAGCCGCGAAGAATTCGACACGGACAACCGCACCAACGCGGAGAAGGCCGTCAAGACCCAGCTCCTGATGGACGCCGTCGCCGACAAGCTCGACATCCAGGTCGGCCAGAACGACCTGACCGAGCGGCTCGTGCTGATGTCGCAGCAGTACGGGATGGAACCGCAGCAGCTGCTGCAGTTCCTGCAGCAGAACAACCAGCTGCCGGCGATGTTCGCTGACGTGCGTCGCGGCCTGACCGTCGCGGCGGTGGTGCACGGTGCCACCGTCAGTGACACCGACGGCAACGTGATCGACACCACGGAGTTCTTCGGCCCGTCGGGTGAGCAGGCCGCCGAAGCTGCAGAAGCTGCCGAGGAAACGACCTCCGACGAGGTGACTGCCGACGCCAAGTGACGCTGTGAGCGAACGGGCGCCGTCCAGGGAGTGCGCGACGGCGCAGGTTGGTTAGTGTCATTTGGAGACGGACACCGCGCCGTCCCCAAGCCTTAACAGAAAGCAGGTATCCAGTCGTGACTGACATGCGTGGCGCCGCGCAGGGCCTCAACCTTGTCGACTCGGTGTATGAGCGACTGTTGTCCGAGCGCATCATCTTCCTGGGTTCCCAGGTCGACGACGACATCGCGAACAAGCTGTGCGCGCAGATTCTGCTGCTGGCCGCCGAGGATCCCACCAAGGACATCAACCTGTACATCAACTCGCCGGGCGGCTCGATTTCGGCGGGCATGGCGGTCTACGACACGATGGTGCTCGCGCCGTGCGATATCGCGACCTATGGAATGGGAATGGCGGCGTCGATGGCTCAGTTCCTGCTGGCGGCGGGCACCAAGGGCAAGCGCTTCGCGCTTCCACATGCCCGGATCCTGATGCATCAGCCACTGGGCGGGGTCACCGGCAGCGCCGCGGACATCGCGATCCAGGCCGAGCAGTTCACCGTCATCAAGAAGGAGATGTTCCGGCTCAACGCCGAGTTCACCGGCCAGCCGGTGGAACGTATCGAGGCCGACTCCGATCGCGATCGCTGGTTCACCGCGCAGGAGGCCCTCGAGTACGGGTTCGTCGACCACATCATCACCAGCGCCCACGTCAACGGAGTGTCGCCATCATGACCGATTACACCGATCCCCGGATGCAGCCGCAGGCTCGCTACATCCTCCCGTCGTTCATCGAGCACTCGAGCTTCGGCGTCAAGGAATCCAACCCGTACAACAAGCTGTTCGAGGAACGCATCATCTTCCTCGGCGTGCAGGTCGATGACGCCTCGGCCAACGACATCATGGCGCAGCTGTTGGTGTTGGAGTCGCTGGATCCCGACCGCGACATCACGATGTACATCAACTCGCCGGGTGGCTCGTTCACCTCGCTGATGGCGATCTACGACACCATGCAGTACGTCCGCGCCGACATTCAGACCGTGTGCCTGGGCCAAGCCGCATCGGCCGCCGCGGTGCTGCTGGCGGCCGGTACGCCGGGCAAGCGCCTGGCGCTGCCGAACGCTCGCGTGTTGATCCACCAGCCCGCGTTGGCCGGCGTAATCCAGGGCCAGTTCTCCGATCTCGAGATCCAGGCCAAGGAGGTCGAGCGGATGCGGACCCTGATGGAGACCACTCTGGCCCACCACACCGGCAAGGATGCCGCGGTCATCCGCAAGGACACCGACCGCGACAAGATCCTGACGGCCGAGGAGGCCAAGGACTACGGGATCATCGACACGGTCCTCGAGTACCGCAAGCTGTCGGCTCAGACGGCCTAGCCGTCTTTGTTGGCTCTGCGTCTACGGCGCAGAAGTGCGAGAGGACTACGCCCTCAGCGCAGAGCCAACGCAAGCGTGGCGATATCGTCCGGCCTGACGCGGCAGCATCCGCCGATGATGCGTGCGCCCGCCGCCACCCAGCGAGGCGCGAGCTCGGCCGACCAGCCTGACGATCCGATCCACGTTCGCCGAACGCCATCCCACGCTTCGCCGCTGTTGGGATAGGCGATGACGGGCTTGCCGGTGACCTCGCGGGCGATCTCGACGGCGGCCAGCACATCATCGGGCGCGCAGCAATTCACGCCCACCGCAACGATTTCCGGCACTCCGGCAGCCACCGCGAACGCGTCGGCAAGCGGCTGCCCGGCGCGCGTCGTCGTCCCCGCAATGGTGTAGGACAGCCACGCCGGAACACCAAGTTCGTGAATGAGGCCGACGAGCGCTTCGGCCTCGTCGACATCGGGGACCGTCTCGACAGCCAGCACGTCGGCTCCGGCGCCGGCGAGAACCTCCAGCCGCGGTCGGTGCCAATCCGCCAACTGTGCGACTGAAAGCCCGTAGCGGCCGACGTACTCCTCGCCGTTGGCGAGGGCAGCGCCGTACGGCCCGACGGATGCGGCCACCCAGCGTTCACCGCCGACCTCGTCGCGGGCGGCCTTCGCGAGCTCGACGCTTCGGCGCAGTAGCCCGGCGGCCTCGTCACGAGAGATTCCGCGCTGAGCGAACCCGTCGAACGACGCCTGATAGCTCGCAGTCGTGGCGATTGACGCTCCCGCGCGGAAGAACGCGCAGTGTACGGCGACAATTTCCTCAGGCGTGTCGACCAGCAGCCGGGCCGACCACAGGTCGTCGGACAGATCGTGGCCGCGGGCCTCCAGCTCCGTCGCCAGGCCGCCGTCGGTCAGGAGCACGGTATCGTGGGGCGCAGCGAACACCACATCGCAAACTCTACGGCCACTTCGGGGGCGGCCTCTCGGTCCGATAACGGCGGCGACACGCCAGGGACACAGTGGCGGGTTCCAGGGGGTTAGACCGCGAGTCAGGCGATATGTTCTGCGAACACATATAAATACCACCGACGCGATTCGGCTTTATCGGTCGCACCGCGCCGGAACATACGGGTAGCGTCGGGTCCAACACCGAGGTAACTCGTAAACACGCTTCATTACCGACTGCTAGGAAAGTAGGACCCCACCACCATGGCGCGCATTGGAGACGGCGGTGACCTGCTGAAGTGCTCGTTCTGTGGCAAGAGTCAAAAGCAGGTCAAGAAGCTCATTGCGGGCCCAGGCGTCTATATCTGTGATGAATGCATTGATCTGTGCAACGAGATCATCGAAGAGGAACTGGCCGACGCTGACGACGTCAAGCTTGACGAGCTGCCCAAGCCCGTCGAAATCCGCGAATTCCTCGAGGGTTACGTCATAGGTCAGGACACCGCCAAGCGCACGCTGGCAGTCGCCGTATACAACCATTACAAACGCATTCAGGCCCAGGAGAAGACGCGCGATTCCCGCGCCGAGCCCGTCGAGCTGGCCAAGTCCAACATCCTGATGCTCGGGCCCACCGGCTGCGGTAAGACTTACCTTGCGCAGACGCTCGCCAAGATGCTCAACGTGCCATTCGCGATCGCCGACGCCACCGCGCTGACCGAGGCCGGCTACGTCGGTGAGGACGTCGAGAACATTCTGCTCAAGCTGATCCAGGCCGCCGACTATGACGTGAAGCGAGCCGAGACCGGCATCATCTACATCGACGAGGTCGACAAGATCGCCCGCAAGAGTGAGAACCCGTCGATCACCCGCGACGTCTCCGGTGAGGGCGTCCAGCAAGCTTTGTTGAAGATCCTCGAGGGGACGCAGGCCTCGGTGCCCCCGCAGGGCGGGCGCAAGCATCCGCACCAGGAGTTCATCCAGATCGACACCACCAACGTGCTGTTCATCGTCGCGGGTGCGTTCGCCGGGCTGGAGAAGATCGTCTCCGACCGGGTCGGCAAGCGCGGGCTTGGCTTCGGCGCCGAGGTGCACTCCAAGGCCGAGATCGATACGCAGGACCACTTCGCCGAAGTGATGCCAGAAGACCTGATCAAGTTCGGGCTGATCCCGGAGTTCATCGGCCGACTGCCGGTCGTGGCGTCGGTGACGAACCTGGACAAGGACTCGCTGGTGCAGATCCTGTCCAAGCCGAAGAACGCGTTGGTCAAGCAGTACACTCGCCTCTTCGAGATGGACGGCGTGGAGTTGGAGTTCACCGACGACGCGCTGGAGGCCATCGCCGATCAGGCCATCCACCGCGGCACCGGCGCCCGCGGCCTGCGCGCCATCATGGAGGAAGTCCTGCTGCCGGTGATGTACGACATCCCCAGCCGCGACGACGTCGCCAAGGTGGTCGTCACCAAGGAGACCGTGCAGGACAACGTGCTGCCGACGATCGTGCCGCGCAAGGCGGCTCGTCCAGAGCGGCGCGACAAGAGCGCCTAGGTTCTAGACAAGAGCCCCGCACTGGCGGGGCTCTTGCTCCTCCGCGCCGAGTGTCGACCTAACGTACGCGGTCTCTGGACTCGGCGTGTCTTAAGTCCACACTCGCGTCATCGTCCGGCTTGAGCAGGCCACACAACGACGCTGCCAACCCCCAGATCAAGAACGCCGCTACCGCGACGAACTGCAGCTCGGTAACCATGACTCAAGACTTCTCCGGATAGTCGCGGTACACACGAGTAGACGACTACGCGACTTTGGGGCCGGGTTGCGCGACTGCTCGACGGGCGGCGTGCCGAACGGGTCGGCACAGGTGCTCATCACAGTGCCCTGCGAGGGCCGACGGTGACGGTCAGCGACCGGTTTGCGAAGTAAAGCTGTATCACCCACATGCGTGTCAACGGTCCACCACCGCACTGCGTTCACTGATGACCTCGTCGACGAGCGCCGCAATCTCGGCGACACCGTCGCGCCGGGCGAACGCGGCCTCGAGGTCCCGGGCGCCGCGCAGGTAGCGGCCGTCGCCGAGCACGTCACGCACCGCGGCGCGGATGGCACCCGGAGTCGGCGTCCCGGTTCGCAGGTTGATGCCTGCGCCGGTCCACGCCACTCGTGCGGCGACTTCCGGCTTGTCTTCGGTGTTGCCCGCGACGACCAGCGGAACGCCCATCGACAGCGCCCGCTGCACCGCGCCGTAGCCGCCGTTGGTGATCATCACGTCGACCTTGGATAGCAGCAGATCATGCGGAATGTATTCGGCGACAAGCGTATTCACTGGCAGGGTAACCTTCACCTCTGAGATGTCCCGGCCGCCCGTGGTGGCTACCACGATGACGTCCTCGTCGCCGAGCGCCTCGATCGTCGGCTCCACCAGTCGGCCCAGATCGGCGTTGTCGATCGTGCCCTGGGTGACGTGGACGACCGGCCGGTCAGCGTCGAGCGCGGCCCACCACGGCGGCAGCCGAAAGCCGTTCGACGGCCCGGGATGGACCGCACCGACGTAGCGCACCTGGGCGGGTAGATCGCTGCGCGGATAGTCGAACTCCGGGACCGTCGGCGAGATATAACGATCCGCAAGCAGACCGGCATCCAGAAGGAACGTCGGTAGCCGGCGGCTGTTCAGGTGGTCCAGCAGGTAGTTGGCGGCGTTCTGCGATTGACGCAGCAAGACTTTCTGCGACACCAGGTGCAATGCGCGGTTGCGCAGCCGTCCGAGCGCGCTTGACGAGGGTGGCAGGCCCATGCCGCTCGGCGCGGTGTCGCGGCTACTGATCATCAACGGGGTGGTGGCGTAGACCAGCACCGGCGGGCGGGCCGCGCGGTCACCGAGTAGGAACGGCAGAATCCCGAAGAAGCCCGCGTCGACGATGACGGCGTCGAACTTTGTCTGGTTCATCAACTGCGACAGCACCCTGGTCTGGTGCGGCATCGGTTGCACGAACAGCCGGACGATGTCGAAGTTGACCCGCTTGATGCCAGACGTCTCCGTGCGGCCGGGCAAGTCGATGTCGAGTCGGGTCATGTCGAAGTCGGCCTCTGCCGGTATCGCCTGCGGGATGGCGCCGACGGCGCGGATCTTTGCGGCGTGGTCGGCGGAGCTGAGAACCGTGACACGATCGCCGCGGGCCACCAAGCCCTGCGCGACGTTCAACAGCGGCGCGATGTGACCGGCAGGCGACAGTGAGGCAATGAGGATTTCTGGCATGGCCTCGATGCTCGCCAAACCAGCGCACGCGAGCTTGGAGGCTTTATGGAGATCTGATGGAGATTGCAGGCAGAGATGGGTGGCGCATCGGAGGCCTTACCTGGCGGGTAGGAAAGTCTCGCCGTTCAGTAGTGAAATCTGGCGTCCCGACGATTACGGAGCCACTACCAGATCCATGACCATTTCGTCATGGCTACAGCAACCACGGCACCCGCCCCGGTCTCTCCGGGCGCGCCGAGTTTCCTGCGTAGCCGCCCGCACGCTGAGCGCATCGAACGCATCGTCACCGTCCGCGACGGAGTGCAGTTGTCAGTGCGGGACCAAGGGCCAACCCGCGCCGAGGCCACCGTCGTGCTCCTGCACGGCCTTTGCCTCGAGAAAGGATCATGGGCCGGCCAGATCCGTCACTTAACCCGTCAATGGGGCGACCGGGTTCGGATCATCAGCTATGACCACCGCGGCCATGGCAAGTCGGGTTCGGCCCCGAACCGCACCTACACGGTCGCGCAACTCGCCGAAGACCTAGCCGATGTCCTGACAGCCCTTCGCGTGACCGGCCCGCTCACCCTCGCTGGCCACTCGATGGGCGGGATGGTCGCCCTCGCCTACCTTGGCCGGCCTCCGGCTGACCGGCCGGTGGAGCCGCACGGACTGGTCCTCGCCGCGACTGCGGCCGGCCGACTCGCTGAGCACGGCGTTGCCCGCCTCCTGGCCAGTCCCGCGATGGACGTGCTGTGTGGGCTCGCCGCCTTCGCACCTCAGCGCGCCCTTCGGCTGCTTACCAAGCCCCTCTGCGCCACGTTGGCCCTCCAGATCGGCGGCCACGCTCGCTCCACGCTTACGGCGCTGTTCGCCAATGCCCTGACCGCCACGACATCTCTCGACGCCGCCGTCGGGTTCCTGCCCGGCCTGCGGTCCTACGACCAAACTTCCACGCTCGGCTCCATCTGCGCTCAGACGATCGTCCTCAGCGGCGGAGTCGACCTCCTCACCCCACCGTCTCACTCGCACCACCTGGCCAGCGCCATTCCTGGCGCCACTCACGAGCACCTTCCCGCTGCAGGCCACATGCTCCTGCAAGAGGCCGCGCGTGCCGTCACGGATGCCATCAGCCGCACGATCGCCACGCGCATTCACGTTCCCGCACAACGGTATTCGGCGCATCTGAGGACAGCATGATCGACTCAACCGCACCATCGCACCGCTACAACCTCGCCGAGCACCTTCGCTCCCGATTCGAAACCTATGGCGATAGCCGCACTTTCACGTTTCTCCACGAGTCCGGACGAACCCTGGCCGAGGAAGTAAGGACTTTCCACGACCTCGACCGCGGGGCGCGCGAGGTGGCTGCTTGGCTGAGCTCGCGGTACGACGCCAGGCAGCCGGTGCTGCTGTTGTTCGAACCCGGGCTTGACTTCTGGAAGGCGTTCCTCGGCTGCCTCTATGCCGGAGTCACCGCGATACCTGCGCCACTGCCGCACGACCAGCGGAGCATGCAGCGGGTCACCGGGATACTTCGCGACGCCGACAGCCGCCTGGCGCTGACCACAGCGAAGCTCCGAGACCTACTCACCGCGGGCATCGACGGGCCCGGCCTTGACCGTCCCATCGTGTTCGAGGCCATCGATGAATTGCAGCTGGCCGACCCGGACTCGTGGAACGCACCGCACATCACCTCCGACACCGTCGCCTTCCTGCAGTACACGTCCGGCTCTACCGGCGACCCCAAGGGCGTCGCCGTCACCCACGCCAACATGCTGCACAACGCCGCCACGATTTCTCAGGCCCTCGGCTTTTCCGACGCGTCGGTCATCACCGGCTGGATCCCGCATTTTCACGACATGGGCCTCATCAGCGTGCTGACTGCTCTCTGCGCGGGCGCGAACCTCGTCGCGATGTCGCCTCTGGTGTTTCTCAAGCAGCCCATCCGGCTGCTCAAGGTGATCAGCGATTACCGCGGAACCGCAACCGCCGCACCGAATTTCGCCTACGACCTGATCGCGCGGCGGGTGACCCCAGAACAACTGGCCGGCCTTGACCTTTCCTCGTTGGAGGTGGCGCTCAACGGGGCCGAGCCGGTTCGCCGTCGCACCATTGAGCGGGTCACCGAGATGCTCGCTCCGGCCGGATTCGCGTCTTCAGCAATGCGTCCCGCGTACGGCATGGCCGAGGTGACACTGATGGCCACCATCAGCGGCGGCGTCCAGCGGTACCTCGACGCCGACGCCGACGCACTCGAGCACAACCACTACACACCCGCGAAGGGCCGTGCGGTCAGCCTCGTGAGTTCGGGCGAGCCGGCACCCGGTATCGACGTGCACATCGTTGACCCGGAGACACTGCATGAGTTGCCAGAAGACCGGGTCGGCGAGATCTGGCTGCGCAGCGCGAGCGTCGCGGCCGGCTACTACCACCGCCCTGCGGAGACCATCGAACGGTTCAACGCCTACAGCGCCGACGGCGCGGGGCCGTTCCTGCGCACGGGCGACCTCGGGCTCCTGCACGAGGGTGAGCTGTACGTGACCGGCCGCCGCAAGGACCTCTTGATCGTCAACGGTCGAAACCTGTATCCGCAGGACATCGAAGAGTTCGTGCAAGGCCTGCACCCGGCCGTGGCCGGTTCACGCGGGGTCGCGATCGCCGTCGACATCAACGACGCGGAACGCTTGGTCTTGATCCAGGCGGTCAAGCACGAGTTGCTGGGTGACACGAACTACGGCGAGCTCGCCGCCGCGGTTAAGAGTGCCGTCGCCCGCGACTTCGAAATCCCAGCCCCCGGAGTGGTTTTCGTCAACCGCGCCGGCATCCACCTCACCACAAGCGGAAAGGTGCAGCGCGCATCGATGCGGGCAGCGTTCCTCAACGCCGCACTGACCGATGTAGTCCACGAAAGCGCCGAAGCCCTAGGAGCCTCCAAATGAACGCCAACCGCCGCCCGATCCTGCGCTGGCTCACCGCGCAGCTCGCGTCCTACCTCGAGGTGCCCGCCACCGCGATCGACCCGATGGTTCCTCTCGCGGAGATGGGCGTCGACTCGGTGCACGCGGTCAGCCTCGTCGGAGACGTGGAGGCACACTTCGACATCGATGTCGACCCGACGATGATCTTCGACTACCCGACCCTCGCCCACATCGCCGAATACATCGACGAATCCGTCGCCGAGCAGCGGGGGGCGGTGGCATAAATGGCCGACGTCGCGGTCGTGGGGATCGACTGCCGCTTCCCGAAGGCGGGCGATCCCACTGCCCTGTGGAAGCTGCTCCTTGAGGGCGCTGACGGAATCGACGAGATCCCGGCCGAGCGCTGGAACGCTGCCGAACTCCACGACGACGGCACCCTCAACCACCGGACCGGCGGACTGATCAGCGACGCCGACGCGTTCGACAACGACTTCTTCGGCATCACACCGCGCGAGGCCGAGGCGATGGATCCCCAGCAGCGCCTCCTCCTGCAAACGACTTGGCGGGCAATGGAAAACGCCACCCTGGACCCACGCGGGCAGGCTGGCTCCAACACCGGAGTGTTCGTCGGAGTGATGGCCAACGAATGGGCCCACCTGCACTTGAGCGACTACCGCGAAATCACGGCGCAGGCCGGTTCGGGCAACGGCTACTTCATGACCGCAAACCGGCTCTCCTACCAACTCGACCTCAGAGGCCCGAGCCTCGCGGTGGACACCGCGTGCTCGTCGTCGCTTGTCGCGGTGCATCTGGCCGCGCAGGCGTTACGCAATGGCGAGTGCGACCAAGCAGTTGCGGGGGGCGTCAACCTCACACTGACCCCTGCCGTCAACGTCTTCTATACGAAAGCGGGCCTGGCCGCCCCCGACGGGCGCTGCAAACCATTCAGCGGCTCGGCTGACGGTATCGGCCGGGGCGAGGGCGTAGCCGTCGTCGTGCTGCGCCGGCTGGAAGATGCACTCGACGCAGGCTTGCCGATCTACGCCGTCATCAAGGGCGGCGCGGTCAACAGCGACGGTCGCAGCAATGGCATTACTGCGCCGAACCGCTGGGCGCAGCAGCAAGTCGCCGCCACGGCGTATCGGGCCGCCGGGATCGTGCCCGCGCAGATCGCCTTCCTCGAGGCGCACGGCACCGGAACCCTTCTCGGCGACATGATCGAGGCGAAAGCCCTTGCCGACGCTCACCGCTCGGGTCGCGACGAGCCCTGCGCGATCGGGTCGATCAAGGGCAACCTCGGCCACACCGAGGGCGCAGCCGGTATCGCCAGCCTGATCAAGATTGTGCTGAGCCTGCACCACCGAGTGGTGCCTGCGTCCCGGTTCGCCGAAACGGAGAACGCCCAACTCCGACTGGCCGCTGGGGGACTCCGGCTGCTCGCCGAGGCGATGGAATTGCCGCAGGAAACCGTCTATGCGGGCGTCTCCAGCTTCGGTATCGGCGGCACGAACTGCCATATGGTGCTCGCCAGCGCCCCTGCAGTTGAACCTGCGCCGACAGCAACCGGCAACGGCGTCCTCACTATCTCGGCTGACTCCCCGGAAGCGCTGCGTCGCAATGTATTACAACTCGCAAGCGACATCGAGCAGAGTGAGGCTCCTCTCGCCCAGTTGTGCTGGACGACCAACCGCGTCAAAGCGTCCGGCAAGACGCGACTAGCGCTCGTCGCCCGCGACCGCGGCGAGGCCATCGCGGCACTGCGCGGCGACCTCGAAATCGGCACCACCGCGGGGATGTCGGCGGGCTGGCTGTTCAGCGGCCAAGGCACGCAGTACCCCGGCATGGCGTCTGCGCCCTACGAGAGCAGCGATGCGTTCCGGGACGCGTTCGATCAGGTCGACGCCGCGATGCTGCCGCACCTCGGCGTGCGGATCGCCGCGGCCATGAACGACAGCCGGGTGAATAGCACCGAGTTCGCCCAGCCCGCGATCTTCGCGCTGCAGTACGCACAGGCACAAGCACTGCTTCGGCTCGGTGCTGAACCGGCCTGGCTACTCGGACACAGCATCGGCGAATATGCGGCAGCCGCCATCGCCGAGGTGTTCAGCCTCGACGACGCGTGCCGTCTGGTCGTAGCCCGTGGCCGCCTGATGCAGCAGCTGCCTGCGGGCGGCGGCATGCTCGCGGTCCGTACCAGTGCCAGCGAGGTGGCCGGCCTATCGCTCGACCTCGCTGCGGTGAACGGCCCCGACGAATTCGTGCTGTCGGGTGCGATGGAGGCGATCGACGACGCCGCGGAGACGCTGGACCGCGCCGGCATCACCGCGCGCCGGCTCAACGTGTCGCACGCATTCCACTCGCAGCTGATGAAGCCGATCACCGCAAAGTTCGCCTCGATAGCCGCCGAGATCTCCTACCAACTGCCCGCGTTCCCAATCTTTTCCACGCTGCACGGCCGCCTGCTTGGCGACGACGAACCGATGGACGCGGACTACTGGACCGACCATATCGGCGCTACCGTTCGGTTCGCCGACGCGGCGGCCGCAGCGCTGCAGGCCGAGCCGACGCACCTCGTCGAGTTGGGCGCCAAGCGCACCCTCGCCCCGATGATCACGCGGGCGCACAACGACGTGCCGCCCGCCCTCACCGTTGCGACCGGCCTTACCGAGACTGTCGCCGCGCTCTACCGCGACGGCCTCAATCCCGACTGGAACCTGCTGTACGCCAACGAAGCTCGGGTGGCTCATCGGCTCAGCGGCTACTCGTTCGGCACCGCCAACCGGTTCTGGATCAAGGAACAAGCTCAGGCGGCGACATCTGGCTCCGCACAGCTCGCCATTTCAACCACCGCCACTGTCTCGAAGGACTCGACCATGGACAACCTCATCGCCCTCTTCCGTGAACAGGCCGCGGTGCTCGCCGCATACGGCCAGGGCAATGCCCCAGCCATCGCAGCGGCCGAGCCTGCGCCGCAGTCGAATCCGGCTGTCGACGTCGCCGCAATCGTGCGCTCCGAGATCGCGCGGGTCAGCGGATTCCCGGAGAACAAGCTGCGTACCACGCAGACCATCGCCGACGATCTTGGATTCGACTCGATCATGGTGACCGATCTGTTCAGCGGGCTGACCCGCAAGATCCCGGGCGTGACGATCGACCCAAGTGGATTCGGGCGAGCCACGAGGATCGCCGACGTGATCGCGATGTCGGGCGGTCAGGCTCAGGAGTCTGCAGCACCGCAAGCTCGGCCAACCGTCACACCACAGTTCCGGATCGGCGAGTTCGAGGAAGTCAAGGCGCTGGCCGATCGGAAGGCTCTCGCCGAGGCAGTCGGCGTCGACAACCCCTACTTCCTGGTGAACGACGGCGTCACCCGCGACACCTCGATCATCAACGGCGCGGAGGTCATCAACTTCTCCAGCTACAACTACGTGGGCATGTCGGGCCATCCCGCGGTGGCCGAAGCGGTGTCGGACGCGGTGCGCCAATGGGGCAGCTCTTGCTCGGCGTCACGCCTGCTCTCCGGTGAGAAGCCTGTGCACCGGGAACTGGAGCTCGAGCTGGCGAAGCTACTCGGCACCGAGGACGCGATGGCGCTGGTCAGCGGCCACGCCACCAACGTCACCGTGATCGGGCACCTGCTCGGCGAAGGCGATCTGGTGATCCACGACAGCCTCGCGCACGACAGCATCATGCAGGGCTGCAAGCTCTCCGGTGCCACGCGCCGCCCGTTTCCGCACAACGACCCCGCCGTGCTCGACGAGCTGCTCACGAGCATTCGTCACCAGTACCGCCGGGTGCTGATCATCATCGAAGGCGTCTACAGCCAGGACGGTGACATTCCCGACCTCCCTGCCTTCATCGAGGTCAAGCGCAAGCATCAGGCCCTGCTGATGATCGACGAGGCACACAGCATCGGCGTGCTCGGCGCGACCGGTGGCGGCATCGGCGAACACTTCGGCGTCGACCGCGCTGACGTCGAATTGTGGTCCGGCACAATGTCGAAGGCGCTGGCCGGCTGCGGCGGTTATGTCGGCGGAAGCCGGGAGCTCATCGAGTTCCTCAAGTACACGACGCCGGGCTTCATCTACAGCGTCGGCATGCCACCGCCCACCGCTGCGGCGTCGCTCGCGGCGATCCGTGCGATCCGCAGCGAGCCGGAGACATTGGAACGGCTGCGCGAGATGTCGGCTCTGTTCCTGACGCTGGCACGCGAAGCCGGCCTGGACACCGGCGACAGCGAGGGCACCCCGGTGATCCCATGCATCGTGGGCAGTTCCGTCACCGCCCTGAAACTGTCGAACGCGCTGCTGCAGCGCGGCATCAACGCCAACCCGATCCTCTATCCGGCCGTGCCGGAAGACAAAGCGCGGCTGCGATTCTTCGTCACCAGCTGCCATTCGGAAGAGCAGATCCGCTACACGGTGAAGACCCTTGCCGAAGAGCTCGCGATTCTCTCTGAAGCCTCGGAAGGCGCGTGAGACGGTGCGGTTGTTCTGCTTTCACCACGCCGGCGGCGGACGGGCGATGTTCAACGCCTGGAACCGGGCCCTTGGTCCGCGCATCGAGGTGGTTCCCGTCGAGGTCGAGAACCGTGAGCGCTTCGCGACGCTGAGCCAGCTGGTGGAGTTGCTGCACGATCAGCTCCGATCGGAACTGGACGGTGCACATGTGTTCTTCGGCCACAGTTTCGGTGCGCTGCTGGCGTACCGGTTGGTCTGTCTACGAGCAGCTGCGGGTGCGAATCTGCCGCGTGCACTCGTGGTGTCTTCGTATGCGCCACCGCATCTTCCGCCCCCGATACCCCCGGTGGAAGATGATCTGCAGCTGGCGGCCCTGCTGTCCGATTTGGGTGGGATGCCGCCGGAGCTCGCACAATGGCCCGCACTTCACGACAGGGCCGTCGCCGCGACCCGGGTCGACCTGCGGCTGTGCGCGAGCGACGAGGATGCCGATGTCGTGCCGCTGCCTTGCCCGATCCACGCGTTCGGTGGCAGCGACGACCCCCTCGTCAGCGAACCCGATCTGCACGAATGGCGTTCGCGTACAACGGAGGAGTTCTCTGTTCAGATCCTTCGCGGGGGGCACTTCTACCTTGGTGACGGGCCACAGTTGCTCGCCACCCTGCGGCGTCAGCTCGCAAAGATCGGTGGTGCACAATGCTGACTCGGTTAGCCGCGTTCGTTGTGCGGCGGCCAAAGGTGGTCCTCCTTGCGGTCGTGGCGTTGCTTGGTTTCAGCATCGTCTTCGGCGGCACGGTGTCAGAGAAGCTCGGTGTCGGTGGTTTCGTCGATCCGGCAGCTGAATCGACTCAAGTCGCCGATTTCCTTGACGAGACCTTCAGCACGACACCGAATCTGGTGTTGCAAGTCGTCGCACATGACGGCACCGTC
>DASRJA010000502.1:0-4297 GCA_035649695.1 Mycobacterium sp. | reverse complement strand
ATGTCGGCGAGCGCGGCGACCACGAGCGCGGGCAGGCCGGACATGTAGGTGCCGTTGAGCCGGCGGAAAGTATTGCCCAGGTCACCAACGGGCGATCCGAGCACGGCGCCGACGACGTTGAGCTCCGGCGCGTAGGAGGCGGCCAGCTCGGCGGCCCATGCGCTTGCCAGGCCGCCACCGGAGTAGCCCCACAGGCCGACCGGCGCCGACGGCGCCAGCCCAAGCCGTTCTGTGTTCAGCGCGGCGCGCAGCCCGTCCAGAACGTGGTAACCGGGCTCATATGGCGCGCCCCACATGCCTTCGCGGCCCTCGTGGTCAGGCACCGATACGGCCCAGCCCTCCGCCAAGGCCGCGGCAACCAGCACGAACTCGAACTGCGCGACGGCACCGGGCGCAACCGCGCGTCGGCGCAGGGCATACGACGGGAAACAACGCGACGTCACGGCGTCGATCGCGCACTGGTAGGAGATCACGGGGGTGACGGCCTTTGGCGCGCGCTCGGCCGGCACGATGACCGTGGTGGCGGCGGCATCCGGGTTGCCATGCATGTCGGTGGTTCGGTACAGCAGCTGGGTCGCGGTGATGCGCTGCGGGATCACCCCGAGAAACGCCAGCTCAACGTCGCGGCTGCGGAGCACCGTGCCGGGCCGAGAGTGCTGGAAACCCACAGGTGGGTCGTAGAACGGGTCATCCGCGGGAAGCAGCGGACGTACGCCCCGCAGCAGTTCTTCGTGCTGCGGCTGCCCTATCCACTCGGCGCCGGTTACCGGAGCCGCGCTGCCCACGTCCATCCGGACATTCTTACCTTAAGAGGGCATTAAGAATCCAGCCCGACTCACCCAGGAGGGCGCAATGCTGCGAATTCGTCGGTCACCCGGTACCGCGAGTCGGTAAAGCGGTACAGCGCGGCCGGACGCCCACCGCTGCGTCCTGAGCGCGCGGTGGTGCCGGTGCGGGTGATGACATTGCGCCGCTCCAATACCCGCTGCAGGTTGGTGGCGTCGACCTGATAACCCAGCGTGGCGCTGTAGATGTCGCGCAGCGTGGACAGCACGAATTCCCTTGGAGCCAAAGCGAATCCGATGTTCGTATAGGACATCTTCGCGGCCAGGCGAGTGGGGGCGTGCTCGACCATCGGACCGTGGTCGAAAGCCATCGGCGGCAGTTGACTCACCGGGTGCCAGCGGGTGTCCGGCGGCAGTTCGGGTGTCGCGGGGGAGGGCACCAGGCCGAGGAACGTCGACGCGATCGTGCGGACGCCGGGGACGCGGTTCGGATCGGAGAACACAGCCAGCTGCTCGAGGTGAGCAAGTTCACGTAGGTCGACTTTCTCGGCGAGTTGGCGGCGAACGGAGCTGGTCAGATCCTCGTCGTCGCCCAGCCGACCGCCCGGCAGTGACCACTTTTCGCGCTCCGGCTCGCGTGCACGCTGCCATAACAGCACGTGAAGCTCGGGTTTCCTGGAGTCGACGCCTCGAACCTGGAAGACGACGGCGAGCACCTCGTGAGCGGTGCTAGTATGTGGCATGTTTTCGATTATAAGTCGAAAACCTCCGACGGGATTGAGGAGACGGCCATGACGGTTCTGGACCGTATGCCCGCAGGCGATCTGGTGAACCGAATCACCGAAGGTCCAACCGGCTTCACCGGCGTCGATGGCGACGAGGAATGGGCCGCCGAGGTCCGTCGTCTGGCCAAGGCCCGCAACGCGACGATCCTGGCGCACAACTACCAGGTACCGGCCATCCAGGACATTGCCGACCACGTCGGCGACTCACTCGCGCTGTCCCGGATCGCCGCCCAGGCTCCCGAGGACACCATCGTGTTCTGCGGCGTGCATTTCATGGCGGAGACGGCGAAGATCCTCAGCCCCGATAAGACCGTGCTGATTCCCGACCAGCGCGCCGGCTGCTCTCTGGCCGACTCGATCACCGCCGACGAACTGCGCGCCTGGAAGGCCGAATATCCCGGCGCGGTGGTCGTGTCCTACGTCAACACCACGGCCGCGGTGAAGGCCGAAACCGACATCTGCTGCACGTCGTCGAACGCGGTCGAGGTGGTGGCGTCCATCCCGGACGACCGCGAGGTGCTGTTCTGCCCCGACCAGTTCCTCGGCGCCCATGTCCGGCGGGTGACCGGACGCAAGAACCTGCATGTGTGGGCGGGCGAATGCCACGTGCACGCTGGCATCAACGGTGACGAGCTTGCCGATCAGGCTCGCACGCATCCCGACGCAGAGCTCTATGTGCATCCCGAATGTGGTTGCGCGACTTCGGCTCTGTACTTAGCCGGCGAGGGGGCATTCCCCGAGGACCGAGTCAAGATCCTGTCCACCGGCGGCATGCTGGATGCGGCCCGCGAGACACGCGCGCGACAGGTGCTCGTCGCCACCGAGGTCGGCATGCTGCACCAATTGCGCAAGGCCGCACCGGAAGTCGACTTCCGCGCCGTCAACGACCGTGCGTCGTGCAAGTTCATGAAGATGATCACGCCGGCCGCACTGCTGCGCTGCCTGGTCGAAGGCGCCGACGAAGTCGACGTCGATCCCGAAACCGCCGACCGTGCCCGCGCCAGCGTCCAGCGCATGATCGAGATCGGACAACCTGGCGGTGGCGAATGACCGCCGCAAGCGGGGGCCGCGGGTTCTGGCAACAGCGCGCCGACGTCGTCGTCATCGGCACCGGAGTCGCAGGCCTGGTGTCGGCATTGGCGGCCGAACGCCGCGGCCGAAAAGTGATGGTGCTGAGCAAGATCGGCGATACCGCGACGTTCTATGCGCAGGGCGGCATCGCGGTGGTGCTGCCGGACACCGATGACTCCATCGACGCGCACGTCGCCGACACGCTCGCCGCGGGTGCCGGGTTATGCGATCCCGACGCGGTCCGCTCGATCGTGGCCGACGGCTACCGTGCCGTCACCGAATTGGTCGACGACGGAGCCCGGTTCGACGAAACGGTGCCGGGCCGCTGGGCGCTGACCCGCGAAGGCGGCCACTCGCGGCACAGGATCATCCACGCCGGCGGCGACGCGACGGGCGCCGAAGTGCAGCGGGCACTCGATCACGCCGCTGCGATGCTTGATATTCGGCGCCACCATGTTGCGCTCGAATTGCTCCACGACGGTGGGGCGGTGACCGGCGTCCTGGTGCTCAACGAAGACGGCCTTGGCATCGTGCATGCGCCGTCGGTCATTTTGGCGACGGGTGGTCTGGGCCATCTCTATGCGGCCACCACGAACCCGGAAGGGTCGACCGGCGACGGCGTCGCGCTGGCGAAGTGGGCCGGGCTGCCGGTCAGCGATCTCGAGTTCGTCCAGTTCCATCCGACGATGTTGTTCGACGGGCACGCCGGTGGCCGGCGTCCGCTGATCACCGAGGCGGTGCGCGGCGAGGGTGCGATACTGGTTGATGCACAAGGCAATTCGGTGACCGAAGGCGTGCACCCGATGGGTGACCTCGCGCCGCGCGACGTGGTGGCTGCAGCCATTGACGCCCGGATGAAGGAAACCGGGGACCCGTGCGTGTACCTCGATGCGCGCCGCATCGACGGCTTCGCCCAGCGCTTTCCGACCGTCACCGCGGCGTGCCGAGGCGCGGGTATCGACCCCACGCGCCAACCCATTCCCGTGGTGCCGGGCGCGCACTACAGCTGCGGCGGCGTCGTCACCGACGTATTCGGACGGACCGACATGGCCGGCCTGTTTGCGGCCGGCGAGGTGGCGCGCACCGGCATGCACGGCGCCAACCGGCTGGCGTCCAACAGCCTGCTCGAGGGCCTCGTCGTCGGAGGCAGGGCAGGTAAGGCGGCGGCCGCGCATGCCGTGGATTCCGCACCTACCCGCGCGACAATGCCCGAGCCGGAGGTGCGGCGCGCACTGCCCCGAGCCGAACTGCAGCGGGCGATGACGCGCTACGCGTCGGTGGTGCGCGACGGCACGGGCCTGCAGCTGCTGGCCAAGGAGCTGGACGACGCGACTCCTCGTGGTCTGCGTTCGCGCGCGGATTTCGAGGACGTCGCGTTGACGACGACCGCGGTCGCCGTAGCGGCCGCTGCGCTGGCCCGCACCGAATCGCGCGGCTGTCATCACCGTTCCGATTGCCCGGACTCCGACCCGGCGTTGGCGCATAGCCTTGTGCCCGCCGCGGCGTGCTGCTGATGGAGCTGACCGCCGACGAGCTGACCGAGGCTCGCAGAGTGATCGCCCGTGCCCTCGAAGAGGATCTGCGGTACGGGCCCGACGTCACCACCTTGGCCACCGTGCCGGCAGATGCGACGACGACCGCGTCGATGGTCACCCG
>DASRJA010000501.1:0-2461 GCA_035649695.1 Mycobacterium sp. | reverse complement strand
CGAAGCCAGCCGGCGCCTGCGGCCCGCAATAGATATCCACCGAGCCGTCCTCGTTTTTCTGCAGATCCATGCGCGACAAGCGATTGGCAACTTTCTGATCGTTCAGGATCAATGCGCGAGTGTCGGCGTCATAGATCGTGACGGACCAGGACAGCTTGATCGGTGGATGGGGCCGAACGCGCAGCCGATAGACGTACGCCGTCCAGCCACTTTGCCGGCCTTGTCCTTATACGCGCCGAGGTACGCCGAGGAAGGACCGGGACGCTTGGGCGCCATCGCCGCCCCCGCGCCGACCGCCTCATAGAACCAGGACCGCGATCCTCAGGAGGTACGCAACCAGCTGCACGATTCCAGAGAAGCGCCGGTCTAGGCCCACGGTGACCGCTCCACACCTCGAGCCATGGTCACGGGCTCATCAGATAGGCGCCGGAGAGCGCCTCGACCTGCTCCCACACCCGCGCGAACCGGCCGGTGTCGATGACCGGTTTGCGCACGTTGGCCAGTGCCCACTGCTGTTGGGCCTCGGTTGATGACGCCTTGCCATGCAGCTCGACCGCGAGCGCCGAGAAATCCCGTACAAAGACCTCGAAGATCGTATCGAGTACGTCGGGGTCAAGCCCAATCAGTTCGGCCTGCTCGAGGATCAGCTGCGCATAGACGATCAGTGTGAACAGCTGTCCGAGCACCAGCCGGAAGTCTAGGTCCTGCTGTTGCTCGGCGTCCGGCGCCGCGGTCCGTAGCAGGGTCGTGAAGCCCTCCGCCTGCTTCCGGAACCGTGCGACGTTGGGCAGCTCGGCGAACGGCTCGAAGGCCAGTCGCCAAGCGGCGAACGTGACCTCGCCCAGGCCGCGCGCCGGGCCCTGGCGGAACAGGAACTCGTCGTCAACCGGGTCCTGTCGGGTAGGCACCACTGGTTGCTCAGTCGGCGCGAACAGGTAGTTCGGCATGAACTTCAAGATCAGCGCGAGATTGACGTGCACCGTGCCCTCGAGCTTGGCCAGCGCGCCGACATCCTTGCCGGCGCCGCGGAAGTACGTGTCGGGCTCGAATCCCTTGGCGGCGATGACGTTCCACAGCAGCTCGATGACTTTCTCGCCTTCGGTGGTGATCTTCATTTTGCTGACCGGGTTGAACAGCAAGTACCGCCGATCCCGCGGGCTGGCCGTCCGGAAGTAGTCGATCGCGCGGTCACCGTAGGCCTTCATCGCGATCAGCCGAGCGTATGCATCCACAAAGGACCGGCGCACGTGCGGAAAGTCAGTCACGCGGTTGCCGTAGAGGATGCGGTTGTGGGCATGGGTGACCGCCTCGTACATGGCATGCTCGCACATGCCGATGGAGGCGGGCCCGATGTTGAACTTGCCGACGTTCACCGTGTTCAACGCGGCAGCGAAGGCCGCTTGCCCGGTGTGCAGCACATCCTGCGGGCGTACCGGGTAGTTCTCTAGCCGGAACTCGGCCACGAACATCTGCGCTTGGACGATGTTCTTGACCAGCTGGTAGTTCTCGTGCTGGCTGTCCGCCGCGAAGAACACATACCCGTCCGGGCCATCCACGTCCGACCGCCGGCCGAACACCGAGACCATGCGGGCCACGTTGGCGTTACCGATGTAGTACTTGCCGCCCGTGGCTCGGAAACCGCCCCCTCCATCCGGGGTCAACACCATATCGGTGGTGTAGATGTCGGCCCCGTGTTCGCGCTCCGACAGCCCGAACGCGAACACCGCACCATCGTCGAGCCACTGGGCCGCGCGCCTGCGAGCCCAGGCGTTGTCGCTCTGCCAGACCGGCCCCAAGCCGAGGATGGTGACCTGCCAGGCGTACCAATAGTCCACGCCGTAGAAGGCCAGGATCTCGCTGAACGCCGAGATCCTGCTGGTGTCCCAGCGTTTGTCGCGGTCGCCGTTGGCCTCGCGCGCCGGCGTTCCCATCTTCGCGAACAAATGCTCCTTGGCGACAAAGTTCAGGAAGTCTGCGTACCAGACACACTCGCGGTAGTTCTGCAGAAGCGTTTCCTTGCCCAGGTGCTCGAACCAGTCGATGGTCGCCCTGAGCAGCCTTCTGGTGACGTCGTCGAAATGGGACGGGTCGTAGGTGTGCGGGTTGAACAGAAGCGACTCGGCGTCGCCGTGTTGTTCTCTCGCGTTGACCTCGCCTATAGCGTCCATCTTCGTCTCCTTGCACGGGTGACGAACCTTGACGCTACGCGCCCGCGGTCGTCGCAGCCATTCAGGGATGCCGCGCCCGAGCGGTCCCGCTGCAGGTGTCAGCGCAGCATGAGCTGAGATCATCCTCGTTCTCTATCCCCGCAGAAGTTCCTTCGAGATCCCCGCAGAAGTTCCTTCGAGCGGATGCTTGAGAGAAGCGAGCGCTCAACTGCGGGGTGGCCGCCCTGCAGGACTCGCGGCTCACCGCCCGCTACCGAGCCACAGACGATTAGTCGGGCTGCCTGGACGCTTTA
>DASRJA010000500.1:0-5973 GCA_035649695.1 Mycobacterium sp. | reverse complement strand
CGCCGTCACGCTGATCGCGCTGGTCGCCGCCCGCAGCCTGGCCAGCGACCCTCAGCGCGTCTGCGCCGCGAGCCTGCCGGCCAGCACGACGTAGGTCGCGGCGAAGCTCCGCCGCATCCACGCGACGATGCGTGGCCGGGAGATCACCTCGCGTCGGACCGCCGCGGCGAACACGCCGTAGACGCTGAACACCGCCAGCGTCACCGCCATGAAGATCGCGCTCAGCCACACCATCAGCAACACCGCGCCGGGGCGATCGGGTGCGACGAACTGCGGCAGGAACGCGAAGAAGAAGATGGTCAGCTTCGGGTTCAATGTGTTGACCAGAACGCCCGACACGATCACCCGCCACGGCGACACCTTCGCCGGACCGGCCTGCACCTCGAAGATCGATTTGTCGCGAAATGTCTTCCACGCCAAGTAAAGAAGGTATGCGACGCCCAGCAGCTTGATGATGGAGAACGCCATCGCGCTGGCGTGCATGATGGCGGCCAGGCCCGTCACCGCGGCGATCATGTGCGGCACGATCCCGAGCGTGCAGGCGAACGCCGCCACGAGGCTGGCCCGCCACCCGCGCGAAATCCCGGCCGCGACCGTGTACAGCACGCCGGCACCCGGCGTCGCAACCACGATGAGCGTGGTGATCAGGAATTCTGGCGTCACGGGCTAACCGCTCTTGCGGCGGAACTCCCGGCGACTCTCGAGAGGCCCGTGCGCCCGCGGCTGCTTGGCTCCGCCATCCTTGTGGTCGGCGCCGCCCGCTGCCTTGGCCTTTTTCCGCTCCAGCGCTTCCCGGAACTTGCGTTTGGTGTCGTCTTCCGGTGCATCAGCCATGACCGCAGCCTAGCGCGGCCAACCCGCGGCCGTCGTGCCCTTTACCGCCTGCCTGGCGGCATCCCGTACACGTGCGAGATCGGCAGCGTCAGCACCACCCGGCGGTCCTCGACCATCGCGCGCCGATAGTCGTCCCAATCTGGGTGCTCACCGGCGATATTGCGATACAACGCAATCAGGGCCTCGACGGTGTCGTCGTCCGGAGCGGCGGCGGGCGGCGTGAGGGTCGCGTCGCCCTCAGCGACGGCGTAGGCCCAGCCGTCGTCGGAGCTCACATGTATCGCCGCTCGCGGATCGCGGCGCAGGTTGCGGGTCTTGGCCCGCGACTCGGTGATCGAGGCCTGGATCGCCAGATTGGGCTTGTCGAACCAGTAGGACACATTCGACAACTGCGGCCTGCCGTCGCGTTTGATGGTGGCCAGCACGCCGAGTGAGTTTCCGCAGAGCAGGGCCAACAGCTTGTCGTCGAATACTTGGCGTCCCATATCGGCAGCCTACGTCTCATCGACAACGGTCATAGCTTCTTCAAGCCGCGCATGATCTTCCCGAATGGCATCGACGACGCCATCCCCTTGCGCAGACTGCGCTGCAAGCCGCTTGAATTCGCAACGATGATGTAGCGCAGGCCGTGGGCGCGCCATTCGGCCACCTGCTCGATCACCTGCTCCGCTGTTCCGGTCAAGTACATCTCCGTGAGCAGTGACCGCGGCACCTTCGCCGTGTACGTGAGCACCGTCTGCTCATCGAGGGTTTGCGGCTGGATATCTTGCGCGCCAGTGAAATCGGCGCCCATCGGATGCTCGACGCCGTGGCGCGCCCACACCTCGGCCGATCCGGTCAAGGCGTACGCCTTGGCGCCCTCGGACTCCAGCGCTTCGTCGACGTCGTCCGCAGTGCGGCCGGTGACGACAGCCAACAGCGCCGCGGGGATCACCGCCGACGGGTCGCGGCCGGCGTCGGAGGCAGCCGACTGCACGACTTCCAGACAGCGCGCGTAATCCTTTGGCCTGAAGATGAACGCGGGAAACCACGCATCCGCTTGGCGCCCGGTGATGCGCAGCATGCGTGGCCGGTGCGCGGCGATCCAGATCTGCGGCCAGCGGCGCTTGTACGGTGGAAGGTCGAACACGGCGTTGCGCAACGGAAAATACGCCGAGTCCCTGTTGACGGGTTCACCCTCGGAGCCCCACAGCGCCCGGATGGTCGCGAGGGCTTCTTCGAACCGCGCCACCGGCTTCGACCAATCGACCCCGTACGGTTCGTTGCCCTCACGCTCGCCGGTCCCGATGCCCAGAATGGCTCGTCCACGGGTCAGCAGCTGCAGCGTCGCCGCGGCTTGCGCTGTAACCGCGGGGTTGCGCCGCGCCGTATCGGTGACACACACCCCGAGCCGGAGACGCCCGAGGCGGTTGTGCGCGGCGAGATACCCGAGCATGGTCCACGGCTCGAGATAGGCATCGGGCGAGGGCGCCAATCTGGCGGCCCCCATGTACTTCTGCGTGCAGATCGACCGCGGGAAAAGCGAATTGAGGTGATCAGGCACCCAGAACGAGTCGACGCCTGCCGCGACGGCGGCCAGGTGTCCCGCGCGCAGCAGCGGGTCGGGCCCATACCGTGAATTGACGATGTTCTCGATTACCCCGACCCGGAAAGTGTCCGTCTTTCGCGAATTCGATTCAATTAGCTCGACCATCGCAGCCCCCAGCGATGGATTGTTTCACCGATACCGCTGGCGCATCGCGAATCCGGTCTGGCCGTTAGCTGCTGCATGACTTGGCAAGCAAACACAGCACATTTCGATCGGCGTCGGCCTCTAAAATGACGACATGACCCGATACGCGGCCTTCCTGCGCGGCGTCAACGTCGGCGGCGTCAACCTCAAGATGGCCGAGGTGGCCAAGGCGTTCGAAGACGCCGGATTCACCAACGTGCGAACAATTTTGGCCAGCGGCAACGTTCTGCTGGAGAGCCGGTCCGGGGTGGCCGCGGTCCGAAAGAAAGCCGAAGCGGCGTTGCGTGACGCGTTCGGTTACGACGCCTGGGTTCTTGCCTACGACATCAAAACCGTGGCAGCGATTTCCAAGGCGTATCCGTTCGAGCGCGAGGTCGAGGGCCGGCACTCCTACATCACATTCGTCACCGACGAGAAGGTGCTCGACGAACTCGCCGCGCTTGGCAAGGACGCCGGGCCCGACGAGAAGGTCAAACGCGGTAAAGGTGTCATCTACTGGCAGGCTCCCAAAGGCACGCTGGGCACGACCATCGGGAAGACCATGGGTATGAAGCGCTACAAGTCCTCGACGACCACCCGCAACCTGCGCACGGTCGACAAGGTTCTGAAATGAGCTCCACGCCGACGGCGAAGGCCGATGGCACCGTGCTGACCGGTGTGTCCGAGACCGCGCTGATGACCCTGCGGGTCCGGGCGACCGAGGCGCGCAGGCCGGATTCGATCATCGAGGACCCGATGGCGATCGAGCTGGCCGATTCCATCGACTACGACTTCGCGAAGTTCGGCTTCTCGCGCCGCCAGGACATGGCTGTCCGCGCGTTGGGCTATGACCGGCAGACGCGCCGCTACCTCCTCGACCATCCCAAGGCCACCGTGGTGGCGCTGGCGGAGGGGCTGCAGGACCAGCTTCTACCGTCTCGACGCCGCGGGCCTGGGTGACCAATTCCAGTGGCTCACAGTCGATCTGCCGCCAATGGTCGAGCTACGCCGCAAACTCCTGCCGGGCTCGGAGCGGGTGCGGATGTGCGCCCAGTCGGCACTCGACGTCAGCTGGATGGACCAAGTCGAGACCGAGCACGGCGTGTTCATCACGGCTGAGGGACTGATGATGTACCTGGAGGCCGACGAGGCACTGGGGCTGATCGCCGAATGCGCCGCCCGGTTTCCCGGCGGGCAGATGATGTTCGACCTGCCGCCGTCGGGCTTCGCCGCATTGTCGCGTCGCGGCATGCGGACATCCTTGCGTTACCGCATCCCTCCGATGCCGTTCAGCCTGTCAGCGTCCGATGCGGCAAACCTCGTCAGCACCGTGCCCGGCATCAGGGCCGTCCACGATCTGCCTCATGCCGCGGGTCGCGGCAATGTGTTCAACGCGGTGATGTGGACGGTCCAGCGGCTGCCGCTACTCGATCCGATCCGACCGCTGTTGATCCTGCTGGAATTCGGCTAGCCTCGCCAGCGGCCTGATTCGAGGACCCAAAGTGCAAGTGGGGGTTGGCAACTGAACCCTGACGCAGCTGCTCGACATCGTGGTAGTAGTCCATCTGCACGCGCCAGGGGTCGCCCTCACCCTGCTTCGGCAACCGGTTGAGGGCGCGCTGGACATACCCGGCGCCGAGGTCGAGCATCGGCTGGGTCGGCATCCCGGGGTCGCCCAGCTCGGGACGCGCAATGTCGTAGCCGTTGGCGTCCATGTGGCTCAGCAGGCGGCAGAAGTGCTCGCACAGCAGGCCCACCTTCAGCGTCCACGACGAGTTGGTATAGCCGAACGCGAACGCGAAGTTCGGCACGCCGGCCAGCATCATGGCCTTGTAGACGACGGAGTCGGCGGGGTCAACGGGCGCGCCGTCGACCGTCAGCGACACGCCACCGAACAGCTGAATGTTCAAACCTGTTGCGGTGACGATGATGTCGGCATCGAGATGCGTGCCGGATGCCAGTTGGATGCCGGTTTCGGTGAAGTTGGCGATCCGATCCGTGACCACCGAGGCGGTCCCGCCGCTAATCGCCTTGAACAGGTCGGCGTCGGGCACCGCGCACAGCCGCTGATCCCACGGGTTGTAGGCGGGGTTGAAGTGCTCGTCGACCGGATATCCCTCGGGTAGCTCCTTGGCGTTGAGGTAGCGGATCAGCCGCCGCGCCGCGCCCGGATACTTCTGGGACAACTGGTAGACGGCGCGCTGCCTGATGATGTTCTTGCGGCGGGCGAGCGCATAGCCGCGCTTGGCGCCCAGCAGCATCTGCGCTGCGTTGGCGAAGGTGTCTTTCGACGGCACCGGCAGCACATAGGTCGGTGAGCGCTGCAGCATCGTCACGTGACTCGCGGTGCCTGCCATCGCGGGCACCAGGGTGACCGCTGTCGCGCCGCTGCCGATGATGACGACCTTCTTGCCGCTGTAGTCGAGGTCCTCGGGCCAATGCTGTGGGTGCACGATCTGACCGAGAAATCGGTCGCGCTCGGGGAACTCCGGCGTGTAGCCCTGGTCGTAGCGGTAGTAGCCGCCGGCGCAGAAGATCCAGTTGGCGCTGAACTGCACCAGTTCCTCGGTGTCCTCGGTGTCGCCGAAGCGCTCGACATCGACCAGCCAGCGCCCGTCGTCGCTGGACCAAGCGGCGGCCAGAACCTTGTGGTGGAACCGGATGTTGGCGTCGATGCTGTTCTCCGCGGCAGTCTCGCGCAGGTAGGTCAGGATCTTGTCCGCCGACGCGATGGCGTCCTCGTCGCGCCACGGCTTGAACTCGTAGCCGAAGGTATGCAGATCGGAATCCGAGCGAATCCCCGGATAGCGGAACAGGTCCCACGTGCCACCGGACGCGCCGCGGGCTTCGAGGATCGCGTAGGACCGGCCAGGGTGCTCCTTCTGCAAGTAGTAAGCCGCGCCGATGCCGGAGATTCCTGCGCCGACGATCAAGACGTCGACGTGCTCGATGTGGGTGGCGGTGTGGGCCATGGGAGTGACTCCTGACGATGGGTTTTTCGTTGTATTGATGGTCCCGTTGAGGCGAGGTTCACCCAAGAGCAAATCGTCTCAACATCGGGGCGATCTGGTGCACTTTGCACCAGACGGTCTACCGTGGTGTGATGACGTGGAAACGCCCATCGGCGCGGGTCAGGGAGCTGATTCGGCAGGCTGCGCAGGTCACCGTCAATGCGCCTCCGGAATGGCTCGAAGAGCTCGACGATGCCGTACTCGGCGCCAACCCGGCGATCGCGGTCGACCCGGACCTCGCCTCCGCGGTGAGCCGCAGCAACCTGGCCAACCTGCTGTTCTGGGCCACCGCCAACGTCCGCGATCCCGGGGCGCCAGTGCCGCCGAACGCCGGGCCGGAGCCGATGAACGTCGGGCGGGAACTGGTCCGCCGGGGACTCGACGCGTACGCGCTGGATGCGTATCGCGTCGGCGAAG
>DASRJA010000499.1:0-2431 GCA_035649695.1 Mycobacterium sp. | reverse complement strand
ATAGAAGGGCACCGGCTTGCTTGGCGCCGGGCTCATCTGCAGCTTGTCGAAATCGTAGAAGTCGCCGTGGAATTCGACCATGCCGCCGGCCAACACGAGCTTGATGACCTCGATCATCTCGTCGACGCGCTTGCCGCGTTTGGCGTACGGGACGCCGCACCATTCGAATTCCTCCGGCGCCCAACCGATCCCGACGCCGAATCCGAATCGGTTGCTGGTCAGGTTGGCCACGGAACCCACCTGGCGCGCGAGCAGCAGCGGATTGCGCGCGCCCAGCTTCATCACATTGGTGTAGAACCGCAGCGTGGTGGTCACTGCTCCCATGGCTCCCGCGACGATCAGCGGATCGGCCCAAGGGGTGTCCTCGTTCCACATGCGCGACCCGTCGGCGGTGTAGGGATAGTCGGCCGACTGCTTCTCCATGTAGAAGATCGAATCGGGCAGCGCGATCGAGTCGAACCCGACTTCCTCCGCCGTTTTGGCGAGCTCGACGAGTTGGTCGACCGGGCTCATCGCCACGCTGACCGTGTACTGCATGCGTGTCACGGTTTGTCCGCTCCGACGACCCACATCGAGTAGTACTGCGACCCGCCGCCGTAGGCATGGCCCAGCGCCTTGCGTGCGCCCTCGACCTGGTGGTCACCCGCCTTGCCCATCACCTGGATCGCCGCCTCGGCGAACCGGATCATGCCCGACGCCCCAATCGGATTGGACGACAGCACGCCGCCGGACGCGTTGACGGGTATCCGCCCGCCGATTGCGGTTTCGCCGGCCTCGGTCAGCTTCCAGCCTTCGCCTTCGGGCGCAAACCCGAGGTTCTCCAGCCACATCGGCTCGAACCACGAGAACGGCACGTAGATCTCGGCGGCGTCGATCTCGTCGATCGGGCTGGTGATCCCTGCCGCCTTCCACAGCGCCTTGGCCGCGTCGCGGCCGGCCTGCGGGTTGACCTGGTCACGGCCGGAGAACGCGAGTGGTTCGGTGCGTAGCGCGGTGGCGTGGATCCACGCGACGGGATGTCCATCGGCGACGCGCTTGTCCGCGATGTCCTCGTTGCCGATCACCAGCGCGCAGGCGCCGTCCGACGACGGACAGGTCTCGTCGAAACGGATCGGGTCCCACAGCATCTGGGACGCCAGCACCTTCTCCAAGGTGATATCGGGCTGGTGCAGGTGCGCCAGCGGGTTCTTCGCGCCGTTGAGCCGGTCCTTGACGGCCACCATCGCGCCGATGTGCGTCGGCGCGCCGGACCGTCGGATGTACGCCCGCACGTGGGGGGCGAAGTAGCCGCCGGCGCCGGCGCCGACGGGTTTGGTGAACGGCACCGGAATGCTCAACGCCCACATGGCATTCGATTCCGACTGCTTCTCCCACGCCATCGCGAGCACGCGCTTGTACTTGCCGGACTGCACCAGGCTGGCGGCCACGACACCCGTGGACCCGCCCACCGAACCCGCGGTGTGCACGCGGATTAGTGGCTTGCCGGTAGCGCCGACGGCGTCGGCCAGGAACAGTTCGGGCATCATCACGCCCTCGAAGAAGTCCGGCGCCTTTCCGACCACGACCGCGTCGATGTCGTCAAACGTCGAGCCCGAGTCCGCCAGCGCCTTGTCGATGGCCTCGCGCACCAGGCCGTTCATCGAAACGTCCTGCCGCTTGGCGACGTACTTCGTCTGCCCGGTGCCCAGCACCGCAGCCAGCTGCCCCGCCATGATTATTTCCCTTCCAGGACGGCGACGAGATTCTGTTGCAGCGCAGGACCGCTCGTGGCGTGCGCGAGCACTCGCTGTGCTGAGCCGTTGAAGATGTGCTGCGCGGCAAAGCCGATGCGCTCCAGCCCCGCCGAGAACATCGGGTTCGCCGCGAGCGCGCCGCCGGACGGGTTAACGGCCGTCGACGCCCCAAGGCCGATCGCTTCGGTCAGGATCAGCTGCTGATGGGTGAACGGCGCGTAGATCTCGGCCACCTCGATGGAACCGGCGTCACCGCCCGTTGCGGCCTTGGCTGATGCCTCGGTCGACGGTGAGGTGGTCAGATCGCGTGCGCCGAGCACCGGGGTTTCGATGCGGTGCTCGAAACCGGTTATCCAGGCCGGGTTTTCGCGAAGCTCGCGGGCGCGGTCGCCCGCAGCGAGCACGACCGCGGACGCGCCGTCGGTGATCGGGGCGATGTCGTGTCGGCGCAGCGGATCGGCGAAGTATGGGCGGGCGAGTAGTTCGTCGATGGACTTGGCCGGTTTCTCCGAATCGGTGCGCTGGGCAACGGCGAACGAATCCAGCGCCACTTGGGCCATCTGCTCGGCCGTCCACTTGCCGGCGTCAAGGCCGAAGCGTGCCTGCAGGCCGGCGATCGACACCGCGTCGGGCCACAGTGGCGCAACGCTGTACGGGTCGGTCTGCATGGCCAGCACCCGGCGTAGCGTGCCCGCCGA
>DASRJA010000498.1:0-2793 GCA_035649695.1 Mycobacterium sp. | reverse complement strand
CTGGAAGCCCCAGATGCGAACCGTGTCGTAGCCACCGCCTGGTGTCCCCGTTGCTCCGCGGAGTGCCGGCAGTGGGTTGCCCAGCGCCTGGCCTGAAAAGATCAACTCGCCCTTGCTGTTCTTGAGCCCACCGTAGAAGGTCTCGACCGTGCGCATTTGCGGGGCTGTGAGGCAGGTCGGTGAATCAGCACCCGTGCATGAGAGCTTCGAGAAGTCGACTTTGCATTCACGCGGGTTGTTCAGGAAGCCTTCCTTGAGCGTGTCGCATGCGTTCATCACCGTGTCGTTCACGAGCTTGGCTTTGTCTTCCGGGATCGTGCGCTCAGGGTGCCTCGCCAGCTCGATGTTGCGTGCGACGCCGGCCGTGTGCATCTGGATATGTCGATTGGCCAATGCACCACCGATGATGCCGTCGTAGTCGTCGGGGAAGCGTTGCGCCGCCATCGCGGCCTGGCGGCCGCCGGTTGAGCAACCCTTGAAGTACGAGAACCGCGGTGCTCGATCGTAGAACTCGTTGATGACCTGCTTCGATTTCACGGTCATCTCGTGAACGGCGCGGTAGGCGAAGTCCACGATCTTTTCAGGATGACCAAGGCCGAACATCCCGCCTGTGCCATCGGCATCGGAATGGCCCGTGTCGGTCGCTGCCGTTGCGTAGCCGCGGCGCAGCGCGATCTGCATGTCGCCGTATCCCTGGATGGAACCGGCGAAGCCACCGTTGCCAACCGCGAGGAATCGACCGTTCCAGTTTGACGTCGGCATCCACAGCTCGACGTTGATGTTGGAGTCGGGCGTCGGCTTGAGCACCATCTTCACGCGACAGTGCTCGGGGAGCGGTTCGACTGTTTCAGGCGCAGCGCCCTGCCGGCCTCGGCCCGCGCCAGGCTGGACGAATGGCCCGGCCGGAATCACCGAGGCGCTCATGATCGTTGCCTGCGGTAACCGGACAGCCGTCAGGCTCTCACACGTATTTGGTGCGGCCGCGGCTCCGAGAAGCGCGAGGCTGAGCAGTGCGAGCATCGCTGATCTCCTTTGTTTCCGTCTCCGGTCCACGGTCCTCGGTCCCCGGGACGTTCCGGGTTCCGGGTTCCATGTTCCGGGTTCCGGACTTAGTCGATACCAAACGCCAAGAGGACGTTGCCGGCTGTCGCGCCGGTGCCGACAGCGTAGCCGGACCCGACGTACACCATCCCATCGACGACGACTGCCCCAGACACGCTGATGGCCCCACCGTGCGCCACCATTCGGTTCACGGTTTCAAAATCCTGCGAGGTGTCGAACTCCCAGAGCTGCTTGCCATCTGCGGCCGAGACCGCATACAGCATTCCGTTGGATCCACCCTGGAAGACAACGCCCGGAATAACGGTGGGGGCCGCACCGAGCGCGACGCCACGACCCTGAGGTTGGAAGACCCATGCGCGTTCGCCGGTGGTGGGTCGAATCGCGGCCAGTCCCGCCGCGCCCGCGCCGTAATACACATGCTCCGCGTCCGCCGCACCGCCCCAGACAATCGACCCGCGACCGCCGCGACCACCACCAGTCGGTCCGCCAGCAGCGTTCATCCGAAACAGCAGTGCGCCATTGTTATCCGGATCGAGGGCGAAGACATCCGCGCTCTTCGTTCCGCCGAGGAGCGCGCGTTTGCCGCTGGGCAGGGTGGTCAGGATGGGCGAGTTGCCGATGTCCATGTCCGGCCCCATCGGGCTTGGGCATGCTTCACTCCGGTTAGGTCCGTTGCAACCGCCCATGAAGACGTCGTTCTCAGTGGCTTGATAGGACCACAGCAGCTTCCCGCTGTTGATGTCGATCGCCATGATCGCGTCGGTCGTCTTGGCGGGTGGCGCGGTCGTGGCGTCACCCGTTCCGACATAGATCGCGCCACGAGCCGGATCCACGGTAGGTGCATTCCAGACCGCACCGCCCGCGGGCTTGTACAGCACCACACCATTGGGCATCGTGCGATAAGGCTTGGGTTCCTCTGGAACCACCCAGGACTTCCAGATCTCCTTGCCGGTGTTCGCATCGAGGGCGACGACGCTGCCTCGCGAGGTGCAGCAGGAATAGTCGGGATGTCCGCTGCTGAATTCTTCGGAGGATGACACCGGCACGAACACTTTACCGTTGTAGTAGGTCACGCCCGCGGTGATGCGCGCGACGAAATGCGAGTCGACTTTCGTCTTCCAGAGCAGGCGGCCGCTCTGCGCATCGAGCGCGTAGACGTTGGCGTGACCGTCGCCGAAAAATGCGGCGAAGCGTGCCGAACCTTGCCCCATGACGGCGCCAACCGCAGGTGCGTTGCGAACGATGGATCCCTGTTGGAAGGACCAGTACACGCATCCGGTCTTAGCGTCGAGCGAGTAGAAGAACCCGTTATCGCTTCCGACGAACACGCGCCCGGCAACCACTGTCGGCTGGGCGTTGGCAGAAACGCCTGTCGGGAAGCCGAACGCCCACTTCAGCTTCAAACGAGGAACCTGAGCTGCGGTCAGCCCGGCGGCGGCTGCTGTTTGGAATCTCGTGTTCGACAGCCCATTGCCCCAACCATTCCACCCACGACCGCGCGCCGGATCCGCCAGTGTCGGATTGCTCGTGCACTGGTTCGGCATGCTCTTACCGTCACCTTGTCGGGCGCTGCCGAGCGGTCGTCCGGACATGAACTCCGCCAGCGCCTTCTTTTGCGCATCGGAAAGTCCAGTGCTCTGCGCCTGCATGGAACCGGTGGCGAGTGAGTCGTAGATCCGCTCCGGCGTCATCTCGCGAATCGTTGTCGGCGAGGGAGCGCGCTCAACGGCT
>DASRJA010000497.1:0-2006 GCA_035649695.1 Mycobacterium sp. | reverse complement strand
GCGGCGACGGCGAGCGCGATGATCCATTCGGGTGCCATGACCCGGCCTTCGACGAGGACGACGGTGAGTGCGCCGAGGCCGAGCATCGCAAGCGTCTGGCCAGGCACATCGAACCTCGCGGCGTCGGGGTCGCGGGATTCGGGGAGGTAGCGGTATGACATCAGCAGCGCGGCCACGCCGACGGGCGCGTTGAGCCAGAAGATGTACCGCCAGCCGAGCGTGTCGGTCAGCACTCCGCCGAGGATCGGTCCGACGGCGGTGCTGATGGCTGCGGCCATCGCCCATGCCGCTGTCGCCCTGGCCCGTTCGACGGGATTGGGAAATGCGGCGGCGGTGATGGCCAGCCCTTGCGGCAACATGGTGGCCGCACCCACACCCTGGATGGCGCGGGCGGCCAGCAGCAGCGGCAGCGACGGGGCGGCCGCACAGACCAGTGAGGCGGCAACGAAGGTGACGAGTCCTATGCGCAGGAGCGTGCGTCTACCGAATTTGTCGCCGAGAGACCCGGCGGTGAGCAGGACAGCGGCGAAAGTGATGTTGTAGGCGTCGATCGTCCATTGCGCCCCGGAGATACCGCCGCCGAGATCGTTGCGGATGGCGGGCAGGGCGAGGTTGATCGCGTTGGCGTCGATGAGGCCGACGAATAGTCCCAGGTAGGCAGCGATCAGGGTCAACGTCGTGTCGAGGGTGAACCTTTTCGTGTCCATACCCCGACGCTAGGCGCGGAATGATTCGACGCCGATCGAACTATGTGCGGTCGGGAAGTGCGCGCTCGACGACGGTGCGTCGCCGGTGCGGTTCGCGTTCGCGGCGCTTGGCGGTGAGGTAGACCTGTGCGGTTTCGTCGGCGACGGTATGCCAGTCGAAGTCTGAGGTGAGCCGTTCGCGGGCGGCGATCGCCATGCGCTGCGCCGCATCCGGATCGTCGAGCACGGCGCGCACGGCTGCGGCTACTCCGGCGACGTCGCGCGGTGCGAAGGACATGCCGGTCTCGTTATTGATGACCGCCTCGCCGAGGCCGCCGACGTTGGAGGTGACCAGCGGTATGCCTGTTGCCGCCGCCTCGAGCGCAACGATGCCGAACGGTTCATAGTGGCTCGGCAGCACGGCGGCGTCGGCGGTGTGTAGCAGGCGCACGAGCTCTTCGTGGTCCAGGTGACCCACGAACGTTGTCGCCTTGAGCACCTTGTGTTTCCGCGCCTGCTCGACGAGCCACTGCTGTTGGGTGCCGGTGCCGGCGATCGTCAGCGTGGTCCCGGGGTGGGTGCGCCTGATCCGCGGCAGCGCCGCGATCGCATCGTGAACGCCCTTCTCGTACTCCAGCCGACCGAGATACATCAGCTGCGCCGGCCCGCTGCGTGGTTGCCGCTGAGCGAACGGCCATAGCGCGGCGTCGATTCCGTTGCGGATGACCCGGATCTCGGTCAGTCCGGGACCAAACAATTCGGTGATCTCGTCGCTCATCGACGCCGAACACGTGATGAGCGAATCGGATTCGTGAACCAGCCAGGATTCGACGGCGTGCACCTGGCGGCTGATCGAACCGGACACCCAGCCCGAATGCCGGCCGGCCTCGGTGGCGTGGATGGTGGAAACCAGTGGGACGTCGAAGTATTCGGCGAGAGCAATCGCGGGATGCGCGACCAGCCAGTCGTGAGCATGCACGACGTCAGGCCGCCAAGGCTTGTTGTGGCGGCCTTTGATTCCCAAGCCAACGCGGATCATCGAGTGACCCATGGCCAGCGTCCAGGCCATCATCTCGGTGCCGAAGTCGAACTCGTGTGGGTCCTGCGCGGCGGCGACAACCCGTACGTTCTCAGCGATTTCGTCGGTCGACGGGTGCGTGCTGGGGTCGGTGCCGGTGGGCCTGCGGCTGAGCACGACGACCTCGTGACCCGCTGCCGCGAGTGCGGTCGCCAAGTTGTAGACGTGCCGACCGAGTCCGCCGACCACGACCGGTGGGTACTCCCACGACACCATCAGGACTTTCATGCGCGAGCGACCCC
>DASRJA010000496.1:0-2981 GCA_035649695.1 Mycobacterium sp. | reverse complement strand
GACAGGGACGTAAAGCGACGAGTAGGAGCTGAGTAACCGGCCCGGCCAGTCCGAGCTCGGCGCGCGGTCGTCTGCGCGCGCAGCCTCGCCGTAGATCACAGATCCATCGGATGACTCCACCGCAGCCGGGGAAACCGCGCGAACCCCCGGTCGGCGCTCAACCACGTTGCGTTGTTCTCGACCGCATACGCGGCCACATAGGCGTCTGGAACGTCGTTGCCGCGTGCATTGATGTCCGCCGCGAGCTGGCGGAACAACACCCAGTGACGCTCCCCTGCCCGAAGCATCATGGCTGCCGGCGCGGCAAGTAGCGCATCGACCGCCTGCCAAACTTCATCGGAATTCGTTGGCTCTCTGAAGATCCGGCGATTGGTCACCACGCGCACGAAGCCACTGAGCACGACGTCCGGCAGACCAAGAGGTTCATCACCGTTGGCGAGCCGCTCAAGCAACGAGCGATAGTCCGCATGTTCGGGGAGATCGGCTCGGTGCGCATAAACGAGAACGCTCGTGTCAACGCAACGCATCGACCGAAGTACCCTCGTCCATCGCCTCGGCGACGGCGGCGTTGGACGAGAGGTCGACGCCCGGCTGCAACCCCCCCGCACCCGTCGCTTGGACGCTGTACCGACCGCCGCCCCGTCGCTCGGACGGCGCAAGGCCACGGCGCACGGCGTCTTCAAGCACTGCGGCCACGGTGCGCCCGGATCGAGCGGCCTTCGCCTTCACCTCGCGGTAGAGCTCATCGTCGATGCGGATCGTCGTGCGCATGCTGGCATCTTAGCATCAGCCTAAGATGCTTAGATGCCACAATCTGATCCTCATCTGCTTCGCTGTCGCCGTTGCGACTTCAACATGAAGATCCGGATCGGTGAACTGGCTCGCACAGTCCCCTTGGCCGAATGCTCGCGGCGGTAGCATCCAGCCGTGCCGGAGGCTACCCACGTTGACGCTCAACAACGTCAGGTCTCGGGACTTGCCGCCGCCATGACGGTGATCGCCATGGGCCTCGGCTACGCCATCTCGATCGGCGACCCGACGTCCCTGTCGGCCAACCTGCAAGTCGTCTCGGCCGCCCTGCAGATCTCGGGCGCGACCGCCACGTTCGTCGCCAGCCTGGCCACCCTGACCATGGCTGCCACAGTGCTCAGCGCCGGCGCGCTCGGCGATCTATATGGCATGCGGCGCATGTACCTCGTCGGGCTGTGCGGTGCAATCGCGTTCAGCGGGCTGGCCGCCGCCGCACCCATACCGGCCGTGATGATCGTCGCCCGCGCGGGCGTGGGGGTGACACTGGCGTTTCTGATCGGCCTCTCGCTGGCGATCACCAACGCGGTATTCCCGCCGGGTCGACGGGCCGCGGCGATCGCGGCGTACTTCGGCGTGGGCTACGCCGTCGCCACCCCTCTGCCCGCGATCAGCGGCGTGCTGGCACACGCACTTGGTTGGCGCGCATGCTTTTTCGCGGTGCCGCTCATCGCTGCGGTTGGCTTCGCTATCACCTGGCGGTACGTGCCCGAAACGGTGCGCGCCACTCGTCGGCTGGATCTGGTTGGCATGGCGCTGTTCGCCGTCGCGCTGCTAGGGCTGATCTTCGGCATCTCGCGTGTGGAGACCGGTATCAACGCCATCGGCGTCACCGCGATCGCTGTCGGCCTGGTGGCTGGCTTCGCGTTCGTCATGCAGGAGCTGCGCACGCAGGACCCGGCGCTGGACATGCGGATCTTTCGTTCAGGCCGGTTCAACGCTGCCGTGACCGCCGGAGTGATGTTCAACATCGTGCTCGGCGGATCGATGGTCCTGCTCGCCTTCTACCTCGTCACGATCCGCAAAGAATCGCACGAGCTGTTCGGCCTACTACTGATTCCCGCCACCGCGATGGCCGCACTGGCAGCCACCGCCGCCGGCCCGGCCGCGAACCGGTTCGGCCCCCGCACCGTCCTTGTCAGCGGGCTGACCGTGATGCTTGCCGGCCTGCTGGTGCTGAGGTCCTTTGATCTCAACACTTCTCGCACGATCGTGTTCGTGACCGCGGCGCTCATCGTGGTTGGCGGTGCACTGGTCACGACACCGCAGGCCACGATCATGATGGGCAGCGCGCCAGCGGATCTCGGCGGCGCGGTCTCCGCCGTCAAGAGCGCGGTCAACGAGGGCGGATACTCGCTCGGGCCCGCACTCTTCGCCCTCGTCGGTATCAACCTCTTCCTTACCGACAGCGTGCACGACCTCTCCAAATCCGGGATCACGCGCGCGGAGACACGCGAGGCGCTGCTCACGGCCCACGGCGGACGCGAAGCACACCTGGCCGACCCGGAGCAGGCGCGACTGGTGATCGACCAGGCGCCGCAAAACGCCGTCGACGCGATTCACACCCTGAGCCTGGTCATGGCCGTGGGGCCGATAGCGGCAATCATCTTGGCTCTCTGGCTGATCAAGCCTGCCGGGCCCGGACGATGATCTGGTCGCGGACCTCCTCGTCTCGAGCGGAATCACATGGCAGCGGTGCGCGTCTTCACCGATCGTGGTTGGCACTGGGGCGGCTCGTGGCGAAGTCCGTTGGACTATCAGCACTTTGAGCGATGATCGTCGACGTACGGGCCACCACCACCTCGACGAGCTCGGCACGCCACGGCGGCAGTAATCGACTGCGCCCCAACCCATCTGAGGAACAGTAAGTGGCGGTAATCAATGCTGCCGGTGAGTGCGCTGGTGCCAAAACATGGGCCCCGTCCTTTTGGGCGGGGCCCATGTCGAGCGATTCACCTGTCAGAAGCCGAAGCCCAGGTTTGTCTGGGCCGACCCCGAGGCCGACGGCAGGGGTGGCGGCGGGGGAGGTGGAGGCAGCGTCGGGAGACCAACGCCCAAGTCGGTCGCAAATCCACTCTCAGCCGAACCCAAAGGCGTATTCACCCCAACGCCGGTCCCTCCGGACGCGGAAGCCGTGGGCGCAGGAAGTACCGGAGGCGGAGGTGGCGGGGGCA
>DASRJA010000495.1:0-3361 GCA_035649695.1 Mycobacterium sp. | reverse complement strand
CGATGGCTAGATGGTTTCCGATCCGATTGGCCGCTTCAGCGCGCTGACGCGCGAGTGGTTCGCCGGTACCTTCGCGGCTCCGACCGCCGCGCAGGCCGAGGCGTGGTCGGCGATTGCGGACGGCGACAACACGCTGGTCATCGCGCCTACCGGGTCGGGCAAGACGTTGGCCGCATTCCTGTGGGCGATTGACCGGCTGGCGTCATCGGAACCGCGGCCCGCACGCGCCGGTACCCGCGTGCTGTACGTGTCGCCGCTGAAGGCGCTGGCCGTCGACGTCGAGCGCAACCTGCGCACCCCGCTGACCGGCATCGGCCGGGTCGCCGAGCGCCGGGGCGTGCCCGCACCCGACATCAGCGTCGGCGTGAGGTCCGGCGATACGCCGCCAGCGCAGCGTCGCACGCTGATCACCAATCCGCCGGACATCCTGATCACCACGCCGGAGTCGTTGTTCCTGATGCTGACGTCAGCGGCACGCGAGACGCTGGCCGAAGTGCAGACCGTCATCGTCGACGAGGTGCACGCCGTCGCGGGCACCAAACGCGGCGCACATCTGGCCTTGTCGCTGGAGCGGCTCGACCAGCTGTCGGCATCACCGGCGCAGCGGATCGGGCTGTCGGCGACCGTGCGACCACCGGAGGAAGTGGCGCGATTCCTGTCGGGCCAGGCGAGAACGACGATCGTCGCGCCGCCCGCGGCCAAGACGTTCGATCTGTCCGTCCAGGTTCCGGTCCCCGATATGGCCAATCTGGAGAACAACACGATCTGGCCCGACGTCGAGGCACGCATCGTCGATCTGATCGAGGCCCACCGCAGCTCGATTGTGTTCGCCAATTCGCGGCGGCTGGCCGAGCGACTCACGTCGCGGCTCAACGAGATTCACGCCGAACGGTCCGGCATCGAGCTGCCTTCCGGGCGCAACCCTCAGGTTGGCGGTGGCTCGCCGGCGCAGCTGATGGCCAGCGGCCAGTCCCACGGCGCGCCCACCCTGCTGGCCCGCGCGCATCACGGCTCGGTGAGCAAGGAACAGCGCGCGCAGGTCGAGGACGACCTCAAGACCGGACGCCTGCGCGCCGTCGTCGCCACGTCCAGCCTGGAACTGGGCATCGACATGGGCGCGGTCGATCTGGTGATCCAGGTCGAGGCGCCGCCGTCGGTGGCCAGCGGACTGCAGCGCATCGGCCGCGCCGGTCACCAGGTCGGCGAAATCTCGCAGGGTGTGCTGTTTCCCAAGCACCGCACGGATCTGATCGGCTGCGCGGTGACCGTGAAGCGGATGCTCACCGGCGAGATCGAGACCATGCATGTGCCGACGAATCCGCTGGACGTACTGGCCCAGCACACCGTGGCGGCCTGTGCGCTGGAGCCGATCGACGCCGATCGGTGGTTCGACGCGGTGCGCCGCAGTGCTCCGTTTGCGACGTTGCCGCGCAGCGCATTTGAGGCGACGCTAGACCTGTTGAGCGGTAAGTACCCGTCCACCGAGTTCGCCGAGCTGCGGCCGCGGCTGGTATACGACCGTGACGCCAGCACGCTGACCGCACGTCCGGGAGCGCAGCGGCTGGCGGTGACGTCTGGGGGTGCGATCCCGGACCGCGGCATGTTCACCGTCTACCTGGCGACCGACTCCGAAAAACCTTCGCGGGTGGGAGAACTCGATGAGGAGATGGTGTACGAGTCACGCCCGGGTGACGTGATCTCGCTGGGTGCGACAAGCTGGCGCATAACCGAGATCACCCACGACCGGGTGCTGGTCATTCCGGCACCCGGGCAGCCCGCGCGGCTGCCGTTCTGGAAGGGCGACGGCGTCGGCAGGCCAGCTGAATTGGGCGCTGCCGTCGGAGCGTTCACCGGGGAGCTGGCGCGGCTGGGCCGTGAGGAGTTCGTCGCGCGTTGCCGTGCAATGGGTTTCGACGAGTTTGCGACCGACAACCTGTGGCAGCTGCTGGACGATCAGCGACAAGCGACGGGTACGGTGCCCAGCGACAGCACGTTTGTGGTCGAACGATTCCGCGATGAACTCGGCGACTGGCGGGTGATCCTGCACTCCCCTTATGGGCTTCGGGTACACGGACCGCTTGCGCTGGCGGTGTCGCGACGGCTGCGCGAGCGCTATGGGATCGAGGAGAAGCCGACGGCCTCCGACGACGGGATCATCGTGCGGTTGCCGGACACCGAGGACGCCGCACCGGGTGCTGACCTGTTCGTGTTCGATGCCGACGAGATCGAACCGATTGTCACCGCCGAGGTGGGCGGCTCGGCGCTGTTCGCGTCGCGGTTCCGCGAATGTGCCGCCCGCGCACTGCTTTTGCCGCGACGGCATCCCGGCAAGCGGTCTCCGTTGTGGCATCAGCGGCAGCGGGCGGCACAGCTGCTCGACGTCGCCCGCAAGTACCCGGACTTCCCCATCGTGTTGGAGACGGTCCGCGAATGCCTGCAGGACGTCTACGACGTGCCCGCACTCACCGAGCTGATGCACCGGGTAGCTCAGCGCAGGTTGCGGGTGGTCGAGGTGGAGACCGCGACCCCGTCGCCGTTCGCCGCGTCGTTGTTGTTCGGCTATGTCGGCGCATTCATGTACGAGGGCGACAGCCCTTTGGCCGAGCGGCGTGCCGCCGCTTTGTCGCTGGATTCCGTGCTGCTCGCCGAGCTGCTCGGCCGGGTCGAGCTGCGGGAGTTGCTCGATCCCCAAGTCATCGCGACCACCATGCAGCAGCTGCAACACCTCAGCTCCGACCGATTGGCCCGGGATGCGGAGGGCGTCGCGGATCTGCTGCGGGTGCTGGGCCCGCTGACCGAACACGAGATCGCCGAGCGCTGTACGACAGCAGAGGTTGGCGGCTGGCTGGACGGGTTGCAGGCCGCCAAACGGGCGCTGACGGTGTCCTTCGCCGACCAAACCTGGTGGGTGGCGGTCGAAGACATCGGCCTGCTGCGCGACGGCGTCGGCGTTGCGGTGCCCGTCGGGGTGCCCGCGGCTTTCACCGAATCGGTGGCCGATCCACTCGGCGAACTGCTCGGCCGATACGCCCGCACCCACGGCCCGTTCACCACTCACGACGCCGCGGCCCGGTTCGGCCTTGGACTACGGGTGACCGCGGACGTGCTGGGTCGAATGGACATCGACGGCAAGTTGATCCGCGGCGAATTCACGGACTCCGCCGATGGCGAACAATGGTGTGACGCGGACGTTTTGAAGATTCTACGGCGCCGGTCCTTGGCCGCGCTCCGAGCGCAGATCGAGCCGGTCAGTACAGCCGCCTATGGCCGGTTCCTGCCGGCGTGGCAACAGGTGGGCAGACACAATTCCGGCATCGACGGGCTGGCCGCGGTGATCGAGCAGTTGGCCGGAGTGCCACTT
>DASRJA010000494.1:0-12076 GCA_035649695.1 Mycobacterium sp. | reverse complement strand
GCCGGGTGACCCGGCCTGGGCCCGCAACGATCCCACCGTCCAGGCGGGCAGGCTGGCCGGCAGCGGCATCCGGCTGTGGGTCTACTGCGGCAGCGGCACGCCGACCGATCCGGCGCTGGCCAGCCCGGACGCGCCCATCGGCGGACTCGGCTTCCTGGAGGGAATGGCGATCGACTCCAACCATGCGTTCGCCGACGCCTATATCGCCGCGGGCGGCAACAACGCCACGTTCAACTTCCCCGGCGGCATCCACGCGTGGGGTTACTCGGGCCAGCAGCTACAGCAGATGAAGCCCGACATCCAACGGGTGCTCGGCGCCGCGCCCGCCGCGCAGGCGTGAGTTGGTGGGTGGCGCGCGCGGACCGCAGTGTCTCGGAGCAGATCCCGGCGCCGCCGGACGAGGTCCGTGACTTCTACGTCGACCTGAACAACATCAGACGAGTGCATCCGTTGGTCGTGGCGGTGCGCGCTACCGACCGTCGGCAGACCGCGGACGGCTACGTGCAGAGCTACCGAGTCCAGGATCGGATTCCGTTGGGGCCCTTGCACTTACGGATCAGCTATGTGGCGCGCCTGCACGTGCCGAACATCGGCGATGTGACGGCCGAGGCGCGTCAGTTTCCCCGGGTTCGACTGCGTACAACGGTGACGTTCGAGCCGGTCGACGCGGGCACGCGCATCACCGAGCACATGTGCATCGATGCGCCGCGTCCCTTGGCGGCGATGACGGTCCGCGAGGCAGTCAAGGCGCACACCGCCATGCTGGCGGGCATGCGCCGCTGCTTCGAGTAGCTATTCCGTCGCGTCGGATACGTCGGATGCGTCGAGCACGCTGACCGCGATGCCATACGGCAGGAATCGCACCTTGCGCGTCGGATCGGTGTTGGTCTTGTTCGCTCTAAGCGCATCGAGTTCCGTCGGATACACCTGCTCGATGTGGGCGCCACCATCGTCGTCGACGGTGTAGATCGCCCACACGCCGTCGCCGGTCTCGCCCGTCGTCTCCGGCTCGGTTCTGCCCCTTGAATGCCGCGCGAACTCGTCGAAGACCGTCGCCCATCCGGCCCGTTCACCGGAGGTGGTGAAGAACCTGCTGACTCCGTCGAGCGCGTCGCGCAGGCCCTCGCCCGCCTCGCGGACCACGCGATCGAACTCTTCGGGGTCGAACCCGAAAGGCCCGTTGCTGCTCATAGCGGTTCCTCCTGATTGCCGTGCACCGCTGCATTGCGGTTAACCACAGTGTGCCTGCGTGTTGGCGTGTAGTCGACCGAGGCCAACCGCAGGTGGTAGGCAAGCCGTATGGCCTTCACTCGCGCCGACATGCTGGCGACCGCCGAGCGTTCGCCTGCGGCCGCGGGCGCCCGCGATCGCACGGCCTGGATCGGCCTTTTCGCTGCAACCGGACGCGTCGAGGACCCGGTCGGATCCACGCCGCACACGGGAGTGGCGGCGATTGGCCGCTTCTATGACACCTTCATCGGTCCGCGCAACGTCCGGTTTCACCCGGACGTCGACATCGTGGTCGGCCCGACCGTCGTTCGGGACGGGGAGCTCGAGGTGACTATGGCGTCGACACTCACCCTGAGGGTGCCGGTGTACATCCGTTACGACCTGCAAGACGATGCGGGTGAGCTGAAAATCGCTGCACTGTCAGCTTTTTGGGAGCTGCCGACAATGGTGGGCCAGTTTCTGCGCGGCGGAATCCGGGCCGTGCCCGCCGGCCTTCAGCTATCGAAGCTCCTGCTGACCAATCAGGGGTTGGTCGGCACGCTCGGATTTCTCGGCGGATTCCGCGGTATCGGCAGCGGGGCCAAGGGTGTCGTCGAGCGATTCCTGGATGCCGCATGCGCCGGCGACGAGGTCGGCATGCGGAGACGACTCGCCGGCAGGGTGCGCATCTGTCGCGGCGACGACCTTCCAATGACCGCCGCAGACCTGCTGAGGCATCTTGCTGGAGCGCGGTGGCACAAGCTCATCGGCTCCGGGTATGCGGTCGTTGCGGCCATCGAGCGTGCCGGGCAGCGCAGTGTGATCTTCACGGACCTGGGTTCCGAACCCGTTGCCATCACAAGGATTCGCGTCTTCAGTGAGGCAGGGTGAGTCGTTTCACCAGGTGTCCGTCGGGTAAACCGTGCGCATGAGCGGGCGCCGGCCGGGACTAGGGTGTTGCGATTCGGTCGCGTTGCCCCAGTCGGATCGTCGGACGTGAGACGGTTACAGCACCATGGACGCCGATAACTACATGACCTACGAACAATTCGGCCGCAAGTTTTTCGAGATCGCGGTGAGCGAAGACCGTGTCTGCCGAGCGATCGCCGCCATCGCAGGCGACGCATTCGAGATGGGCCCGATGGGTCAGGGGCCGGGCAAGATCGCCAAGGTGACCGCCAAGGTCCGGATCATGGAGCCCCGAGTGACCCGCACGGTGGGCGAGGCGATCACCTTCGACATCCGGATCCCGCTCGAGATCGACATGGTTATCGACCTGCGGATCGACAAACCGAAATTCATGGTGTTCGGCGAGATCGCGCTGCCCGCCACCGCGCGGGCCGCCGAGCCGCTGCTGCTGATCCTCGACGTCGAGAAACCACGCCCGTCCGACATCACCATTCACGTCACGTCCAAGTCGTTGCGCGCGGAGGTGCTGCGGGTCGTTGCTGGCGTCGACGCCGAGATCAGGCGGTTCATCTCTGCCCACGTCTCCGGCGAAATCGACAGCCCGGCGTCCCAGAAGGCCAAGATCATCGACGTGGCCGACAGCATCGATGCGGCTTGGACGGGTATCTGACGCTACGATCCCCCGATGCAGCGCAGACGAACCGCCTTTGCCCTCGGTGTGGTGGCTTCCAGCCTGGTGTGGGCGGCGCCGGTGCAGGCCGACACGACTGACGACGCGTTCCTGTCAGCGCTGACCGACGCCGGAATCGGCACCGCCGACCCCGCGAACGCCGCCGCCTTGGGTCAGCAGGTCTGCCCGATGCTGGCCCAGCCCGGTCAGACCGCTGCCGACGTCGCCGCCCAGGTTGCCGACGCGGGCGGGATGTCGCTGGGCCCGGCGACCATGTTCACCGGCATCGCGATCTCGCTGTTCTGCCCGACGGCCGTGTCGTCGGTCGCCAACGGCCAATCGCCGATCCCGCTGCCGTTCTTGGGCATTTAGGTCGCAGCTAAGTAGGCAGCGCCTCAAGTCGCGGCCGCCGCGGCATCCTTCCGTCTCCAGCGGACCGGCCGCGCACGTGCCGCCACAGCCACGGCATGAGCATGTTCTGGGTCCACAGCGCCTGCGAGTACGCCTGCGACCGGAGCGACTGACGAACGGGCCCGCCGATTTCGGCCCAATCATGGTTGCTCCCAGGCAATTCCAGCGCCTCGGCGGCCGCGGCGGCGAACAGGGCGTGTCCCTTCGGTGACCCGTGCACGCGGTCGGTGCTCCAGGTGTCCGGGTGGCCCATCGAGGGCGCGTCGTAGAGGTCGACCAGCCGGAAGCCGTACCAGTCCGTCGCCCTCCTGATCTCGTCGTTGATCCGCAACACACGCGCCGCGAGGATCCGGCCGATTGGAATGATCTGCGCGAGGTCAGGGAAGGTCGTGGTGACGACGGTTGCCCCCGACAGCGCCAGCTGGGCGTACAGGTCCTCGAGCTCGGCCAGCGCGTGACCGAAGTAGGGCCCCGGCCGCGTCACGTCGTTCATCCCGATGCAGACGGTGACCAGATCGGGCTTCATAGCCAGTGCCTGGGGAAGCTGATCGTCGAGGAGGTCACGGATGCGACGGCCGCGCACGGCAAGATTGGCGTAGGTCAGCCCGGGGTCATGCGCGTCGACGAGCTCAGCCAGCCGGTCGGCGAATCCCCGCAGGCCGACGGTGTCGTCGCCGTCCCATAGGCCCTCGGTCTGGCTGTCGCCGATCGCGACATACCGTGAGTATCGCGCCACAGCGGCGACTTTAGCGGCGAAGCGCGGCTTCGACCTGCGACGCTCCGGCGCCAGCCGCCAATTCGCGGTGCCGGTCGGTCACCTCGGCGCCGCCGGCACGCAGGATGTCGATGACGTCGGCGACGTCGCCTGCCCGGTAGCCCGCATAGCGCGTTCCGACTGTGGCCCACCAGGGCAGAAGGGCATCGAGGCCGCGGACCGGGTCGGCGCCGAGTTCGACCATCGCCGCGACTGTCGCGGGCAGGATCCGCCGGACCGCGTGTTCGATGGGTTGGGTGCCGCTTGGCATCGCGGCATCGACTGCGGCGCCGGCGCGTACGAGGGAGCGGACCACCTCCGGATTGACGTTGTCGTTGTTGCCGTTGATGACATGCAGTGGCGTGGCGCCATCGGAATCTTTGAGGTCTGGGTGGGTTCCCTTTTTCAGGGCATGCGCGAGCGCCACAGTGCGGCCGAGTCGGACGATCTCGTGCAGGATCGTTGTGAAACGGTCGCCTTGGGCCGACAGGTCGATGCGGCGGCCGGCATCGGCGCCGGCGTCGATCAGGGCCACGACGATGCCTGAGCCGCCCGAGCGCGTTGCGTACCAAAGTGGTGACGCCGCACAGGGATCGACGGGATCGGGCTCGGCGCCGCAGGCGAGCAGTTCGATCACGTCTGTGCTGCCGCGTTCGGCACGGCGGAAGAGATCGAGGACGTCTGCCGGCAACGCCGTCGTCCAGGCCGGCGGGTTAACGCCGAGCGCGTTGAGCACCAGCAGCGCCCCGTCACGTTTATCGCGCAAGTCGAACCATGGCCACGGTCCCTCGCCCTTGGCGATGAAGTCGGCGATCCGGATGCGGGATTCTTCGGTGATCGTCCTGCCGTAGTCGTGGCATGACGACCAGAACACGAGATCGTCGCCGTCGCGCGACACCACGACGTTCGACGGCCCCTCCTGGTAGCGCGCCAGTTCGATCACGGCTTCAGCATCGTCCAAATACGAAGAAGGGGCACCCAATTGGATGCCCCTCCTCATGTATTGGCCTACTTGACGTCTAGATACACCGTCTTGTCGATGACGGTCGTGTAGATGTCGTTGCGGGCGCCGGGTACGCCGGTGTCCGTGCGTGAGAAGTGCTGCCCGGGCCGGACGGCTACCACGTTGGCCTGGTCGAGCGGCGCGGTACCGATTCGGTTGACGATCACGGTGTAGCCCTGGGCTCGCAGCACGTCAATGGTCTGCTGGGCGTCGCCGGGGCCGGTCGGCGCGGCGGCGGCCGGAGCTGCCAGTCCGATGAGCGCAGCGGCGGCGCCACCGACCATCGCAGTGGCAATTCCGAACTTCTTCATCTTTGGGTCCTCTCTCATATGTCTAGACCTTTAAACACTGCTGGTCAGCGATTTGATTCCGGGATGCGGCCTGCGGTGATGGCTCTCACAGCTGACATCCACACTTGGAGTTAGGTGCAGAGGTTTCGTCCTTCGCTTCGAAGACGACGTGCGCGGTCGGCCTGTGAGATTTTGAAACCGACGCCCCTGCACCGCGGCGGAGACCGCGACGCCGACAGCTCGATCCATCTGATCGCCGTCAACAGGCTGCGATAGCACGAACCCACCCAGCGCTACTTGGCGCGGAACCCAAGAAGGCAAGACCAAAAAGGAAATCATCCGGCTGCTGGCCGTTATGTCCGAATGCGGCCGCACCTATCACAAACAGGGTGCACGATAGGCGTCGCTGCCCTCCGAAGCTGATCCTCGCTGATGGTTGGAGGCGGCGCCTGCCAAGGAGGATTTGGTATGGATCGCATTCCCACTCACTCCGTGTGCGTCCTGGCAACCGTGCTCGCCGTTGTTGGCAGCCTCGCCCTCGGCCCTGTGCCGAAAGCCACCGCGTCGCCGGCGGCAACGGGCGATTTTTCGGATCTGGTCGACATTGGCGGTCGATCGCTCTACTTGGAGTGCCGCGGCCAGGGCAGTCCCACCGTGATCCTGGAAGCCGGGGCCGGCGGCCGGGCCGACGTCTGGAGCCAGGATCTGGAGGAGCCCGAGGGCACGCGAACGATGGTCCTGCCCGGTGTGGCGGCGTTCACCCGCGTCTGTGCCTACGACCGTCCGGGCACGCTCACTGAGCCCAATCCCTCGCTCGATCCGCATGGGCCGCTCTTCTACCCCAGCCGCAGCGACCCGGTGCCCCAGCCGCGCACTACGCAAGACAGGGTCAATGACCTGCATGCGCTGCTGGGCGCCGCTGCGATCCCCGGTCCCTACGTCCTGGTCGGCCACTCCGCGGGCGGTCTGGTGACGCGGCTGTATGCCAGCGAGTACCCGGACGAGGTGGTCGGCATGGTGCTGCTGGACTCGACTCACGAGGATGTGTGGCTGCGTTTCCAGGAGGCCCTGCCGCCGGACCAGTGGGCGGAGTTCGAAGCGCTCACCGTCACCAACCAAGACCTCCTCGATGCCTATCCGGAGGCGGAGCGGTGGTTCACCGCCCCGTTGGGCAACGACGCCACCACTGGCCAGGTCCGCCAGGCGCGCAAGGATGCTCCCCTCCGCCCGATGCCCTTGGTCGTTCTCGCCCACGGCATCCCTTTTGCCCCGCCCTTTCCCGGCTGGCCGAGCGAGAAGATGGAAGCCATCATGACCGCGCTGCAACAAGATCTCGCCCAGCTCGTCCCCGACGCTCGCCTGATCGTTGCCACTGAGAGCGGGCACAACATCCACCAAGACCAGCCAGCGCTGGTGATCGACGCTATCCAGCAGGTGGTTTCGGCCGTACGCGACCCGCGCTCGTGGGTGGCGTCGGGAGGTGGGTAGGTTGCCGACTGGCCTTTCACTCGGAGCTCGAAACGTTCTTCGCGTATCCGTTACCACCATCTACTGAAGGCAGTTCGCCTGTTCGCAATAACGGTACGTTCAGCGGCATGGGTCGTCGCCGAATCCTTTTGGTGGTAACAGTGTTTGTCCTGCTCGCCGGGTGTGGCGGGGGACGGACGGTCGAAGTGGGCGTAACCGCCGGCTCGGTTCAGCTCGCCGCGGGCGAGGTTCTCCGGGTTGACCTGGGGCAGGTTAACTCGTCCATCGGGGATTCCTGGTACCTAGTGGGTACTCCCGACGCCGCGGTGCTCACCGGGGGCGAAGAGGACTACGACTCCGACTGCGACAGGGACGCGGTCGGCTGTGGCGGCCGCCTGGCGTGGGTTTTCACCGCGCGCGGTCCGGGCAAGACCACCTTGGTATTCCAATATTGCTATCGGTCCAGCCTGGACGCCTGTCAACCGGAGACCAGTCGAGGGCCGCAGGAGCCGGTCCAGCTCGCAGTCTCCGTGAACTAGAGCCTAGGTGAGCCTCCATGGTTCATACGATCGCAAACGCTCTGAAGCGTTCTCCACCGCTCCGGTGTCACCATGTGATCAAGACCTTCCACAGCGACCCGGGTGGCTGGACTGATCAGCAATTGCCCTACGGGACAGTGATTCTCACCGCCGCGACCGGACACACCTACGTCACAGAGGCACACGGCGGCGCGCTGTGTCCCGCGTCGACGCAACCCAGCCTGGCTCACCGCCAAACCCGTTCTAGGGGTGTGTCAGAACCCGAGATGGGCGTCCAAACCCGTGTCCGTGTGGGTGGTTTCGTGGATCGAGTTGTCGTGCAGCGAGGTGTCGTGAATCGAGCTGTCGTGTACGGAACCATCGTGCACTGTGTTGTCGTGCACGGAAGTATCCACGATCGAGTGTGTCGATGAATCGTGCTCGGAGTTGTCGATCGTCGACGTGTGAGTGGGCGTCGAACTGTTGTCGACGCCACTGGTGTTGCCCGTGCCGTGGATGTCGGTGATCGTCTGATTTCCGTGCACCGTGGTTGTGTTGCCGTCCGACACCGAGGTTGTCCCGTGGCCCGACGTCTGGATGACCGTGCCGTCGTGCGAGCTGAGCACGTCGCCGCCCGCCGACGTGTTGCCGGTGGCGTTGCCGTCGCCGACAGTCACTGTCGAGGCAGATCCGGTGTGGATATCGCCGTTGTTGACCGTGTTGCCGTTACCCAACACCGCGCCGTCCCCGCTGAGGATGTCGCCGTGCGTGCTTCCGCCGACAGCGACGGCGCCATCGCCCTGCGCAGTTGTCTTGTCACCCAGGGTGATATCGCCCATGCCGAAGCTGACGCTGTGGTCGTCGGTGATGTTGGTGGTCGGGCTCATGAAGCTGTTGTTGCTCGCCAGGTCGGTGCTGGGGGAGAAGTCGGTCTGCGGCGCGACGTCGGGCTGCGGTTGGAATCCGTAATAACTCGACACGGCCTGCTGCAGATCGGTCACCGCGTCACCACTGCCGCCCATCGCCAGGCTTGGGATTGCCGTCGCCGCCACCGACTGCAGCTGGGCGGAATTGACTGTCGACAGGCCTGCGTCGGCCATCGCCTGGTCGGGATTTGCGACGAACGCCTGAGCGTGGCTCTCGTCCCGGAACAGATCGAGGATGTAGTCGAGCAGATTGATCATGGCGCGCCTCTCATGAAGTCAGCAATCGTGGCCCCGACACGCGCTCGAACGGTAGTGACGTTTTCTGGCAATTCGGTGTCACACAGCCATGGACTTACTGCCAGTGCAACGGCGCGATTAGAAGAGGCGCCCCAGCCTGGTGAGATTCAGCGGCACACCGACCACGCTGAGCTGATTGATGATGTCCTCCAAGCGTTTTCGCGGCACATCCATCCGCCATTCCGGCAGCGTGCCCGACAGGCACACCACGCCGGGCGCAAAGCTGATACCGGTCAATGACAGCCCCTGCGGAAGCTCGGGGAGGTGCACCGGATAGGCCGGCGTGCGTGCCGGCAACCGCCAATGTCGCTGGCGGACGGCGAGGCCCCGCGGCTTCAGCCACAACGTCGAACCGTCGAGGCTGGCATCGACTTCGATGTGACCGAGCAGCGGCCTGCTCGCCAGTCGCAGCCGCGCGATCGCATCGGCACCGACCTCGCCCGACAATCGCGGCGCCGCCCACCTGAACAAATCATCGAGCACCGGCGCCGGAATCTCGAGCGTCAGCTCCACCGGAGCGGCCACGAGCACCGGCGGCGCCGTCGGCTTCATGTGCACGTTGTGCAGCACCGCCGTCGCCCGATCGAATCGACTCCCGTGCCAACAGATGTCCCGCGCCGCCAGCCGGACATCGTTGAGTTGGCCCACCGACAGCGCTCGCACATCCAGCCGAGAATCGAACTCCGTGACCGTCAGCGTGAGATCGCCGTCCTCCAGCCGGACCGCCAACCGACGACCCACCACAAGCCGACGCACCGTCATGAACAGCGTCCGGTAGGCCGCCGCCGCCCCGGAGCTGACCGGCGCTACCGCCGCCGAAGACCACAGCGCGGCCAGCATGTCGATCGGCCGGAACGGGTCGAATCGGCGCAGAGGTCGCGGACGCGTCATGCGTCCAGCATCCGTCATCCGCGCTACGGAGTGAAGCTGGATAGCAGTGCCCGCATCGACTTGGCGACAGCGTGCCGCGTCTGAACAGGATCGGCGGCGTTGGCGATCAGCATCGCGCCGCGGGTGAGCGCGCCGAGCAGCAGCCGCGTGGCGGTCTCGGGATCCTCGACCGTGATCGTCCCTGCCTGCGCCGCGGCCGTCAGCGCGTGCACGATCGCCGCGTGGGCGTATTGCTCATCGAGTTCGGTGTAGCGCGCCAGCCCCAACACCGCGGGCCCGTCGACGATCAGGATGCGCTGCATATCCGGCTGCAGCACGCCGTCGAGGAACGCCTCGAAGCCGCGAGCCAGCTCGTCGATGCCGTCTGACGCTCCGCGCGCCGCCTTGGTGGACGCCGTCATCAAATCCGTGTGCGCCTGCAAGAACACGGCCTCGAAAAGCGCTGTCTTATTGGGGAAATGGTGATAAAGAGCCCCTGTCGTGACGCGGGCTTCGCGCGCCAGGTCCTCGACAGAGGTCGCGCGGAAACCCTTCTCGCCGAACAGTCGGCGGCCGGCCGCGACCAACGCCGCTCGCGTCTGCGCGACCTGTTCGGCGCGCAGCGAGGCGGGCGGGTCCGACATGCATTGCTCCTCTTCGATAGACCCACGATACCCTATTGACATAGCATCATTATGTGAAATAGTTACCCTATGACATCTGCCCCCGTGCACCTAACCGGGCCGGCCGAGGACACCCGTCGCGCCTACCGCCCCACCCTCAACGCGCTGCGCATCGCCGTGGCACGAAGCGCCGACTTGTGGCGAAACATCGACAAGCCCGACGCACCCGCGCCCGGCCTGCAGTGGACCGCCGCCGAGACCGCCGCACACGTCGTCGGTGATCTCCGTGACTACACGCAGGCACTGACACGTCACACCGGTGGCTATATGACCCACGCCAATCGGCCGACCGAATCGCCCTCACGGCTCAGCGCGAAGGTCAACGCCCGCCACCTCGAAGAGATCCGAGAGCGCAACCTGTCCCGCCTGGCCGACATGCTCGAGGTCGCCGCCGACGCGTACCTGAACGCCGCTGCCAACGCCGACCTGAGCGCCGAGATCGCCACCCCCAACGGTTTGGTGATCGGTCCGCCCACCATGGCGGCCCTGCTGCTCGGTGAGCAGCTCATCCACGGCCTCGATATCTCCCGCACGGCCAAGATCCGGTGGCCGATCGCCGCCGACGACGCGTTCCTGGTGATTCCGGGCGTGCTGACCGTTGCGCCGCAATACTTGCGGCCGCAGCGCGCCGCCGGCGTTCGCATCAGCTTCGAGCTGCGGATGCGCGGCGGGGCCAGCTACCGATTGACGGTCGACGACGGCACCGCGGTCGTCACCGCCGCAGGAGAGAAGGCCGACTGCCACATCACCGCGGACCCGGTCGCCTTCCTGCTGCTTGGCTACGGCAGGATCGGCCAGCTGTCGCCCGTGCTGCGCGGGCAGCTCCGGCCCGGCGGCCGCAAGCCGTGGCTGGCGATGAGGTTCGGGACGCTGCTGGAGACCCCGTAGCACGTACAGTGGGGCGCGATGGCCACCGACGAGCGCTCGCGCGAGGAGCCGAATTCTGTGGTAATCGTCGGCAGCGGGTTCACCGGTTTCGAGTGCGCCCGTCATCTGGCCCGAAAGCTCCGTAAACACAACGCCTCGGCCGACATCTCGATCATTTCGCCGGTCGACTACATGCTGTACACACCGCTGCTTCCCGACGTGGCCGGCGGACTGGTCGACGCCCGTTTCGTCGCGATTCCACTTGCCAACGCGCTGCGGGACGTGCAGCAGATCCGCGGCAGGGTCGACGGCGTCGACTTCGACGGACGCACCGTCACCTTCACCGATCCCGAGGAGCGCGCCCGTACCTTGCCGTGGGACCGCCTTGTCCTGACGCCCGGGTCGGTGACGAAACTGTTCGACGTCCCCGGTCTCGCTGAGCACGCACGCGGGCTGAAGTCGACGGCCGAGGCGCTGTTCCTGCGCGATCACGTACTCGAGCAACTCGAACTGGCCGATGTCGACGACGATCCCGGCCGGGCTGCGGCGCGCCGGACGATAGTGGTCGTCGGGGCGTCGTATTCGGGCACCGAACTGGCCGTCCAACTGCGGGCGCTCGCCGATTCCGCCGCCAAGCAGATGAACTTCGATCCGGCCGACGTCAAGTTCGTCCTGCTGGACCTGGCCGAACAAGTCATGCCCGAAGTCGGGGAGAAGCTCGGTGCCGCAGCGCAGCGGGTGCTGCAATCACGCGGCATCGACGTCCGGCTCGGCATCACGCTGAAGGAAGTCCACTCCGAACACGTTGTGCTCAGCGATGATTCGCTGATCCGCACCCACACCGTCGCCTGGGTCACCGGCGTGACCGGCGCGCCGCTGATCGAAAAGCTCGGCCTGCCAACCGAGAAGGGCAGGCTGAAGGTGGAAACCGACCTGCGGGTGCCCGGCCAACCGGACGTGTTCTCCGCAGGGGATGCCGCCGCCGTGCCCGATGTCACCCAGCCGGGCAAGGTCACCCCGCCCACCGCACAGCACGCGATCCGGCAGGGAAAGCTGTTGGGGCGCAACGTCGCAGCGAGCCTGGGCTACGGCACGATGAAGACCTACAAGCACCGCAACATGGGATTGGTGGTCGACCTCGGTCCGCACTACGCGGTCGCCAACCCGCTCAACATCCAGTTGAGCGGGTACGCCGCCAAGGC
>DASRJA010000493.1:0-3275 GCA_035649695.1 Mycobacterium sp. | reverse complement strand
GGCGCGGGCGCGGCGCTGCCCCCGTTGCTGCTTGATGACGAGGAAGCCGTCGCGGTCGCGGTCGGCCTCCGCACAGCGGCCGGGGGCACTATCACCGGGATCGAGGAAGCCTCGGTCCGCGCGCTGGCCAAGCTGGAACAGGTGTTTCCCTCCCGGCTGCGCCACCGCGTCAGCGCGCTGCACTCGGTCACCATGCCGCTGCCCGGTGCGGGACCGCCGGTCGACCCGGCGATCCTGACTGTCGTCGCCACCGCCGCCCGCGACCGGCAGCGGATCAGGTTCGGCTACACCAGCCACGACGGCACCCGGGGCAGCCGCGCCGCCGAACCGCACCGCCTGGTGCACACTGACAGCCGCTGGTATCTGCTCGCCTGGGATCCGGCAAGGGACGGCTGGCGCACCTTCCGCGCCGACCGGATCAGCACTCCCCAGATCACCGGGCCACGATTCACCCCGCGTGACCCGCCCGGCGGCGACGCCGCCGCCTACGTATCCCGCTCGGTGTCGTCCGCGCCCTACCGCTACCAGGCCCGCATCCGGCTGCACGCCCCGGCCAAGGTAGCCGCCGAGCGTCTCCCGCCCACCGTCGGCCACCTCCAAGCCGACGGCGAACACGCCTGCATCCTGCACACCGGCGCCGAATCACCTGACGTGCTCGCCATCTACGTAGCTGTCATCGGCACCGAGTTCGAGATACTCGATCCGCCCGAACTGGCCGAGCACATCCTCGCCCTGGCCGGCAGGCTCACCCGCGCGGTACGCCATTGACCCGCCGGGATCTCGACAGCTCTCTAGCCGATCTGCAGCTGGTCGCGTACCGCAACCAAATGGCTCTGCATCTCCGCACGTGCCGCCTCGGCATCACCCTGGCGCAGCACCGCCAGCAACCGCCGATGGCCTTCGACAGCGGCCCGCGCCGATTCCGGACTGCCACGGTCACGATAGTGAATGGACTGCACCTGACCGAGGCTGGCGAGGGTGGCCTGCAGCACACGATTCCTGGAGGCCTCGGCGATCGCAGTGTGGAAAGCAAGCGCCAGCTGGTTGAATTCATCAGGCTGATCAATCACCAGTTCTGACTGATCAACAAGCTCCTTCAGCCGGTCCCACTCTTCGGCTGAGGTGCGCGACGCAGCGAGCGCAGCCATGGCCGGTTCGACGGAGCTTTGTGCGTCGAGCATCTCTTCCGGTCCGACATCGAGTAGGTGATAGGCCACCGCGAGGCCGTCGGAGGCGTTTGCCAGCCGGTCTGACTCAGCCACCTCCGTCGTCAATGCGCGATATCCACCCGACCAATAGACCAGAGGCTCACCAGTTCCGCCGCCCGCCGCAACGACGCGGCCGACCAGAATCTCATGATCGCCTCCTGGAAGGACGTCCTCGACAGTGCAGTCGAACCAGCTGAGGCAGCCGTCAATGATCGGCGCACTGGTCTGCCGAGCCGTGGTCGGCACCGTCGCAAAACCGGCCGGCTCGGGCGTACGCCCTCGTGTGGCGAAGTAGTCGGCCACCTGCTGTTGATCACTTGCGAGCACACTGATACCAAATGCCTCTGCGGAACGCACGTACTCGAGCATCGGGCTTGATCGGTTGATCGACACAGTGACCAGGAGCGGATTCAACGACAAGGATGCGAAGGACGACACCGTCACCCCATAGGCACCTTTGGAAACTCGCGTCGTGACAACAGTGACGCCAGAGGCGAACCGTCCGGCAGCTTGCCGAAACGTGTGGCCATGATCGTGAATCACCCGAGCCCGGCCTCTGATCCGACCGCCACATGGTCGAGAAACAGGTCGACGAGTTTGTGCGCCCTTTCACGGTTGGACGCATCCCGCTCAGCCGTCTGGCGTACCAATTCGTCAACGTTCATACCCAGCCGGTTCATCTCCGCGGCTCCGCCGGTCGCTATCCAGCTAGCAAGGATCGCGGAGCTCATCTCGGGATGGAACTGTACGGCGAGGTTCCGGCCGAGGACAAAGGCCTGCGACGAGCTGGCATTACGCGCGAGTTCGGTCGCCGGTTCGGGCAGCTCCCAACTGTCGTAATGCCATTGGAACCACTCGCCCGCGGGGACCAAGGACTCATCGTCGGACTCGATCTCGACCCAGCCGATCTCTGGTGCCCTAGACCGTGACACAGACCCTCCGTGCGCTGCGGCGAGCAGCTGTCCACCGAAACAGATCCCGAACACCGGCACATGATCAACATGGGCATTATGCAGCATGGCGAGCTCGGGCAACACCCAGGACCCGATGTTTTCATGATCATATACAGACCACGGGGCGCCCATGGAGATGATCAGGTCGAAGTTCGTAGGCTCAGGGAACTGGGTCTCGACATTGGGTGATTGAAAGTGGTTTTCAGGCACCACCTGGTGTACGACCAGTTCGTAGCCGCGGTCGGTAAAGCGTTCGCCGACGAAGCCCGGTGTGCAGATGTGGTCATGCTGGATCATCAGGGCGCGCACGGCCCGAGTCTAATTTGGATCCGAACGAGTGCCCTTCGACAAGCTCAGGGCGCATTGGCGACAAGCCCAGGGATCAGCAGGTCTCGGGCTCGGCTACATCTTGTCGCCCGCCCCTCCCGCCGCTATCGTTCGTATCCAAACAAATGTTGGGCTGCTGCGACAGGCGGACGCGATTGTGACAGTGACGACCACGAAGACGATCATCCGGGAGCACGAGACCGACCTTGTGGTGCGAGAAGCGCGGACTGTCGCAGCCGACGTTGTCGTGCTCAGCCTCGCCGACCCGCAGGGCGCCGAGCTCCCGCCGTGGACGCCCGGTGCTCACATCGATCTGATTCTGGGCGATGACCTGACTCGCCAGTACTCACTGTGCAGCAGCCCGTCAAAACCCGATGTCTGGCGCGTGGGCGTGCTGCGCGCGCCCGACAGCCGCGGCGGCTCGGAACACGTGCATGCCGCCCTCAGTCCCGGTTCAACGGTGCGGGTTCGCGGACCTCGGAACCACTTTCCACTGGTCGCCAGCTCCCGCTATCTATTCATCGCCGGCGGTATTGGCATTACGCCGATCTTGCCCATGATCGCGGAGGCTGAGGCGGCGGCCGCCGACTGGCGGTTGTTCTACGGCGGCCGCGAACGGGCGTCAATGGCCTTCGTCGACGAACTGGCCTCGTACGGCGACCGGGTGACGATCGTGCCGCAGGACGAGATGGGCATGCTTGATCTGGAATCAGTCCTTGGAACCCCGCACCCAGACACGCTGGTCTATTGCTGCGGTCCCGAAGGCCTCCTCAGCGCAGTCGAGAAA
>DASRJA010000492.1:0-10958 GCA_035649695.1 Mycobacterium sp. | reverse complement strand
GGCTCGCCCGCGCGGACGAACTGTTACCCCGGCCGCTCGCCGATTCCAGCGTCGAGGTCGCGGTCGCTCTTGACGTGCTGCGCTGGCGCGGCTGATCAGCCGAACGCCGCGTCGACGTACCGCATCGCCTCGGTCTTGTCGATCCCCAGCGCACGCGCCGCCGACACAAACGTATGCGCCGCCGTCGCCATCGCGGTGTCGGCCGGATCGACTCGCGCGACGAAAGTGCCGAAACGCCCCCGGGTTTCGAGGATGCCCGCCGACTCCAACTCCCGATATGCGCGCGCCACCGTATTGACCGCCAGGCTCATCTGCGCCGCCAGTTCGCGGACCGTCGGCAACCGGGTGCCTGGCGGCAGCTTGCCGTCCCGGATCCCGTCGATGATCTGCGTCCTGAGCTGGTCAAAAAGCGGCTTGGCGGCGTTCGGATCGATACGAACCCAATCCCCCAACTCGGCCACGTGCATCAGTATCGCTTAAACGGGCTACTTTGGTGGTGTGCAGGTGACGGTGCTCAGCGGAGCTGGCATTTCCGCCGAGAGCGGCGTGCCGACATTCCGCGACGCCGAAACGGGCCTGTGGGCGAAGGTCGACCCGTACGAAATCTCCAGTACGGAGGGTTGGCACGACCATCCGGACAGGGTGTGGGCGTGGTATCTGTGGCGGCACCACATGATGGGCTCGGTTCAGCCCAACAACGGCCACCTCGCGGTTGCGGCGTGGCAGGACTACGCCGATGTGCACGTCGTCACCCAGAACGTCGACAATCTGCATGAGCGCGCGGGCAGTAAGCAGGTCTACCACCTGCACGGCAGCTTGTTCGAATTCCGTTGCGACCGTTGCCAAAGCGAGTACCGCGACGAGCTTCCCGCGATGCCTGAACCCGTCGCGTCGGTCGACCCGCCGCGGCATGCGTGCGGCGGATTGATCCGGCCCAACGTGGTGTGGTTCGGCGAAGCGCTGCCCGATGAGGCGTGGCAGCGGTCAGTCGATGCGGTGACCGCGGCCGACCTCGTGGTCGTGGTGGGCACCTCATCAATCGTGTACCCGGCCGCCGGACTGCCCGAGTTCGCGGTGGCAAACGGTATCCCTGTCATCGAGGTGAACCCCGAGCGCACGCCGCTCTCTGACGCGGCCACCGCCGTCGTCCGCGAATCTGCGGCCGCCGCCCTGCCCGGCCTACTGCAGAGGCTGCCGGCCCTGCTCGGCTAGCGATTCGTGCACGAAAATTGGTGCTCAGCGCGTGAAACCGTGCACAAATCGCGAATCAGGCCGGTTTGACCGCGCGGCCGATCGTGACCTCCGAGGTCGGCACGGGCACCCAGGCCGGCAACACCCTTTCGCGGCGTGCACCGGACACCGTGAAACCCGCGTCGACGATCGTCTGCTCGGTGTGCCGATGCGTGTGACAGTTGCCCGCCATCCGCGGCCACAGCGTCGCGTCGGCGAGCTTCTGCAGCCGCTCCCGCGCACCGGTGCTGGCGACATGCTCGAGATAGCGCAGTTCGCCGCCCGGCTTCAGCAGTGAAAGCACATGACGCACAACATGATCGGGCTCGTCGACCGAGCACAACACCAGCGAGCACACCGCCGCGTCAAACGGCTCGCCGTCTGAAAACTGTTCCACCGTGTCGGTGCTGACGGTGACGGCGACGACCTCGGTCACGGTGTTGGGGTACAGCTCGAAATTCGTCCCCGTGCCGGCGCCGACTTCCAGCACCCGACCCGACAGGCCAGCCAGGTTCTCGCGACGCAGCCGCTTCACCGACTCGGGTTTCGTGGCGCGCCATCACGGTCCACATCCGCGCGAAGAACGGATTATCGACGGTGCTGCTCATCGAACATTCCCTTCAGCAATGCAACGGCCTCGGTTGGCGGCAGATCGGGATCGATCGCACCGGACACGATGTGGCCGACACACACCGATCTCAGCACCCGATCCGCGAATTCCTCTGCGTCACCCCACGGCAGATACGGTCGCGAGATCAGCAGCGCCGCCACGCCATGGCCCGCCGTCCACAACTCCAGCGCCTTGGCGACGGGATCACCCGGCGGGTAGATACCCTCCTCCATCAGCGATTCCACCGACTTACGCATGTGCACGAACGCCGACGTTGTCAGCGCCACGTCCACATCACTGCCCTCGCGACTTTCACCCATCATCGCAATCCGGTACAGCTCAGGGGTTTTCAACGCGAAGCGGACGTAGGCAAGGCCCTGCGCGCGCAGCACATCGATGGTCGTCGGTTGATCGGCGGCGACCCGCTGCATCTCCTCGTCGAGCTTCTCGAAGTACCTGGCACACACGGCGTCCAGCAGCGCATCTTTGTCGGCGAAGTGCAGATAGATCGATGGCGGGGTGACACCGACCCGCTGAGCGACCGATCGGATGGACACCGCCTTCGCGTGCCCGGTTTCCAAGAGCAGTTCGGTCGTTGCGTCGAGGATCTCGTCACGCAACTGTTCGCCGGAACCGCGCGGGGCGCGGCGTCGTCGCAGGGGCTGGATCGCCACGCTAATCAGTGTCCGCCACCGAGGCCGCGACTCGTTCGCGTTTCTCCGTTGGCGCGTCGTCGTCCCCGGACTCGCTGATCCCGATCCGCTCGTGCAACCTGGCGAGCGGCTTCGGCGCCCACCAATTCCACCGGCCGAGCACATGCATGAACGCCGGCACCAGCAGCATGCGGACCAAGGTCGCGTCGGCGAGCACCGCCAGCGTCAGGCCGACACCGAACATCCGCATGAACGCCACCTGTGCGGCGATCAGTGCCGCGAACGAAATCGACATCAACAGCGCGGCAGCGGTGACGACGCGGCCGGTGCGAGCCAGGCCGAGCGCGACGCTTTCGTCGTTGTCGGCGCGCGTCTTCCCGGATTTCAGCCAGTACTCCCGGATCCGCGACACCAGGAACACCTCGTAGTCCATCGACAGGCCGAACGCGATGCAGAACAGCAGCACCGGCATGTTGGCGACCAGCGTTCCCGTCGATGTCGTGCCGAGCGCGCCGAGGTGGCCCTCCTGGAAGATCCACACCAGCGCGCCGAACGCGGCCGTCAACGATAAAACGTTGAGCACCAACGCCTTCAGCGGCAACACCACGCTGCCGGTGAGCAGGAACAGCAGCACGAAGGTGATCACGGCGATGATGCCGAGGACCATCGGCAGCCGGGACGTGATGGCCTCGGAGCTGTCGCGGTTGATCTGCGCGACGCCGGTCAGCTGCACGTGCTGGCCCGTCGGCGGCGGCACCGCCCGTAGCCGGTCGAGCTGCGACTCAGACGCGTCGCTGAACAGCGGCGCGGTGCTTCCGACCGTGAGGAACGCGCTGCCGTCCTTGAATCCGGTAGCGGCCGACGGCGATCCGGCGTTCCTACCGCCGACGAACGTGCCGCCCGGCGCCGACACTGACGACACGTCAGGTACCTGCGACAGCGCCGACGCGTAGCGGTCCAAGTCGGCGGGTGTGACGCCGTTGGTGTCCGGAATGACAACGGTGACGTTGCGGGCGGAGTCGACGGCGAAGTTGGTGCGCAGGTCGTCACCGACCTCGCGGGCCGACAGTGACTGCGGCAGCACGCGGTCGTCGGGGAAGCCCCATTTGATGCCCAGGAACGGAGCGCCGAGCACCAGCAGCAGCGCGACGATAGCCACCCCGATCGGAACCGCCCGCCGCATAACGAATTTCGTGGACCGGTACCAGAAGTTCTGCTCGATCGGCTTGCGCACCGGATCGGGCCTGCTGAAAATCCGACGAGCCAGCCGCCGGGCATCCAGCGAATCCAGCCGGTCGCCGAGCAGCGCGATCGCGGCCGGCGCCACCACGACCGCGGCCACGGCCGCGAACACCACCACCGCGATACCCGCATAGGCGAACGACTTCAGGAAGTACATCGGGAACAGCACCATCGCGACCATCGACAGCGCGACCGTCATCGCCGAGAACAGCACCGTCCGCCCCGCTGTCGCCATGGTGCGTACCAGCGCGCGGTCGCGGTCGGCGCCGTCGGCGAGCTCGTCGCGGTATCGGCTGATGATCAGCAGCGTGTAGTCGATGGCCAGGGCCAGGCCCATCGCGACGGTCAGGTTCAGCGCAAAGATCGACACGTCGGTGACCAGCGTGATGGCCCGCAGCACCGCCATCGAACCCAGAATCGCGAAGCCACCGACGGCCAATGGCAGCGCGGCGGAAATCAGGCCGCCGAACACCCATACCAGGACCACGAAGCTGAGCGGGATCGCGATGGATTCCATTGTCAGCAAGTCTTTTTCGCTTTGACCGTTGATCTGCACGTAGGTCATCGCCTCGCCGCCCGCGCGCACGGTGACGCCGTCACGGTCGTGGACCAGTCGCTCGGTCAGCTCCTTGGCATGCTTCTGGGCGCCGCTCTCACCGCCGGTGATGCCCGCGACGATCAGCCCGGTCTTACCGTCCTTACTGATCAATGCTGGCGCGGCGGGTCCCGGCGCGGTCCATGCCGAGTTCACCTGCGCCACGAACGGCGACGCCTTCAGCTGGTCGGCGATATCTGTCCCGACGGCGCGGGCGGCCGGACTCTGGGCGCCGTCATCCGACTTCACGCTGATGATCAGCTCCATGTCGCCCTGGCCGAACTTGTCGACGAGCAGCTTCGTCGCTTGCGCAGACTCCGACGTCGGATCCTGAAAGCCGCCGGCCGACAGGTGCTTGGCGACGGGTATGCCGAAGATGCCGCAGGCCACCATCACAAGGAGCGCGACCGCAATGATTCGTCGCGGCGCGGCAATGGCCAACAGTGCGATTCGTTGCAGCACGTATCGTCCTTCCAAGTTGGATACCGTCGCTAAGTTATCCGCGATAAGTTAAGGGAGTCAACAAACTCTCTTCCACCCGTAACTACGTCACGCGGCCGCCGCTTGTTCACAAGGCAAGCATTCACAGCGTTCTCACAGCCGCATAAGCTGCCGGTCATGGCGACCACTCATGTGAGTACCCCCACCACGACGTCCCTAGCCGATCTCGGCCTGCTGATCCTGCGCATCGGAGTCGGCGCGACGATGATTCAGGCCGGCCTGCGGAAAGCCTTCGACTTCAGCACGACCGTCGGCTTCATGGAATCCGGTGGCTGGCGGCTGCCGAAGTTCGCCGCATTCATGGTGACCGCGGCCGAAACCGCGGGTGGCATCGGTCTGCTATTGGGTTTGCTGACGCCGTTGGCGGCATGTGCTGTCGTCGCCGCGATGATCGACGCGTGGGCGGTCAATGTCTCCGCAGCCGCGTTCTGGTCAGAACCGTTCAACGTCCCGTTCGTGATCGCAGTCGGGGCCGCCGCGCTGCTGTTCACCGGCGCAGGCGCCTACTCCGTCGACGCCAAGGTGTTCGGAAGCTGGCGCTTTGGGATCCGGATCGCGGTTGGCCTGCTCGTCGTGGCGATCGCCGCGGCGCTGCTGACCTGGATATTGCTGAACGGGACGAACCCGATCCACTTCACCGCTCCGGCCTCGGCCGCTTGATGGACGAACCTACCCGGCGGTAAGAATTGCCACCGTTTTCCGAACCGTGACTCAAAGATCTCTTAATGGTGATGGTTACTGTTCAGTACATGTGGATCGACGACACCAGTGCTGATGTCATCAAGGTTGACTTCGAGGCGCTCTACCACGGCGATGTCCTGGTTGAGGGCGACACCTCGGAGCAGCTCGACGACGAGCACACTCTGCCCACCGCGGTCTGAGTAAGCGCGCGCCTCGCGGCGCGCGTTCACCCATGACAGTTTGCCCAGTACGGGCCCTTCGTCGATATTCCTTTTTCTACGCCACGTTCTCTTCTGCTTCGAGCTCAACCATGTCGGCCAACCGGCCCATGATCAGCTCCTCGGCCTCCTCGACAATGCGCGCCACCAGGTCGCCGACCGTCGGGATGTCGTTGATCAGACCCATCGCGGTGCCGACCGACCAGATGCCCGCGTCCAGGTCGCCGTTCTCGAACACCTTGACTCCGCGCACGCCTGCGACCAGGTCCTTCACGTCGGGGAACTCGCCGCCGCGGTTGAGGATCTCGACCACCTCACGCGACACCGCGTTGCTTGCCACCCGCGCCGTATTGCGCAGCGGACGGAAGATCAGCTCGGTGTCGAGCTCGCTGCCCGCGACGATGGCTTCCTTGACGTTCTGGTGAATGGCCGACTCGACGGTGCACATGAACCGTGAGCCCATGTTGATGCCGTCGGCCCCCAGGGCCAGCGCGGCCACCAGGCCACGCGCGTCGGCGAACCCACCCGAGGCGATCATCGGGATGTCGATCTTGGCCGCCGCGGCCGGGATCAGCACCAGACCGGGGATGTCGTCCTCGCCGGGATGCCCGGCGCATTCGAACCCGTCGATGCTGATGCCGTCGACGCCCAGACTCTGCGCCTTGACGGCATGGCGGACCGAGGTGCACTTGTGCAGCACCTTGATCCCGTTGTCGTGGAACATCGGCAGGTGCGGTGCGGGGTTCGAGCCGGCCGTCTCGACGATCTTGATGCCGGCGTCGACGATCACCTGCCGGTACTCGTCATAGGGCGGCGGGTTGATCGTCGGCAGGATCGTCAGGTTGACGCCGAACGGCTGGTCCGTCAGGTCGCGGCACTTGGCGATCTCCTTGGCCAGGTCCGCAGGCGTCGGCTGGGTGAGCGCGGTGATGAAGCCGAGCGCGCCCGAGTTGGCCACGGCCGCAACGAGTTCCGCGCGGCCGACCCACTGCATGCCGCCCTGCACGATCGGGTGCTCGACGCCGAACGTCTCGGTGAACTTCGTGGTGATCGTCATCGCGGCGCCATCCGAATCGCGCCGTCGAGGCGGATCACTTCGCCGTTCAGCATCGGGTTCTCCACGATGTGCACGGCCAGCGCGCCATACTCGTCCGGCTTGCCCAGCCGCGACGGATGCGGCACCTGCTTGCCCAGCGACTCCTTGGCCGGCTCGGGCAGGCCTGCCAGCAGCGGCGTGTCGAACAGGCCGGGCGCGATCGTGACGACGCGGATCAGCTCACGCGACAGGTCGCGCGCGATCGGCAGCGTCATGCCAACCACCCCGCCCTTGGACGCCGAGTAGGCGGCCTGACCGACCTGTCCGTCGAAGGCGGCGACCGATGCGGTGTTGACGATGACACCGCGCTCGCCGTTGATCGGCTCGGTCTTGGCTATGCGCTCGGCGCCCAGGCGGATCACATTGAAGGTGCCGATCAGATTGATCTCGATGACCTTCTTGAACAGGTCGAGCGGGAACGGCCCGTCCTTGCTCAGCGTTTTGATCGCGTTGCCGGTGCCCGCGCAGTTGATCACGATGCGGATCGGGCCGAGCTTTTCGGCGGCGTCCAGCGCGGCGGTCACGGCGGCTTCGTTGGTGACGTCGGTCTCGGCGAAGACGGCGCGCTCACCGAGTTCGTCGACGGCCTCCTTGCCGCGGATGTCGAGGACGACGACCTGAGCGCCCGCGTCCAGCAGTCGCTTCGTTGTCGCCAGACCCAGCCCGGATGCACCACCCGTGACGACGGCTACGGCGTCTTTGATCTCCACTGATTGCGTTCCTTTCTCTATACCCAGTCGCGTAGGACGGCTTCGGTGTCGGCGCCGGGCACCCCCGGCGGCGTCGGCTTGGCGGGCACCGTGCGCGAAAACCGCGGCGCCGGTGCGGGAAACAGGTATTCGTTCTCGCGGTAGAAGGTGTCGCGCTCGGTGTTGTGCGGCTCGGTGTCGACCTCGGCGAACGACAGCACCGGTGCCACGCACGCGTCGCTGTCGGCGAACACCTTGGCCCAATGGTCGCGATCCTGCGACGCGAAGACCTCGGTGAGCCGGGCGCGCAGCTCGGGCCAGCGGCTGACGTCGTTCTGGCCGGGCAGGTCGGCCGCGTCGAGTCCGAGTTTGTAGAGAAGTTCGGCGAAGAACTGCGGCTCGATGGCACCGACCGAGACGTAGCGGCCGTCGGCGCAGGTGTAGGTGTCGTAGTAGGGCGCGCCGGTGTCGAGCATGTTGACGCCGGGCTCGTCGCTCCACATGCCCATCGCGCGGAACGCCCAGATCATCGTCGAGAGTGCGCTGGAGCCGTCGACCATGGCCGCGTCGATGATCTGGCCGTGGCCTGAGCGTTCGCGTTCCCATAGCGCCGACAGGATGCCGACGACGAGAAACATTGAGCCACCGCCGAAGTCGCCGACGAGGTTCAGTGGCGGGACGGGACGTTCGCCTGCGCGGCCGATCGCGTGCAGCACACCGTTGAGCGAGATGTAGTTGATGTCATGGCCGGCCTGCTGGCTGCGCGGGCCGGTCTGGCCCCAGCCGGTCATGCGGGCATAGATCAGCCGCTCGTTGACCTCGGCGCAGTCCAGTGGGCCGAGGCCGAGGCGCTCGGTGACGCCGGGTCGGAAGCCCTCGATGAGCACGTCGGCCTTGGCGACCAGACGCAGCACGAGGTCTCTGCCCTCGTCACTCTTGAGGTTCGCGGTCACGGAGCGGCGGTTGCGCAACAGGTAGTCGCGGCCGGGTTCGGTAGCTGGCCCGGGGCCCTTGCCGGGACGCTCGACGCGGACGACATCGGCGCCGAGGTCGCCGAGCAGCATCGCCGCGTGGGGACCCGGGCCAATGCCGGCCAGTTCGACGACGCGCAGTCCGTGCAGTGGTCCAGCCATGTCTACCGCCCTCCGTAGGTGACCGCCGACATAGCTTACTTGTATAACCATGTCGCCAGACCTAGGGTGCCTTCTATGACGACAACGGACTCCCGCAGCGACGCCTACACCAGCATCGACGACCTGTCCGTCAAGCTGGCCGACGGTGTGCTGTCGGTGACGCTGAATCGGCCAGACAGCCTCAACTCGCTGACAGCGGCGATGCTGAAGGGGGTCGCCGACGCGCTGGAGCAAGCGGCGGGCGATCCGCGGGTCAAGGTGGTGCGCCTCGGCGGGGCGGGGCGGGGTTTCTCGTCGGGCGCGGGTATCAGCGAAGAGGACCAGGCCAATCCCGGTGCTGCCGGAACGCCCGCCGATGTGCTAGACGCGGCCAACCGCGCGGTGCGGTCGATCGTGAACTTGCCGCAGCCGGCGGTCGCGGTGGTGCAGGGACCGTGCGCCGGGGTCGGAGCGTCATTGGCGCTGGCGTGCGACGTCGTATTAGCTTCGGAGAAGGCTTTTTTCACGCTGGCGTTCACGAAGATCGGGCTGATGCCGGACGGCGGCGCGTCGGCGTTGATCGCCGCATCGGTGGGCCGCCACCGCGCCATGCGGATGGCGCTGCAGGCCGAGCGGATTCCGGCGGCGGAGGCTTTCGAGTGGGGCCTGGTGACGGCGGTGTATCCAGTCGATCAGTTCGACGCCGAGGTCTCGAAGGTGGTGGCGACGCTGGTGTCCGGGCCTGCGGTGGCGCTACGCAAGACCAAGCATGCGATCAACGCCGCGACGCTCACTGAATTCGAGGGTGCGCTGGAGCGTGAGAAGCAGGGTCAGCTGGCGCTGATCGACTCGCACGACTTCCGCGAGGGGACCCGGGCGTTTCAGCAGCGCCGGTCCCCGAACTTCACCGACTCCTAGCGACTTGTGCACGTTTTTCCGCGCCCAGCGCGGATTTTCGTGCACAAGTCGCCAGAAATTCGGTGGACTGTAGACCCGTCGCTCCGCGACCATCTAGTGGTGAGTACGCAATTCGACATTGAGCAGCCGGTGGTCGACGCCGGCGGCTGGCGCGTGCTCGCACCCTTCAAGTTCCGCGAGTACCGCCTGCTGATGACCGCGGTGTCGCTGTCGATCTTCGCCGACGGCATGTTCGCGGTTGTGTTGGCCCTTCAGGTCATCGAACTGTCCAACGATCCCGTATCGCTGTCGGTGGTCACCACCTGCTTCGGCGCCGGCCTGGTTGCGTTCGTGTTGGTTGGCGGGCTGGCCGCCGACCGCATCAATCAGCGTGCCATCATCATCGCCGTCGAGACGGTCAACGTGATCGCGGTGTCAACGATCGCGGTGTTGGGACTCGTTGGCGTCCTGCGGATCTGGCATCTCGCGGTGGCTGCCGCCGCGCTCGGCATCGCCGCGGCGTTCTTCTTCCCCGCCTACAGCGCGATCCTGCCCCGGATTCTTCCGGCCGAGCAGCTGCTCGCCGCAAACGGCGTCGAAGGCGTCGTGCGTCCGGTGTTCCAGCGCGCCGTCGGCCCGGCCATCGCCGGCCTGGTGGTCGGCATGACGTTCCCCTCTCTGGGCGCGGTGGTGGTCGCTGCGTTGTTCGCCATCGGCCTGCTACTGCTGGTCGCCACCAAACCCGCGATGAAACCGCATGTGCACCAACCGGATCAGGAGCGGCCGCACCTGCTGCGCGATCTGCGCGAGGGCTTCGTGTTCATGGTGCGCACACCGTGGCTGTTGTGGACGCTGCTGTTTGCGAGCATGTTTGTGCTCGTCGTGCTCGGGCCGATCGAGGTGCTGCTGCCCTTCATCGCCAAGCAGCGCTTCGAGGATGGCGCACGCTCGTACGGTTTCATCCTCGCGTTCTTCGGCGTCGGCAGCGCACTCGGCGCGCTCGCGGTGTCGTCGGGACGGCTGCCGCGTCGCTATCTCACGGTGATGATGACGATGTGGAGCGTGGGCTCCATACCTCTGGTGGTCGTCGGCGTCACGTCGTCCTTCCCGTTGATGGCCGTCGCGACGTTCGTCATCGGCTTCACCGACGGCGCGGGCATGGTGATCTGGGGGACGCTGCTGCAGCGGCGCGTGCCGACGGAGATGCTGGGCCGAGTATCGAGCCTGGACTTCTTCGTCTCGCTCGCCTTCATGCCGGTGTCGTTCGCGATCGTCGGCCCGCTGTCGAAAGTCGTTTCGATGCAAACGATTTTCCTGGTGGCCGGCGTCGCGCCGGTGCTGCTCGCCGCGATCGCGGTGTACGCGGCCCGGATGCGCCGGGACGAGTTGGCTCACCCGTTGCGCTAGACGCCGAACACCGGTGGCAGTGCGAGC
>DASRJA010000491.1:0-10578 GCA_035649695.1 Mycobacterium sp. | reverse complement strand
GACCGCTCAGCCGAAGTACGTGCAGGCGGGTGCGGCGTGGATCGACCCGCGGGTGCGCGGGCACGTCGACGCGTTGGCAGATCCGGACACCGGCCTGGCCGCCGACGTGAATCCGGTCGGGCGGCCGTGGCAGGAGCCCGACGAGGCGGCCGAGTCACTGGGCCGGATCGATTTGGCGACGGCGATCGATTCCGAGGGTCGTATTACCGAGACCCGCAGCGATTTGGACAGCGCGTTCGGCGACTGGGAGTCGATTCGCGAGAAGGTGCACGAACTCGCGGCGCGGGCGCCCGAGCGCATCGACACCGACGTGCTCGCCGCCCTGCGCTCGGCCGAGCGCGATCCTGCGGGCTGCAGCGACGACGAGTATCTGGCGCTGGCCACCGCGGACGGCCCGGCATTGGATGCCGTTGCGGCACTGGCTGATTCACTGCGCAAGGACGTGGTCGGCGCCGACGTGACGTTCGTCGTCAACCGCAACATCAACTTCACCAACATCTGCTACACGGGCTGCCGGTTCTGCGCGTTCGCCCAACGCAAGGGCGACGCCGATGCGTATTCGCTGTCGACCGCGGAGGTGGCCGACCGGGCGTGGGAGGCGCACGTCGCCGGCGCCACCGAGGTGTGCATGCAGGGCGGCATCGATCCGGAGTTGCCGGTGACGGGCTACGCCGATTTAGTGCGTGCGGTCAAGGCGCGGGTGCCATCGATGCATGTGCACGCTTTCTCGCCCATGGAGATCGCCAATGGCGTCACCAAGCGCGGGATTTCGATTCGGGAGTGGTTGACCGATCTGCGTGAAGCCGGACTCGGAAGCATCCCCGGCACGGCCGCCGAGATCCTCGACGACGAGGTGCGGTGGGTGTTGACCAAAGGCAAACTGCCGACGTCGATGTGGATCGAGATCGTCACCACCGCGCACGAGGTCGGGCTGCGGTCGTCGTCGACGATGATGTACGGCCACGTCGACGCGCCACATCACTGGGTCGGGCATCTCAACGTGCTGCGCGGCATCCAGGATCAGACCGGTGGGTTCACTGAGTTTGTGCCATTGCCGTTCGTGCACCAGAGCAGCCCGCTCTATCTCGCGGGTGGCGCGCGCCCGGGGCCGACGCACCGCGACAACCGCGCAGTACATGCCTTGGCGCGAATCATGTTGCACGGCAGGATCTCCAACATCCAGACCAGCTGGGTGAAGCTTGGCGTCGAGCGCACGCAGGTAATGCTGCAGGGCGGTGCCAACGACCTCGGCGGGACGCTGATGGAGGAGACGATCTCGCGGATGGCGGGCTCGGAATTCGGCTCGGCCAAGAGCGTCGAAGAACTGGTCGAGATCGCGGCGGGCATCGGCAGGCCCGCCCGCCAGCGGTCGACGACCTACGCGCCGCTGGCCGCCTAGCTCACGATTAACAGCAAGTTTTCAGCTATTCACGAATACTGTGGCGCTGATGACGACGATCGCTGGACTGCCTGCCCACGCCTTGCTCGTGCACGCGATCGTCGTGCTCGCGCCATTGACCGCATTGCTCGAGATCCTGTGCGCGTTCTGGCCGGCGGCCCGGAGCCGGTTGGTCTGGCTGGTCCTGGCCTTTGCGGCCGTGAACCTTGTGCTCACCCCGTTGACCACCAATGCCGGTGAGTGGTTGTTGAGCCAACGAAGCAGCGTGAGTGCGGTCCTGCAGACGCACGCCGAACGAGGCGACTGGATGATCTACTTCTCCGTCGCGTTGTTCGTCGTCGCCGTCGCGCTGGCCGTGCTGCATTGGCTCGCGGGGCGGTCGGACAGGCGCAGGACGGTGGCCAATGTAGTGGTGGCGATCGTAGCGCTGCTGGTCGGCGTCTCATCGATTATCACGGTTGTGCGGATCGGTGACTCCGGCGCGCATTCGGTATGGGGCGGGGGAGGCTGACGCCTGCACCGAGTGTGAAGCCACTGCGAGTTTTCGCCGGATCGTTCGCAGTGGCTTCACACTCGAGAGAGTCAGGACTGCTTGAGTGCCTCGATCTCCAGAGTGATCGTGACCTTGTCGCCGACGACCGTGCCACCCGTTTCCAGCGGCATATCGATATCGATGCCGAAGTCCTTGCGGTTCAACACGACTGACGCTTCGAAGCCGGCCACCTCGCCGTGGCCCATGCCGGGGTTGACGCCGTTGAACTCGAGATCCAGGCTAACCGGCTTGGTGACGCCCTTAAGCGTGAACTCACCGTCGACCACATAGTTGTCGCCGTTGCCGCGCACGCCGGTCGACCGGAACGTCGCAGTGGGGTACTTTTCGACCTCGAAGAAATCGGCCGACTTGATATGGCCGTCGCGCTGCTCGTTGTTGGTGTGGATCGAGTCGACGGCGATCTCAGCCGTCACCGACGGCGTGCCGTCTTCGGCGACGACGATCGCACCACTGAACTTCTCGAAATTGCCGCGCACCTTGCTCACCATCAGATGGCGTACCGAAAAGCCGATCGACGAGTGAACCGGATCGATGGCCCACGTGCCGGCGCTGAGCTGGGTGGTTCCGGTCGCATCGAAGGTTGAGGTCATAACGATGTCTCTTTCACCTAGGGGCGTCGGCCTTCCCGACGCCTTCCACGGACTAAACGGACCGTAGTCCGAATTCATTCCCCGTGGCATCGCGCTAGTACCAAATTGACGCAGGCGTTAACCTTGTATTCACCTTCAGTTCAGGTCGAGTTCAAGGGGGAACTCCGATGGTCGGAAAGGTGCTCTTGGCGACATCCCTCGCTGCCGGCGGGATGTTCGTGGGCGGTGTCGCGCACGCCGAGAACGTCATGAATCTCGGGACGTACGCCGGCGACGTCATCGAGCAGCTCCAGGACTGGGGCTACACCGTCATGCTCAATGGCCTCGACCGGGATATCGCCTACATGGACGAAACCCATAAGAGACATTGCCAGGTGCTGGGCATTCACCCGGTGGTGAGTGAACCCCTAGCTGACGGCGAGTTCCAGACGGTTTTCGTTGACTTGTCGTGCCCGGGCAACCCCAGCAGCTCGACACCGTCGCCCTAAGAGTTTCGTCCTAACGTTGGCCGCCAGCTAGGCGGTTGAAGGGCGCGAGCGGGACGATTCCGGTCGCCATCGCGGTTAGCTCTGGATCAACGGTGACCAGTTGGTCGGCTTGCAGTTTGGCGATCGCGATGTATTCCGCGCCATAAATGCTGTCCCAGCCGTGCTCACGAGCCAGCTTCCATGCGGTGCGACGGGACACTCGATCGCCCAGCAAGCGAATCTTCACTTCGGTGATGCGCTCGTGTCGCTCAAGGGCTTCGGCGTCGGTGAGTTCTCCGCGGAGCACACTCTGTAGCAGCAGCGTGAGTGCGTGCGATCGGATCAAGTTCGGTGCCACTAATTGGTGTGCCGGGTCGGCGCGTCGTCCACAAGCCACGAGGTGTAACAGGGTCGTGGCATCGATTGCGAAGCAGGTCATGCAGTCACAGTAGAAAGCGTCGACGCTCGAAGTCGTAAGAATGCATGCTGGCGCACCAGGCAGGCTAAAGCCTGGCCGCCAGCTCGGTACCTTGCCGGATGGCGCGCTTGGCGTCGAGTTCGGCGGCTACAGCGGCCCCGCCGATGACGTGTGGCTCGATGCCGTTTCGGCGTAGGCCCTCTTCGAGGTCCCGTACCGAGTCCTGGCCGGCGCAGATCACGATGTTGTCGACCTCGAGCAGGCACGGGTCGGAGCGATCCGGGCCGAAGCTGATGTGCAACCCGTTGTCATCGATTCTTTCGTAATTCACGCCGGACAACTGCTGCACGCCTTTGGCTTTCAGCGATGCGCGGTGCACCCAGCCCGACGTCTTGCCGAGCCGCTTGCCCTGTGGACCTTTCGTCCGCTGCAGCAGATACACCTCACGCGCAGGCGGCGCCGGGATCGGCGTCGTCAACGCGCCACGCACCTCCTGCGGATCCGCGGCGCCCCATTCGGCCTTCCACTCCTTGAGGTTCAGCGTCGGCGACTCGTCAGTCACCAGGAACTCACTGACGTCGAATCCGACCCCGCCCGCGCCGACCACCGCGACCGACTTGCCGACCGGCTTGCCCATGATCGCCTCGGCGTAGGACAGCACCATCGGATGGTCGATGCCGGGGATGGCGGGCATCCGCGGCGAAACGCCGGTCGCCAGCACGACCTCGTCGAAGCCGGCTAGTTCGTCGACCGTCGCGCGAGTACGCAGCTGCACATCGACGCCGTGCTTGTCGAGCATCCGCGTGTAGTAGCGGATCGTCTCGCTGAACTCCTCCTTGCCGGGAATCCTTCTCGCCAAATCGAATTGGCCGCCAAGCGCGTCGCTCGCTTCGAACAGTGTGACGTTGTGTCCGCGCTGTGCAGCGGTGACCGCGGTCGCGAGACCGGCCGGTCCCGCGCCCACCACGGCCACGCGTTTGGTGCGCCGCGTCGGACCGAGTACCAACTTGGTCTCATGGCCCGCTCGCGGATTGAGAAGGCACGACACCGTTTTGTGCACGAATGCGTGGTCCAGGCAGGCCTGGTTGCAGGCGATGCAGGTGTTGATCTCGTCGGCGGCGTCGGCCTGCACCTTGAGCATCCAGTCCGGGTCCGACAGCAGCGGGCGCGCCATCGAGATCAGCTGCACGTTGCCGTCGGCGAGAATCTGTTCGGCGGCTTCCGGCATGTTGATGCGGTTGGACGCGACCACCGGGATCGTCACGTGTTCGGCCACCGCATTGCTGATGTCGACGAACGCGCTGTTGGGCACCGAGGTGACGATGGTCGGTACCCGCGCCTCGTGCCATCCGATGCCGGTGTTGATAATCGTTGCGCCCGCTGCCTCGACTTCGGTTGCCAGCGCGATGATTTCGTCCCAGCTCTGACCGTCCTCGACGTAGTCGGCCATTGACATCCGGTAGCAGATGATGAAGTCGTCGCCGACCGCGGCGCGGGTGCGACGCACGATCTCGACAGGGAAACGGCGACGTTTCTCCGGCGAGCCGCCCAGGCGTCGGTGCGCTTGTTGGTCCGCGGGGCGAGGAACTGGTTGAGCAGGTAGCCCTCGTTGCCCATGATCTCGACACCGTCGTATCCCGCCTCGCGGGCGAGCTCGGCGCAGTGGGCGAAGTCGTCGATGGTGCCATCGACATCACGCAACGCCCGCGGACGGAACGGGTTGATCGGCGCCTTGATCGACGATGCGCTCACCGAAAACGGGTGGTACGCATAGCGACCCGCGTGCAGGATCTGCAGAAGGATCTTGCCGTCGGCGTCATGCACGGCGCGGGTAATGCGGCGATGCCGGCGGGCATCCGATGACGACGTCATCTGCGCGGCGAACGGCAGCAGCCAGCCGGTGCGGTTCGGCGCATAGCCGCCGGTGATGATCAGGCCGACGCCTCCGCGGGCGCGCTCGGCGAAATACGCCGCGAGCCGGTCGGTGTCGCGGGCGCGGTCCTCGAGACCCGTGTGCATCGAACCCATCACGACCCGGTCGCAACGTGGTAAAGCCAAGGTCCAACGGCGACAACAACTTCGGATAGTTCAAGGTGCCCCCTTCAATGCTGCTGCCACTTCATCGAGCCAGTCGATGGCGCTTTCCTCCGCGCGGACACCGCCGCGCAGCACCAGGTATTGGTGCAGCGCGCTGCCAGTCAGATCGCCGGGGTCGGGAAACTGCCGCTTCTCGAATCCGCGGTAAATGTCGAGCAATTCGGCGCGCTCGGACCGCAGGGAGGCCACCTGTGCTCGCACGGCATCGACGTCGCCGTAGGCGGCGCCGCGAACCTTGATCGCAATGTCCCGGGTGCGGTTGTCGGCAACGGAGCTGCCGCGGCCAGACAGCGGTTCGGCGATCCACCGCGCCAGCTCGGCGCGGCCCTCGTCCGAGACGGTGTAGACCTTCTTGTCCGGCCTGCCCTGCTGCACGACGGGCGTGACGACCACCCAACCGTCGTCCTCCATCGACTTGAGCGTCCGATAGATCTGCTGATGAGTGGCCGCCCAGAAGTAGCCGATGGACCGGTCGAACCGGCGGGCCAGCTCATAACCGGAGCCGGACTGTTCGCACAGCGACACCAGGATCGCGTGGGGGAGCGCCACGCGGGGCAGCATATGGCGAACCCGCGGCACTATGCAACTTGTTGCACTGCAACGAAGCGCATAGGCCGCGGGTCCGTCAGGTCAGCACCAGTTCACGTTGACGTCGGTGCCCCCGGAGGTGACGTGCACCGAGCAGTCGACCGGCCGGATGGTCGCGGAGTCGGTCTGCGACGAGTAAACGGCGTCGTGGCCGGGGACGACATAGTCGGATGTCGCGAAGGCCGGGGTGGCCAAACCGAGGGTGACCGCGGCGAACACGCCGGCACCGGCCACGCTGAGGGCGAATTTCTTCATTTCTGACTCCTTTGTCGGACGTAGACAAGCTAAGTACTTGGTATTCGGTAAAACCCGTTACGCGACGCCGGTGTTCCGTCACGCGGGTCATTTCGCCCCGGCTCGCAAGTGATCACATGCGCGCAACCCATGTGGTCGGCGTCACATGGGCGTAGAGCAGCATGAACGCGGAGTCATGTGCGGGTGTCCCTAGGCGCACTGTATGTGCAACGTCTAGTATCAGTAACCATGCGGAACCCTTAACCGGGAGACGTGGAAGTTAGGGCACACTGAGACAGGCGACCAAGTAACCGCAACGCATACTTGCAGCGACTTTTCGGCGGGCCCGACCAAAGAGCGGCAGCCCCACTGACAGGAGATCGAGGAGACCTCAGTGACGTACACGATTGCCGAACCCTGCGTCGACATCAAAGACAAGGCATGTATCGAAGAGTGCCCAGTCGATTGCATCTACGAGGGCGCACGCATGCTGTACATCCACCCGGACGAGTGCGTCGACTGCGGCGCATGCGAACCGGTCTGCCCAGTCGAGGCCATCTACTACGAAGATGATGTCCCCGATCAGTGGAGCGGATACACGCAGATCAACGCCGACTTCTTCGCCGAACTGGGCTCGCCCGGCGGTGCCTCCAAGGTGGGGCTGACGGAGAACGATCCGCAGTCGGTCAAGGATCTCCCGCCTCAAGGTGAGGACTCCTAACGGCTCGCCCGCAGCTGCGTAAGCGCGTCTCGGCGTTATTGCCGGTGTTCCCCTGGGACACCCTGGCCGACGTCACCGCGCTCGCCCGCTCGCACCCCGACGGCATCGTCGACCTGTCGGTGGGCACGCCGGTCGATCCGGTGGCGCCGCTGATCCGGGACGCGCTGGCCGCGGCCAGCTCCGCGCCCGGCTACCCGACCACAGCCGGCACTCCGGCGTTGCGCGCGTCGGCAGTCGCGGCCCTGAGCCGGCGGTACGGCATCACCGGACTGGCCGACGATGCCGTGGTTCCCGTGATCGGGACCAAGGAGTTGATCGCGTGGCTGCCGACGCTCCTCGGTCTCGGCCCGGACGACCTCATCGTGGTGCCCGAACTGGCTTATCCCACTTACGAAGTCGGCGCTCAACTGGCAGGCGCTCGGGTGCTGTTGGCGGATTCGCTGACGCAGCTCGGCCCGCAGTCGCCCGCGTTGATCTATCTGAATTCGCCGAGCAACCCGACGGGAAAGGTGTTGGGCGTCGACCATCTCCGCAAGGTGGTGGGTTGGGCCCGCGAACGCGGCGCGCTGGTCGCATCCGATGAGTGCTATCTGGGGCTCGGGTGGGACGCCCAGCCGTACTCGGTGCTGCACCCCGACGTCTGCGACGGCGACCACACCGGATTGTTGGCGGTGCATTCGCTGTCGAAGACCTCGTCGCTGGCCGGCTACCGCGCGGGGTTCGTCGCAGGCGACCCGGCGGTGGTCGCCGAACTGCTGGCGGTGCGTAAACACGCGGGGATGATGGTGCCGACGCCGGTGCAGGCGGCCATGGTTGCGGCGCTCGACGACGATGCGCACGAACGCGAGCAGCGCGAGCGGTATGAGCGGCGACGGGCGGCACTGCTGCCTGCGCTGCAATCGGCCGGGCTGACGGTCGAGGACTCCGAGGCCGGCCTTTACATTTGGGGGACCCGCGGTGAACCGTGCCGCGACACAGTGGCGTGGCTGGCGCGGCGGGGGATTCTGGTGGCGCCAGGCGAGTTCTACGGCCCGCGCGGTTCGCAGCATGTCCGGGTCGCGTTGACGGCGACGGATGAGCGGATAGCCGCTGCGGCGTCCAGGTTGCGCGGCTGATATCGCCGGCGCCGAAAGGTGTTCACCCGCCTGCGTACTCGATGTCGTTGAATGGCCAAGACTCCGTCAGCCAGTCACGAACGGCCCGACGTAACGGAACGTCGAGCTCGGCCACGTCGGCACGAACCCAGGATCTAACGCTGGCGCTGCCGTCCCGGTCGCCGGGGTCGATGTATACACAGCCGATGACATCGTCGGAATTGGGATCCAGCACCGAGTAGGCGAACGCAACGCGCCGCTCGAATTCGTCCGCGTGCCCCTCCAGATCGGCGAGGTTCCGCTCCGCTGAGAATCCCTCGTCGGGCGGCCAGCCCCGATCCTCGAAGCCCGGTGTGGTCTGCAGGTGGGCGATGCTCGACATCCACGCCTCGTGATCTCTGGCGTTGTGGTCCGGGCCGAGCGGTTCGAGCCGGAAGCTCGTGGATCGAAGTTCCGTCGGAACGACGAAGTCATCGGGCATCAGCGGGGTGGTTCTCGGCTCTTCTGCCATGCCTTCACCTTTGCACCTCGTTGCCGGGGCTGCGACCCGGCGAGTTCTACGGTTTGGCCCACGTACTCCGAGTAGAAATGGACCGGCGCTCGCCGACGCGACGGCGTTACCGTCGCTGACATGCCGCCGATCGGGCCATCACCGACCAACACGCTGGACGTTCTGCTGCACCAGAATCCGATGATCGCCGCGAACTCGTGCGCGATGGTCGCCACTGTCACCATTCCGCCCGGCGACCCCGGCACAGGGCCACACCGCCACTCCGGCCCGGTGTTCGGTTATGTGTTGGAAGGCGAGATCCTCTTTGAGCTTGAAGGCGAGGAGCCCTACTCGATCAAGGCTGGAGAGGCGTTTTGGGAACCGGGTTTCGACGTCGTGCACTATCAGGCCGCGAACCTGCGCGACGACATCGCAAGCAAGTTCGTGGTGTTCATGTGGTGCGCGCCGGACATGCCGATGATGACCTTCCTCGACGAAGAAGAGATCAACGCCCGCGCGCATCTGCGCTACCAGTCATCACAACCGCGCGCCTGATACCGAACCGGCAAAACGGTTGCCGCTTGAGCGATTACGACGTCCAGGCCATGGTCCTCAGCCGGGAAGCGATCGCGGCAGCCCGAACGACGGGAGCATGTCGTTGTCGAAGCGGGTCAGGGCGGAGATCCGGCCGCCAGCGACGGTCAGGACGAGCAGGCCGGCTCCGTGGCGGATTCCGCCGGTGGGCGTGCGAAGGTACGCCCCGAACGCCAGCTGATCATTGGCCCGCGTCGGCACGAGGTCATACCTGCCGCCTTTGCGGAACACGCTCGCATAGAAGCGGGCCACGACGTCGCGCCCTTGATATTCGAGCGGGATCGGTGGCATAGACACGCAGACATCGGCGGTGAGCAAGGCGACCAACCCATTGACATCGCCAGACTCATACGCGCGCACGAATTTTGCCACCAGCGCCCGCTCGGCGGGTGAGTCAGGAGTGGGTGGCGATTCGTGCCCGGGGCTCGACGCTAGGCGCTTCTGCAGCGTGGCACGGGCGCGTTTGAGCGCGCTGTTGACCGAGTCGACGGTCGAGTCCAGCATGTCCGCCACCTCGTCGGCGTGGTATCCGAGCACCTCACGCAAGATGAGCACCGCGCGTTGGCGGGCCGGAAGGACTTGCAGCGCGGTCACGTAGGCCAGCGAGATGGCCTCGGTCTGCTCGTAGCGGGCCTCGGGACCGAGGGGCGTTCCGGGCGTGCCCTCGAGGAACACATCGGGAAATGGTTCCAGCCACGTGATTTCGCCCAGTCGAGTCGGCTCTGGCATTTCAATCTCGGAGATGTCCCACTCCTTGGCCGGGCGTCGCTTCGCCGAGCGAAGCGCGTCGAGGCACCGGTTGGTGGCGATCCGGTAGAGCCAGGTGCGGATCGAGGCGCGTCCCTCGAATCCATCGAGGGCCTGCCAGGCCGCGAGTAACGCGTCCTGCAGGGCGTCCTCCGCGTCGTGGAACGAGCCGAGCATCCGATAGCAATGCACCAGCAGCTCTCGACGGTGTGGCTCGGTCAACTCTCGGAACGCGTCGCCGTCCCCGGCTCGCGCCCTGGCGATCAGGTCGGTTGTCACCACGTGTCACCACTCCACCCTCGCGTCACGTCTCTCGCTCTCCTCGTCGACTTTCAAATATCGACGTCGCAGGGGCAGCGAATTGGGCGCAAAATCCGCGACCAATTTCTCAGTGTTGCAGCGCCTACATCTTCGACAGCTCGAAATCATCAGCTAGGAGGATGCATGACCATCGCAGACAAGGCAGTTCTGGTGACCGGGGCTAACCGCGGAATCGGACGGGCACTGGTAGAGGAAGCCCTGACTCGAGGCGCCAAGCGGGTGTACGCCGCAACGCGTCAACCCGTGGCACACCCGGACGCCCGCG
>DASRJA010000490.1:0-5803 GCA_035649695.1 Mycobacterium sp. | reverse complement strand
TGGTGGACGAGCGCGGGCACCGATCTGCGCGCCGTCGCAATGGCCGCGCAATTGAATCTCGCTGTGGCCGTTCTGGTTCGGCAGCAATACGCCATCAATGCGCTCGCCTGGTTGGTGACTCGGCCCCCGACCTGGTGGCCGCTGCGCATCAGATGGATGCTCGGCAAGTACTACCACTTCGGTGGCGTGCACGTCGGCAGCGCGGTGGCCGGAACCTTGTGGTACCTGGTCCTCGTCGGGTCACTCCTGCACGACGCGATTGCCGGCGGCGGCACGGTCTCTCACGCCCACGTGGTGCTCGCCGCCACTATCGTCACCGCCTTCGCCGTCATGATCGTCATGGCGCTGCCGCGACTGCGCGCCGCGCAGCACGACCGCTTCGAGGTGACCCACCGGTTCTGTGGCTGGGTCGCGCTGCTGCTGGTGTGGGTCAACACGATGCTGTTTGTCAATGTCCACCGCGGCGACCAATCCTTCGGTGCCGCGCTCCTGGCAGCGCCGTCCTTCTGGCTGGTTGCGCTGACCGCAGGATTGGCGATCTGGCCGTGGCTGCTCCTGCGCCGGGTGCCGATCAGCTACGTGCGACCGTCGACGCATGCAGTGATCCTGCGGCTCGACCACGGCGTCACCCCGGGAATCGGGACCACCAGGCCGATCAGTCGTCACCCATTCGTCGGTTGGCATCACTTCGCCAACGTGCCCGCTGCCCCGGGCGCTGCCGGCTACCGCATGGTCGTCTCCCGCGCGGGCGACTGGACCGCTGCGTTCGTCGACGAGCCGCCGTCACATATATGGGTGCGCGGCATCCCCACGATGGGCGTGGCCAATGTCCGGAAGCTGTTCACGAAAGTCGTTCTCGTCGCCACCGGCAGCGGGATCGGCCCCATGCTGGGGCATCTTCTCGACACTTCCGTCCCCGCGCGGCTGGTCTGGGTCACCAAGAATCCCCGCCGCACCTACGGCGACCAGCTCGTAGACGAGATCGAGGCGGCCCATCCCGACGCGACCTTCTGGGACACCGGTGAGCGCGGGAAGCCCGATGTCCTGCAGCTGGCGTACTCCGCCTACCTCGAATCGGGCGCCGAGGCTGTCGTGTGCATCGCCAACCGAACCGTGACGTGGCAGGTGGTGCACGGTCTCGAGAGCCGCGGGATCCCCGCATTCGGGCCCATCTGGGACTCGTAAGGCGTACGTTTCAGCTAATTCGCAATATCGGGGGGCGATATGAATAACTACGCAAAACTTGCTCTAGCTGTTGCCGTGGCAAGCTCTGCGGGGATCGCGTCGGCGCCGACTGCGGCCGCCGACACCACGCTGGCTCTCTTCGAGCACGACACCGTGCAACACCAGGCGGACCTCGGCGGGCCGGGACCAGGCCCGGGCGATCAATTCGTCTTTGCAGGCGATGTGTTCGACCGCGCCGGTGGCATGCTCCTGGGCACAACCGGCGGCAGTTGCACCACGATTACCGGCAACGACAAGTCTGGCCAGACGTCGTGCAACGGCACATTCAACCTCGCCGGTGGCCAGATCGTGGTCCAGGGTGTGGTCGACACGGCCGCCCTGTTCGTCCGCAACGAGACGGTGCCGCTATCGATCGTCGGCGGCACCGGGATGTACCAGAACGCCAGCGGCGACGGCACCGTCCAGTTGGTCGCGGGTGTCCCCAATCTGACCGATGCGAACTTCGTCCTGAACTTGGCCGGTTAGCCCTCAATGAACGCGTTTTGACCTGCGAGGACACCCGCAGGTAAGCTGCGTCGTTGGCGTGCGGTATGCACGGGTCCTCGGGTCAACGTCGGTCGCCGAGAATCACCCTGCCGTGAACGCCTGACCGGCACCCGGGTCACACCGGGATCCAACCCGAGAAGAGAAGGTAGACGCTGTGCCTACATACACGCCGAAGGCGGGTGACACCACGCGGTCGTGGTACGTCATCGACGCCACCGACGTGGTGCTCGGCCGGCTCGCCGTCGCGGCTGCGAATCTGCTGCGCGGCAAGCACAAGCCGACATTCACGCCGAATGTCGACGGTGGCGACTTCGTCATCGTCATCAATGCAGACAAGGTCGCCATCAGCGGCGACAAGCTCCAGAACAAGTACGCCTACCGCCACTCGGGTTATCCCGGCGGTCTGCGCAAGCGTGCGCTCGGTGACGAGATGGAGAAGCACGCCGACCGGGTCGTCGAGAGGGCGATCCTCGGCATGATTCCGCACACCAAGCTCGGCCGTCAGATCCAGAAGAAGTTGAAGGTCTATGTCGGGCCCGACCATCCGCACACCGCCCAGAAGCCGGAGCCGTACGAGATCAAGCAGGTGGCCCAGTGACCGAGACCGTAGAGACGACCACCGAGACCGTCGTCGAGACCGAGACCGAGACCGAGGCCGCTCCGCGCGAACCCGTGGTCATCGACCGTCCCATTCAGACCGTCGGTCGCCGCAAGGAGGCCGTGGTGCGGGTGCGCCTGGTGCCCGGCACCGGCCAGTTCCACCTGGACGGCCGCACCCTCGAGGCCTACTTCCCGAACAAGGTCCACCAGCAGCTCATCAAGGCTCCGCTGGTGACCGTGGACCGGCTGGAGAGCTTCGACATCTATGCCCACCTCGATGGCGGCGGCCCGTCCGGTCAGGCCGGCGCGCTGCGCCTGGCCATCGCGCGGGCTCTGATCCTGGTGCAGCCCGAGGACCGGCCCGCGCTGAAGAAGGCCGGCTTCCTGACCCGCGACCCGCGGGCCATCGAGCGCAAGAAGTACGGCCTCAAGAAGGCCCGCAAGGCGCCTCAGTACAGCAAGCGCTGATCGATCTATCGAAACGCCGGGTGTGCGATACGCACGCCCGGCGTTTCGCTTTCTGGACAGAATTGCGTTGGGACGCAGATTTTTGCGAAGCACCCAGTAACTTTTATTCGCGGGCATGGAACGTCCTTTAGTGCGTCGACGCCAAAGGCATTGGTGCGATGGCTAATTAGTGAGTCGATACGGTAGGCGTGAATTGTCTTCCAATTCTTAAATTTGGTTTGAGTTCACCGTCGAACGTGGAAGTCCCTCCGCCGGAAGCACGGGCACCTTTTCGAGCCAGGCAGGCAGACCCTGCCACCGGTGACTGCTATGCACGTCGTGGGCCGGATCAATGCTTCCTGACAGAAAGGGAATAACTGATGCAGAACCGCGTGAAGCTTGCGTCGGCTGGCGCCGTACTGGGTGGAGCGCTGCTGGCCGCGGGCGGCTTTGGCCTCGCGCACGCAGCTCCACCGGCCGAATCGGTTGTCAATGACGGCAAGGTCAACGTCACCGTGACGGCCGGCGGCCAGCAGGTCGGCGTCCTCCAGGACGTGTCGCTGACGAGCGCGCAGGCGCTCGCCACCTCTGCGTGCCCCAACGCCGGGATCACCGCGGAGGCGCTTCAGGCGCTCGACGTCAACGGCACGCCGGTGCCCAGCACATGCGCGGGCGTTGACGGCGGTCTGACCTTCACGTTCGCTCAGAACGGCGCGGTTGACTCGGAGAACGTCCCGGGTCAGAGCCCCGCCTCAACGATGCCGTCGAGTTCGACGACCACTACCTCGCGGTAGTTCTCGGTCAACGACTAAGCTCGCCGCCCGTATCGGTCGGATGCGGGCGGTGCTTCGTCTTCGGCCTCGCTGGGTGAATGCGCGCACTTCGTTTCATGTACACCTTGTGTTGACGCCGAAGAAATTTTTCAGTCGAACCAGTAACCTCTGGCGGGGAGCAGCGACGTACTAGTAGATGGGCTGATCTGCGGATTTGTAGCAAATTATTAACGCTATAGCTAATTAGCTTAAGGCCGTAATGGCAAACCCGTCTAATTTTCTCGCTAACTTTTGGTTTGAACTGCCCTCTGATCGAGGAAAGAAACCCCGAGGAAGCAGGGGTGCCTTCGGCGCAGGGCGGGCCATTCCCGCCTCCGGCGCGACGTCATGGAGCTGGTCGGGGGGCCGGATCACTGCTTCCTCGATATTAGAAGAGGAGTATCCGCATGACGTCACGTCTAATGCGACTGCTCGCCCTAGTGGTGAGCGTCGCGATGATCGCCCTCGTCGGCGCGCTCGGCACGGCGAGCACCGCAACGGCCGCGCCACCTGGCGCGGGCGCCAAGAACACCGTGCAGGTGACTGGTACCGGTCCTAACGGAGAGAAATTCACCGGTACCTTTACGGCTACCGGTGCCCAGCTCGATCCGGACGCTCCAAAGGGCGCGGACATCCTCGGCACAGTGACCGGTCAACTCACAGGCGGACCCGGCCAACCTGGACCGCCTAAGCCCGTCCCCGCGACCAACGCTGCGATGCCCGTCGCCGACGTCCAGCAGGCAACATGTCAGGTCCTCAACCTGACGCTCGGGCCGCTCGACCTGAGCCTGCTAGGCCTGAACGTCCATCTAGACCAAGTTCATTTGGTTATCACGGCGACCCCAGGCGGTGGCATACTCGGCGACCTGTTGTGCAGCCTCGCCGGTGGGCCAGGAGTGCCAGGGACGCTGGATCAGGTCATCGCCTTGCTCCAACAGATCATCGGGATCCTCCAAGGACTATAAAGTCCAGAACCGCTAGTTAACCCCGACGACACCGCCCTTACGCCAAGCGTGGGGCGGTGCCGCTTGTCTGGGTCTCGATCGGGTACCAGTTCGGCTGGGGGATAGCCGATCACCTCGTCGGTTGTGTTTCGTCGGCCGAATTGTGAGAAGTTTGTCCGCATGGGTCGGATGTTCGGCACCGACGGTGTCCGTGGGGTCGCGAATCGAGATCTGACTGCCGAACTGGCGCTGGCACTGGGTTCCGCCGCGGCGCGGGTCGGCAGAGCAGCTCACGGCGGTCGTCGCATAGCCGTGGTCGGCCGCGATCCGCGGGCCAGCAGCGAGATGCTCGAGGCGGCGGTGATCGCCGGCGTGACCAGTGAAGGGGTCGACGCGCTGCGCGTCGGTGTTCTGCCGACGCCGGCGGTGGCGTACCTGACCAGCGCATACGACGCCGACTTTGGCGTGATGATCTCGGCGTCGCACAACCCGATGCCGGACAACGGCATCAAGATCTTCGGGCCGGGCGGACACAAGCTCGACGACGCCGCAGAGGATCGCATCGAAGAGCTCGTCTACCAGGGCCCGGGCAGCCGGCCGACCGGCGCGGGCATCGGCCGTGTCGTCGACGCCCAGGACGCGCTGGATCGCTACCTGCGCCACGCCGGCAAGGCGCTCACCACGCGGCTCGACGGGATCACCGTGGTCGTCGACTGCGCGCACGGTGCCGCATCCGCCGCTGCGCCGCGGGCATACCGCGCGGCGGGCGCGAACGTCATCGCGATCAACGCCGAGCCCAACGGGCTGAACATCAACGACCGCTGCGGGTCTACACACATGGAGCAGCTGCAGGCGGCCGTGACGTCGCACGGCGCCGACATCGGGCTCGCGCATGACGGCGATGCTGACCGGTGTCTGGCAGTGGACGCCGCCGGACGGGTCATCGACGGCGACGCGATCATGGTGATCCTTGCGCTCGCGATGCGCGACGCCGGGGAGCTGGCATCCAACACATTGGTGGCCACGGTGATGAGCAACCTCGGCCTGCATCTGGCCATGCGCGCGGCGGGCATCGAGGTCCGCACCACCGGGGTCGGCGACCGCTACGTGCTCGAAGAGCTACGGGCAGGCGAGTATTCGCTCGGCGGGGAACAGTCGGGCCACATCGTGATGCCGGCGCTCGGCACGACGGGAGACGGCATTGTCACCGGCTTGCGGCTGATGTCGAGGATGGCGCAGACGCGCTCGACCTTGGCGGCGCTGGCCGAG
>DASRJA010000489.1:0-2550 GCA_035649695.1 Mycobacterium sp. | reverse complement strand
TCCCGGGCTCGATCGCCGCAGCCGGTCGCTGATCACCTTGACGGCGTTGATCGCGCGTGGTCACGACGAGGAGCTGGCCATGCATGTGCGCGCCGCGCGGCGCAACGGGCTGACCAACGACGAGATCAAGGAAGTGATTCTGCAGACGGCCATCTATTGCGGTGTGCCGGATGCCAATACCGCATTCCGGATCGCCAGCGGCGTGCTCGCCGACTATGACGCACAGGAGGCAGGCAAGTGACCCGCACCTCGATCTGCGATACCGCCGATGAGGCGGTCGCGGGAATCCCCGACGGGGCAACGGTTCTCGTCGGTGGGTTCGGGATGGCCGGTATGCCCACCACGCTGATCGACGCGCTCATCGCGCAGGGTGCCACCGATCTGACCATCGTCAGCAACAACGCGGGCAACGGTGACACCGGCCTTGCCGCACTGTTGGCGGCGGGCCGAGTCCGCAAAGTGATCTGCTCCTTTCCCCGTCAATCGGATTCCTACGTATTCGATGGCCTTTACCGCGCGGGCAAGGTCGCGCTCGAGGTGGTGCCGCAGGGCAACCTGGCCGAGCGCATGCGGGCGGCTGGAGCGGGCATCGGGGCGTTCTTCTGCCCGACGGGCGTTGGTACACCTCTCGCAGAAGGCAAGGAGCTGCGGACTATCGACGGCCGCGATTATGTGCTCGAGTACCCGATCCGCGGCGACGTCGCGTTAATAGGTGCCCACATCGGAGACCGCGCGGGAAACCTGTTGTATCGCAAGACCGCCCGCAACTTCGGGCCGGTGATGGCCACGGCTGCCGCGCTGACGATTGCCGAGGTCTCCAGAGTGGTCGACGTCGGTCAGATCGATCCTGAAACCGTGGTCACGCCGGGCATTTTCGTCGACCGAATCCTCGAGGTGAGCCGATGACCACGACCGAACGTCGTACCGAAAACACCGATCGCGGACCGTTGGATCGCGATGAGCTGGCAGCCAGGATCGCGCGCGACATCCCGGCGGGATCGTATGTCAACCTCGGCATCGGCCAGCCGACGTTGATCGCCAACTATCTGCGACCTGAAGCCGGTGTCGTGCTGCACACAGAGAACGGCATGCTCGGCATGGGTGGTGCGGCGGTCGGCGCTGACGCCGACCCCGATCTGATCAACGCAGGCAAGGTCGCGGTCACCGAAACCCCTGGCGCGTCCTACTTTCATCACGCGGACTCGTTCGCGATGATGCGCGGCGGGCACCTCGATGTGTGTGTGCTCGGCGCCTTCCAGGTGTCCGAGCAGGGGGACCTGGCCAACTGGCACACCGGTGCGCCGGATGCCATCCCCGCGGTGGGCGGTGCAATGGATCTGGCGATCGGCGCGAAAAACGTCTTCGTGATGATGAATCTGTTCGCCAAGGACGGCGCCGCCAAACTGGTGCCTGCGTGCACCTACCCGTTGACCGGGGTGCGGTGTGTGCGCCGGGTGTACACCGACTATGCAACCTTCGATATCGACACGGATGCGGGTGTCAGGGTGCGCGAGACATTCGGCATCGGGTTGGAAGAGCTGTCATCGCGGATGACCGTCGAATTGCGTTAGGCCGCTAGGCGTACGCGTCGATGCCGAGTTTGACGGCGAGCGCGACGCCAGCGGCGCCGATCACGATGCGTAGCGGCGTCGCGGGCGCGTGGCGAACCACGATCGGGCCGAGTCGCGAGCCAACGAGGCAACCGATGCCGACGGCGAGGACCGCTGGCCAGTTAACTGGCGCGAAGAACGCAAAGATCAGCGCCGCAACGCCATTCGCGACGCCGAGGATCACGTTCTTGCCGGCATTGGCGTGAGCGAGCGTCGCACCGCCGGCGCGCAACAGCAGCGCAAGCAGAAGCACACCTGCCGCCGCTCCGAAATAGCCGCCGTAGATACAGATCAGGAAGATGGCGGCCGCTTCCAACCTGACTTTGACGGTATGTCGTTGATGGTGAGCAACTCTCGCTTCCTGCCGGCTTGCACTCGGCAGCAGAATCGCGACCGAGGCCAGGCCTAGTAGGATGGGCACGATCCTTTCGAAGCCCTCCGCGGGAGTCGACAGCAGCAGTGTCGCGCCGACCGCACCACCAACCGCTGCCGCGGGAGCGATCCGCTTGATCCATTTGCGCTGGCCCTCGAGTTCGGGCCGCGAGCCCCAGATCGATCCGATGCCGTTGAACACCAGAGCGACGGTGTTGGTGACGTTGGCCGTCAGGGGCGGGAGACCCACGAGCAGAAGCGCGGGGTAGGTGGCCACCGACGCCAGGCCCGCGATGCTGCCAGTGAGCCCTCCGAGCACACCTGCAGCGGCGAGAAAGGCCCAGTCCATGGGCCGCCCACATTACTTCTTGCCGCGCACCAGCGCGTCGAGACACCAGGACTGGCGTATCGGCTGGCCCCTCTCAACGCCGACAACAACCACATCTATCAGTTCCGGGGAGGGCAACGGCCGAGCGGGCGGGCTGCTCCTGCGCACCGTCGCGCCTCGCTCTGAGGTCGCCGGGCTCGATCTCACCGGGGTGTCCGGCGCGGAGTGGTACGCGCCATC
>DASRJA010000488.1:0-9084 GCA_035649695.1 Mycobacterium sp. | reverse complement strand
ACGACGCTGGCGGCGGTCAGCAGGCACACCGCTGCAGCATGGCAGGGTGTCGTAGGCGAAATCACCGTCGTGCCAAACGGAATCGACACTCGCCGTTGGCCGGTCGGGCCGGGCGGGCCGCACTTGGTCTGGTTCGGCCGTATCACGCCCGAAAAGGGCACGCACGTGGCGATCGCCGCGGCCCGGCGCGCCGGAATGCCGCTGGTGCTGGCTGGACCGATCTCGGACCAGTCGTACTTCGCCGACGAAGTGGCCCCCCAACTGCGCGACGAAATCTACTATGCCGGACATCTGAGCCAAAACGAATTGGCCCGTCTCGTCGGCGCGGCCGCGGCCGCGCTCGTTACTCCCATGTGGGACGAGCCGTATGGACTGGTGGTCGCTGAAGCGATGGCGTGCGGCACCCCGGTCGTCGCGTTCGACCGTGGCGGTATCCCGGAACTAGTCGCCCCGCACGCGGGGCGTCTGGTACCGCCTGGTGATGTGGCGGCGATGGCGGCGGCAATACCGGAGTCGATCAAGCTCTCGCGCAACGACATTCACCAGCATGCGCGCCTGCGGTGCTCCTCGACGGCGACGCTGAATCGGTACCTGAGCCTGTACCGCCAGATGATGCAAGGACCCAGGGACAGAAACGATGATCGGCTACTACGTGCACCATGACGGTTTCGGGCATCTGGCCCGGGCCATAAGCATCTGCGCGCAGATGCGCCGTCCGGTCACGTTGCTGACCAGCCGGGATGTGCCAAAACCACATCGGTTCACGGACGTGGTAAGGCTGCCCCGCGATGACAGCGCGGCACACGTCAGTGAGCCGACCGCCCACGGCGCCTTGCACTGGGTTCCGCACCACGACCCGGGCCTCGCGTCCAGGATGGACGCGATCGCGCGGTGGGTGGCCCATGCTCGACCCGAAGCTATCGTCGTCGACGTGTCCGTTGAGGTGGCCGTTCTCGTTCGTTTGCTTAGCGTCCCGGTAATCGTGATGGCCTTGCCCGGCAAGCGAATTGACGCGCCTCATCTGTTGGTGCACCGGCTCGCCGATCACATTATCGCGACATGGCCGAAGCAGCTGTGCGTGCCAGCGTGGCTGCGCTCCTACGAGGACAAGACCAGTTTCGTCGGAGGGGTGAGCCGCTTTGACGGCCGCGAGGTCCCCGCTACGGGCACGGCTCGCGGCGACCATGAATCTTCCTCCCCGACAAGGGTGTTGGTTTTAGGTGGAGCAGGTAGTTTCGACGGCGCCCAAGCCGCGCTCGAGGAGGTAGCGGCGGATCAGAAAAACACGACTTGGACGAAGCTCGGCGCGTCGGACGACGACTGGACCGACGACCCGTGGCCGCAGATCTGCGACGCCGACGTCATTGTCAGTCATGCGGGCCAAAGCTGTATCGCCGACATCGCCGCAGCGGAACGCCCCGCGGTGATCATCCCGCAGGCCCGCCCATTCGACGAGCAACGAGCCACTGCCCGCGTGCTGCGCCAATTCCGGCTCGCGGTGGTAACCCAGCGATGGCCCGACCAACGCGCATGGCCCGCGCTATTGACACACGCTCGAGCCCGCGAGCCAGTGAGATGGCGACGCTGGGAAGTACGGGGCGCGGCCGCTCGCGCAGCGGACGCGATCGAGCAGACGGCCCAACGTTACGCAGGGCGGCCGCCCAAATGAAGACGGCGGTAATCACCACGGTGCACGGCCGACATGACCACCTGCGTCGACAGATCCGTGGCTTGGAACTCAGCGTCCGGCCTGCCGATATACACGTAGTAATCGCGCTCGGCGATCCGACGATTCGAAACGTGGTGGCAGCGACCGGCTCTCCCGCAATTCTCATCGAGTGCGGAAGCGCAAACGGCGGGCTCCCAGTGGCGGGCGGTCGCAACATCGGAGCGGCGGCGGCCTTGAACCTCGGCGCGGATCTAATGGTGTTTCTGGACGTGGATTGCATCCCCGGCACCGCGCTGATCGGCCGCTATCACGACGCCGCCGCGCAACCGGAGCACGCGCAGGCACTGCTGTGCGGTCCCGTCACCTACCTGCCGCCCCCAGGGCCACAGGGCTACCCGTTGGGCCAACTACCGAGTCAGGTGAACCCGCACCCAGCCCGCCCTGCCCCGCGGAGTACCGACATCGTCGCCAACACCGACTACGAATTGTTCTGGTCGCTGTCGTTCGCGGCGAACGCCACCACCTGGAATCGCATCGGCGGATTCTGCGAGCTCTATTGCGGATACGGCGGTGAGGACACCGATTTCGCGCAGTGCGCGGCCGCCGCCAACGTAACGATGCGGTGGGTGGGCGGCGCCGACTCCTTCCACCAATACCATCACGTCTCGAACCCGCCGACCGAGCACCTCGACGACATCCTCCGTAACGCAGTGGTCTTCTATTCGCGATGGGGCTGGTGGCCAATGGAAGGCTGGCTGCACGAATTCGAGAACCGTGGCCTCATTACGCGCGACGGCGACGGGACGCCGTCCCGCCCCAACCCGAGCGAGCCAACTTAAGGGCTCTCAGCGGCCCCGGCGCAGTAGGGGCACCGCGAATCAACGGGCACGGAACTCGGGGGGCTGTTCGGCCAGCCGAAACTTCCTCCGTTCTGGGCGTCGCAATGGATTGCAATCCAAACTGGTTGAGAGTCGCCCTCGATCGCTTTGGCATACGCGTCGACCAGCAACTTGTTCGGATTGCAGCGCTGCCCCGCGGCCGGATCGTGCGGGCCGCACACCCGGCAGCCGTAGCGCTGACCAGGATCGACACTGGTAAGAAGCCGTGCCACACGAAGCTGCCCACCTCAGGCAGCCTGATCCGAGTCTCGGTGCCGTCGTCATCGAACAGACACAGCTCGACGCACTCCGCCACCTCGCTGAACACCGCAAAATTGGTGCCCCAACCGTCATAGCTGGCACCTAGCGGGTAGGCCCGCCCGAGGGGCTGATCTCATCGCGCCGGCTGCCCTGAGCGCCATTACCGCTGCACCGACCGTCTCAGTGGGTCGGCCTTCCGAATTGATCGGCCATAAAAGTGGAGCGTGTAGGCACCGCGGTCGAGAACGCCAGCGCGACAGCAAGTTCGAGGATCGTCTGCGGATAGTCGACGGGGTCGCCTCGCCGTGTAGGAGCAAGAGGGTATGGCTCAGGGACCACCTCGCCAATGTTCGATGCGGTGATGGTCGGGAGTGAAGCCGTGGTTCACACCCCACAGCACAGCCTGGGTCCGGCTGCCGACTCCGATCTTGCGGTAGATCGTGCGGATGTATGACTTCACAGTGTTGGGGCTGAGATATGTCAGCGTCGCGACCTCGGCATTGCTCTTGCCCTGGGTAATGAGAGCCAGGATCTCCGACTCTCGATCGCTGAGGCCTTCGCCTCGGCCGGGCCAGTCGAGCCCTACGGCGCTGCGCGCCCGCGCCGGAACATCACTGATGACCCGCTCTCCGGCATGTACTGCCTCCAATGCGGCTACCAGCTCTCGCGCAGGCAACGTTTTTGATAGGTAACCGTGCGCTCCCTGTCGCTGGGCACTGCGGATGAGGTCCGGGTGAAAGTTCCAGGTGTACACCACGACTCGGCGTGCGCGCGGATTGGCAACCAGAACGGCGATCTCTTCGTGATCCGATTCGGGTTGGGCAAACGAGTCATACAAAGCGATGTCGACGACGTCCTGGACAGCCTCATTGGAGTCAAGTTCGGCGACAACCACGCGGTCGCGGTACTGGTCGAACATTTTGGCCACGCCCATCACCACGACGTCATAGTCGTCCACCAGTGCCACGGTGATCGGACTGTTCCCGCGGGCGGCCATGCACCTCAAAGTACCTCCCTAGGGGTGTAATCACATCCTCCCTAGGGGTGTTGACTGGGATCAGCTCAACAACCGCTCGACCGGACTGACTTCCACGCACATGGCGGTGGGACTCGGAAACGCCTACAGCCATGATCGCTCCTTGGAATGATCGAAAAGGGGTTCCACCATGGTCGATCACGTCACCGAATCAACCCATTCCGCCGCATCCGCACACCAACACGGTTTCGAAGTGCGGAAAAGGTGGAGCAACCGGGTCGTGGTGCTGTCGGTTCGTGAAACGGTCGACATACTTAGCGCACCACAACTCTCCGAGGCGATCTGTGAGGCGCTCGGCCAGGCGCCAACCGGACTCATTGTCGACCTCACGGACGTGGACTTCCTCGCCTCGGTCGGAATGAGCGTTCTGGTGTCAGCTCACTACGTGGCTGATGCGATGTCAGTGCGATTCGGGATCGTCGCTGACGGGCCCGCCACCAGCAGACCGATCCGGCTGCTCGGAATCAACCGCATCCTGACGCTCTATCCCACACTCGACGACGCGTTCCGCGAGTTTCGCGGAGGCACGAGCGGTCAAGGGCATAGCAGACTTCTGGATGACGAATCAACAACTACCCAGTCACCTTAGTGCGTTCCAATCCGCCGGCCACTCAAGTCGAAGTCGGAGCGTATCTCCACCAGTTGCGAATGACGGTGGTCAGTGAATCCATCGAGAAGTCTCCTTGGCAGCGGGCGCCGCATCGGCTCGAACCGTGAGGCGCATCTGATGTGCATCGCTCAGCAATCCAGAACGCCACCTTCCTAGGTCGCGGCCGTTGCGGTTGGGCCGGCGGTGCATCGGGTATCGACCGGTATGGCTAGTGCTCACACCGACACCGAAACTTGTGCGCCCGACCCGGACGATCCGCGTAAACCTGATTCGCCCACCGATCTCACCGGATCGTCACGGTTGTATGTGCTTCGCAAGACGGCCCGCGAGTTCACTCAGGACCAGTGCATGGACCTGGCCGCGGCGCTCACCTACTACGCGGTGATGTCGCTGTTTCCCGCGCTTCTCGTGGTGGTGTCTTTGCTTGGGGTCTTCGGGCGGGGCCGCAGCACCACCGAGGCGGTGCTCGGCATCGCGGACGATCTGTTGCCCGCGCAGGTGGTCGACACGCTGCGCGAGCCGATCGGCCAACTTGTCCAATCGCCAACGGCGGGTTTGGCTCTGGTGGTCGGCGTGGCAGGGGCATTGTGGTCGGCATCGGGATACGTCGGCGCGTTCGGGCGGGCGATGAACCGAATCTATGAGATCAACGAGGGCCGGCCGGTGTGGAAGCTGCGTCCGGTCCAACTGTTGCTGACCCTGGCCGGCCTGGTGACGGTCGCGGCCGCCGCCGTGATGCTCGCGATAAGCGGTCCGGTGGCCACGGCGGTCGGCGACGCCCTCGGGGTCGGCGAAGCTTTGGTCACTGCGTGGACGATCGCTCGGTGGCCGGTGATTCTCGCGCTGGTCATCTTCGCTGTCGCGATGTTGTATTACGTGACGCCGAACGTCAAGCAGCCGAGGTTCCGCTGGATCAGCGTCGGCGCCGCGGTCGCGATCCTGGCGTGGATGATCGCGTCGGTGCTGTTTGGCGTATATGTGGCCAATTTCAGTAGTTACAACAAGACTTACGGCACGCTCGGCGGGGTCATCGTGTTCTTGCTGTGGCTGTGGATCACCAACTTGGCGTTGCTCTTTGGCGCCGAATTAGACGCCGAGCTAGAGCGTGCTCGCCAGCTGCAAGCCGGGATACCCGCCGAGGAGGATATTCGGTTACCTCTCAAGGACACCCGGGTCGTCGACAAGAACGCCGCCGCGGAGGATAAGGATGTCGAACGCGGGCGTGCGCTGAGGCAATCAGGGGGTCGTAGCGACTGACGCCAAATCCGCGCCCAGCATGAAAGTGTGATCGGTGATTTGGCCGGCTTGCTTCGAAACCAAAGCATTACGTATGCCTTGAGCGCCGAGATCATCTGCGGCTCCGGCGGGCGATCGTCATCGCTTGTGATGGTGTTGACCGCGACATTGCGAGCGCGCAGTCCTGACGCCAGGTCGCTGAGAATACGGCGCTGCGGCTCACTGACCCGCCCGCTATGAGCCAGGTGCAGATCGATATGTACCAGGCGACCGTCGTCTTCGACTCGCAGGGCATCAGCTACGAGGACGCGCACCGACCGTGAGCGGGACTGGCCAGTCATCTCGGATTGTCCCGCGACGAGGTGGTTGAAGCCAGTCTCGCCGGGCGCGCCTATTCGGCGTTGTCGTTGGACAAGCCACTAGACGACAAGACCGGTGGCGATCCCGTTCCGCTCGTGGCAACGGTTGGTGCTCTCGACAGCAATTTCGCTCTGATCGAGGATCGCCAGTGTGTTCGGCCACTTATCGAGGCACTGTCGCCCTGCGTTCGTGCAGTACTTGTGATGCGCTTTTTCGAGTCGCTGACCCAGAGCCAGATCGCCACCCGGATCGGGGTGTCACAGATGCATATCTCGCGTCTGCTCGCCCAGGCGCTCGCGCAGCTGCGCGATAGGGTCACCGACGGATAATGAACCTCCAGGTGTGAGCACAAGTCGACCACACCCTTCGCAGGTACCGCTCTCGTGAAGTACACGTCCCTGCCCCAAACGGGCTTTCTGCTGGTTGGCAACGTCCGCGCCGGGGTAGTCATTCAATGCGACCATCTGGGTGCCGCGCGGTAACACGACGAGTAGGAGGTCGGACGCGCGTGAGCTCTCGTGACGACCAACACCAACAGAACGCCGATGACGGCAGCGGGCAAGCAACTTCGGCTTTTCCCTTCGACCTGGACGATGAGCTCGAAACTCCGTCCGGTGCGGCCGAGCCCGAGATGGCGCCTGAGGAGCTACCCACCGGCTCGGCACTGCTTGTCGTCCAACGCGGACGCAACGCTGGAGCCCGCTTCTTGTTGAATCGACCCCTCACAACCGCCGGACGACTTCCGGGCAGCGACATCCTCCTCGACGACATAACCGTCAGCCGACGACACGCCGAGTTTCGAATCGAAGACAGACAACACCGGGTCGTGGACACCGGCAGCCTCAACAAAACCTATGTCAACCGTCGACCTGTCGAATCAGCGATCCTGGCCAACGGTGACGAGATACAAATCGGCAGATTCCGTTTGGTGTTCTTGAGCGCTGCCCCGACCAGTTGACCCTATGTCACCGTGGCGCCGCCCAGCATAAAAATATCGGCTTCGCGGTCGAGCGGCACGACAAGTGCGACTAATCGTCGACGGCGGTGAGGTTTCGTTCAGGCCGTCGGGTTGAGTACTAAGCGGTTCCAATGCCACGCGTAAGCTTCACGATGAGTTCGACGGATCATGTTGGCGGTAGGCTTTTCGTCCTCGACGAACGCTTCAATTCGGTATGCCTGCGCACGCTTAGTTGCGGCCGCGCTACGTTTCTGCTGTCCATCATTCATCTCGGCATTTGCGGCCGCGGTCGCGCTCCGCTCAGCAGCCCGAGTTCCGGCCTGCTCGCTTTGCTCCTACGTCCCTCCCTGGATGCCTTGGGTCAGATTGCACGAATACGGCAGTCAAAGCCGCCCTGGTCGATGCCACTGCGAATGTCGACACGAACGGCCCGGCGGATTCGTTCCTACCGGGACGTTCGGGCGCGCGCCTAGATCAGTCGATTCCGAAGGAACTGCCCTGCAACATGCTTCGGGAGTTAACAGCTGGATATGCTGCTGCGCCGACCATGGCGTGGTGTCGAGCGGCAGGCTTTACGCCGGGATATCATCCCCATCGATGAGGCTGACAACAGTGAACGCAATATATTCGCGTCTTGCCAAAACGTATGACCGTGAATTGCGAGATGATATGGAATACACGGCGTATTTGAAGGTGCCGCAATTGGTAATCAATGCGCTCGGGCACAAACAAGCCAACATTCTCGATCTCGGCTGCGGCACAGGACTCAGTTCACTGCTGTTTTTCGAGAAGGGTTACGACGTGACAGGCATCGACGGCACCAGCGCAATGATCCGTCGAGCGCGGAAGCTGCCGTATAAGAAGGTCATACAGCAGGATTTGGAATCGCCCTGGCGCGTCGAAGATCACTCGTTTGACGCAGTCGTGATGATTGGTGTGATGGAGTACATTATCTATCCCGGTGTGCTGTTTCGACAGGTACGCAACAAACTTGTCGACGGTGGCGTTTTCGGCCTCACAGTGCCTTACAAGAGCAAGTTTTGTGCCGACGTGGATCTTAAATCGTACTACAGAAAAGAGTTCGTGCCTGTTATCCGCAAGGCGGGCTTCACCATCGAGTCGTCCGAAAAGACGTTGGGGTTCCAGGACGCTGGCGAAACGGTACTGTACTGGAACTATCTTTTGCGCAAACGCAAAACAACTTCTTAGTTCCGCTGACCCCGAAAGGACCGAACGCCTCGGTACGGCGCGGCGCAGTCGAAAGCGACCGCAGCCGCCGAGGTCGCGGCAACGCAACCTCACAAGAGCTCGCCTCCGGTCGATAGAACACCGAGGCCGACTCGGCCGCCGCGCGAGCCCAGTGATTGGCAGCTGCCGCAGCAGTCACGATGTCAACTTAAGCACCATGCTGGTTCCAATTGCGACATCTTCAGTGAGCGTGTCGAAACAAATGCAACAACTAGACCGAGCGAATCACCGATTCATTGAGCAGGGCCAACTGCGATAAGTTCCAACTGTGTTGAGACCAGGTAACTTTGTGCAGCTGACATAATCTCAGGATCGGCGAAACGCTCTGGGCCGCAGGGTGATTGATTACGCAGATGCGGAGAACTGCGGCAATTCGGCTGCCAATTTGGAGATCGTCGCAGCGGTGGCGGCATCGAGTTCCGCGAGTGGCTTGCGGGGAATGCCGGCGGGGAACCCGAGAGCATTGAGCGCAGTCTTGATGGCGGGGATGAATGGCGCCGACATGATGGCGTCCATCAGCGGATAGAGCTGTGCCCACTCGCGTCGTGCCCGGTTGAGGTCACCTGCTGTCACGGCGCGGTGAATCGAAACAAGTTGAGCAGGCATGACATTGGCGGTCCCTGCCATTACACCGGCTGCGCCCTCGGTTATCGCGGCGAGCAGGAGGCTGTCCCAACCGATGAAGGTCGAGATGACGTCACCATGGCGATGAATTAGTTGGCCTGCTTGTGCCATGTCTGCGCTGGTGTCCTTGATGTAGCGAATGTTGTCGACCTCGCGGGCGAGCCGGCCGACGGTGTCGGGATCGAGGTTGACACCGGTCGCAAC